>JAQTXW010000004.1 GCA_028688575.1 Methylotenera sp. | reverse complement strand
GCGATGGTTTGCGCCATGTGTTCTAGCAGCATGCTTTCGGTGAGTTCAAGTTTAAGGTAGGCGGGGTTAATCTGGTGTTGGCTGACCGCTTGCTGTATGACTTGCACAAAGTCAGGCTGGCGGAATTGCTTAGCGCTGACGTTGATTGAAAGCGTGAGGTGCTGGGTGCCGGTGCGCTGCTGCCAAGCGTGGAGTTGCTGGCAGGCGGTGTTAAGTACCCATTCTCCAATGGGGATGATAAGTCCCGTTTCCTCAGCCAGTGGGATAAAGTGGTAAGGGGAGACAAGGCCTTGGCTTGGGTGTTGCCAACGAATGAGGGCTTCAGCACCAACAGGCTGGCCTGCGGCATCAACTTGCAGTTGGTAGTGGAGCTTGAATTGCTGGCGCTCGAGGGCTTTGCGCAGTTCTGCTTCGAGTGCTGCACGGGTGTTGATGCTGGCCTGCATTTCTGGGTCAAAAAAGCGCAGCGTGTTGCGCCCTGCTTTTTTGGCCTGATACATGGCAATGTCGGCCTGTTTGAGCAATTCATCAATGTCGGCTTCGTGGTCATTAAATAGGGTGGCACCTATGCTCGCCGTGCTGTGATGCTCATGCGCCTCTAGCTGATAAGGCTGTGCCAGCGCTTGCAATATTTTTTCGCCTATGGCCTCTGTTTGTGCGGCGGCCTCAACCGCATGCTCACTTAAATCTTCCAGCATCACCACAAATTCATCACCGCCTAAACGCGCCACTGTATCGCCCTCACGTACTGAGGCAGAGAGCCTGGCCGCAATCTGCTGTAATAGCATATCGCCAACGGCATGCCCCATGGTATCGTTCAGTGTTTTAAAGTGGTCTAAATCAATAAATAACAATGCGCCTTCGCGCCCACTACGTGCGCTGAAAGTGAGCGCCTGACTTAATCTGTCCAGCAAGAGTCTGCGATTAGGCAATCCTGTGAGCGAGTCAAAAAAAGCAAGGTTTCTGATTTCCTGCTCAGCTGCCTTAGTTTTGGTAATGTCTGTGAGCGTGCTGACATAATGTGTAATATCGCCCTGCTGGTTCTTAACAGCACTAATCGAAATCTTGCCTGGGTAAATCGTGCCATTTTTGCGCCTGTTCCATACTTCTCCTTGCCAAAAACCCTGCTGGTCAATCGCGCTCCACATTTGCTGATAATAATTTTCATCCTCGCGGCCTGATCTAAACAGGCTGCCAGATTTGCCAATCACCTCATCTGCTGCGTAGCCCGTAATCTCGGTAAACGCTTTATTTACACGCAAAATTATACGGCCTGCATCCATCACCATCATGCTTTCCTGTGCTTCAAATGCGGTGGCCGCGACCTTAAGTTCCGCTTCAGACTGCTTACGCTCACTGATATCCACAAAGGTGGTGGTTACGCCTTTCACCACGCCATCTACCAGCATAGGCTGTGACCAATACTCAACAGGTACAGGGGTGTTGTCTTTACGCCAGAACACTTCGTCCGTGGCGTGCAGAGGCTTGTTTTGCATGCAAGTGGTCATGATTTTGCAATCAGCCATTGGATAGCGCTTATCCTGAGCATGTGAATGGTGAATTAATGCATGTACGTTTTTACCGAGTATTTCCTCTGCACTGGTGTAACCCAGTATCCTTAAAAACGCCGCATTCACAAATTTACAGTTGCCATCAGCATCCACCCCATAAGCGCCCTCTGCCATAGAGTCCATGAGAGAACGCATTTCTTCCATAGACTGCGTAATGACTTGCGTTCTATTCTTAACTTCATTTTCCAGGGCGCTATTCTGCGCAAGCAAGTCTTTATCACGTCTTTCAACCTCGTTAAGCATCTGGTTAAATTGGTCCGTTAACTCACCTAACTCATCATCGGCCAAACGGGGTACACGCTGGGAATATTGTTTGGATTTTGCCAATTTGGACGCACTCTCACTCAAATGAGCAATCGGCTTTAAAATATCGTCCAGCATGTTGCGAATCAACAACAGGCTCAAAATGACGGCCAAACCCGTTGCTACGATTGAAGCGATAATGGCTGCGATAATCTCCAGCCAGACAGCCAGCATCACCGATTCAATGGCGACTTTGCCCAGCACCTCACCGTTAAGCGTTACGGTATGCTCCACCATTTCGCAACCACCTTCAGCAAGTAAACGCCTTAATAACTGACTGACATAAGTCGTCAGTTGCCCTCCTTCAGCACTGATACCTTGATCCATCTTTTTTCTTGCGAGTACTTCACCACTCGCTGTCGTGATTTCCGCGCTGACAATATCTGAATTGGGGGAAAGGGCGGCAAGTATTTCCTCAGCAGCCAGCTTATCTTTAAACAAAAGTGCGGGTTGGCTATTAATTGCGGTAATTTGTGCTAATACTTTCAGTTCAGACTGTGCTTCTTCGCGCTCTGTGATGATTTTATAAACCACACCCATCAGAAAAGTAATGCCCAACGCCACAATCACCGAAGCCATGGCTAAATACCTGATTTCACCTCTGATAGTTTTTTGATTTGTCATCGCAACCTAAAACACCTTGCGCGCAACACGCAATAATTTTGAGCTCATTGTCAACCCAGCTTTTTTTGCCTGTTCGTGATTGACGTCAAACACCAAACGCTTGTTGTCCAAAAACAAACCGAGCATGACCCCTGCATCAAATAACGCTGGATTATCAGTCACCGTCAATACAGAAAGCCCCTCAAGCTGACTAGTCAATAAAGTGGCATCTATGCTTTCTGATTTGTCAATAAAGAGTAATTGGCAGCTTGCTACAGCATTTAAGTCAGCCAGGTAATTCAGACTAAACTGCAAACCCGATTTTGTTTTTTGGGTAAGTTGCTCTAACTGACCTCTAAAGTTGTCACGACCCAACACGCACATTTTTATGCTGGCTTGCTCAGGTTTTGGCCAAGTGGTAAGTACAGCAAAATTATATAAGTACGCTGCTTTCATGTCGTATTCAGGGACTGGCGAAGCAGCCCCTCCCGCAAATGCAAAGCGGGCAAAACCGCACAGCAGCGTTGACAATAATAATAGTTGCAGTAGTTGGCCGCGTTTCATTTGAATTCGTAAGTCATGCGTAGCCAATAGCTACGGCCATCTTGCGGGATTAAAATTTGCTTGTCATTACTGCTGGGGGCCACGTGCGCGTAATCACGGTCAAATACATTGCGTATACCTACCGCTACATTCATGTGGGGTAGTAGCTTGTCTGCCGAAAGCGTTAAATTAGCCAGACTAAACCCGCCAAGCACGGTGCCATGCTCAGTTTTACGCTCACTATAGGCCTGCATTTCATAGGCCGCACGCCACGCACCATTAAAAAATGGCACTGAAAAATTAAGCTTACCGATACGGCGCGGTGAATTCACCTGCCAGTGCCCATCCCCATCCTGCGCGCTCTGAATCGCAACGCTTGTGCGCAAGCGCATGTCATTATCCCAATGTTTTTCGAGCTCTAATTCAGCACCGTTTGTTTTTCCTCCTCTCACATTATTAAATTGACTGGTTCCAGCACTCGCATCCAGCTGCTTCTGGAAAATCACATCCTCTGTTTGGTAATGATACAGCGCACCTAACAGCCTAGTGTCTTTATTCAGATTATGTTCCATTACAAGCTCGGTTGCCCGAACCCGCTCCGGTTTCAAGTCGGCATTAGAGAATAGCGTTAAGTTATCGGTGTAATGCTTCTCGAAAGGATTGGGGCGACGGTAAGCCTGGCTCCAGGATAATTTAATATTCGTCGCATCAACTGGCTTGTAAATCAACGCTAAACGTGGACTAAGCCGCTGTACATTGTTATTGAACTCATTCTGGTTGATATCAAAACGCGCACCCAGATTGATCAGCCATTGCGGGCTAAGCTTAATTTCATCCTGCGCATACAATCCCAGTGTAGATTCATGCGTATTAAAATCAAGCGCAGAAGTTTTAATCCTTTGATCAAAATCATATCTGACTTCTGAGCCAAATAAGATGCGCTGATTCTTAAACCAGTTACCTACAAACTGCGCATTGATACCCAACCACTGCCCAACAGAACGCTCTTTGTAAGCGGTGGAAGAGAACGTTGCAAGACCTTGATACTCGAAGCGCCCATAGTACCCATGTAAAGACATTTGTAATGCGGGGCTTATCCAGCGGTCATGCTTCAGGCTAGCGGAAAACATGGTGTCTTCATAATTATAGGGTGCATTAAAATCAGCCCCATAAGGTGCTGTCGGGATATCTTTTTTTCGAGTGGAATAAGCTATCTCTGCCAGCCAGCTTTCCCACTCTAATTTGCCGAATAGATGCCGACTCTGCTGTTCATCCAAATTTAGCGCACGTCCCAAATTACCTGATGCGTCCTGGCTGAGTGTTAAATTTTGGCCGTCACTGTTAAAACCTGAAGCAGACAAAAGCACTTTTGCTCCATTTTCAAAGCGCTTGCCGTAATTGATTTTGGCATCGCGACCGCCATAACTTGCTACTTCCCCCACTAGTTGCAAGCCATTGATGTCATGTCCCTGCTTGGTGATGATATTAATGATGCCGAAAAAAGCATTGTTGCCATAGATGGCAGAGCCTGGCCCTGACACATACTCCACCCGCTCAATCAGGGAAGGGTCAATAATCCCTACATATTCAAGATTGCCACTGCTATAAATGTTGTTATTGATTTGCGTGCCATCCAGCAACAGCATAATGCGCCCAGTAAAATCACCTGGCCGCCCAAATCCACGGCCACCTAAAAATGAATAAGCGCGGTCATTGGTAATGTAAAGGCCGCGCATGCCTTCCAGAATTTCAGCAAGCGTATGGTAGCCATAAGCTTTAATATCATCGGCGGTGATGATGCTGACAGCCGAAGGCGCAGCACTTATTTGGCTGGCAATTTTAGATGCGCTTTGCACATCCATTTTGACCAGTTCTTCAAAGGGAATTTGAGTTAAGGGTAGATCAGAAATGCCACTTTCTAACACCAATGATGATTCGTCTGCCCAAGCCTGTGATGTGCTGGTAGCGAGAAAAAGCACTGAAAAAAAATGGGTTAAACGCAACATCAACACCTATGAAAAATTAGGTTACTTTAACACTGTTTAGCTATTGTATAGAGCAATGATTAACACGTGCCAGGTTTCTTCAAACGGGCTCATCAGTCGATTTTAAACGTATTTTTGTGAAAATCAGCCAACTTATACTTCACTGACAACCCACTTGCATACTTAACTCTGTACCTCATGCGCGTTTTGTACACTTGACACAAGCGCCGCAAAGCTTAGCCTTAAGCATTTTACAACATGATATTATCGTAAATATTGCCTCTAAGGCATTGCGTTATGTCAATTTATATTGACTTAATTTGTACCATAGCGAGCGCTCACTAATCTCCAGCAGCTTGGCTGCTTTACTTTTATTCCCTTGCGTTTTTTCTAGTGCTCGCGCAATAAAATCTCGCTCCAATGCCTCCACTGCTGCGGGTAGTGACCATTTAGCTTCGCCTGCAGCCTCCGTAATAGCATCAGTCATTCCTGGAAAAGCCGCACTTGATGTCATTTCTGTTGGCAGATGCTGAGGCATGACGCACTGATTGCCACTGATGATTGCCGCACGTTCCAATACGTTCTCCAGCTCACGCACATTCCCTGGCCAATCATACTGTTCCAATAGATTAACGGCAGCATCCGAAATTTCTACATGGCGCTTTGCCAAAAAATGCTTGGCTAACAGCACAATATCAGATTTACGTGCTTTTAATGCGGGTAAATCTATACGAAATACATTTAAACGATAGTAAAGGTCTTCACGTAATTTGCCCTCTTTAATGGCCTCGCTCGGGTTGCGATTAGTTGCGGCAATCACTCGAATATCCACGGCTATCGGACGATTGCCACCCACCCGTTCAATGACATTCTCCTGCAACGCGCGCAGTAGTTTAGCCTGTAGCTGCACGGGCATTTCTGTGACCTCATCCAAAAACAGTGTGCCACCATCCGCCAGCTCAAACTTGCCTACACGCTCTTTAATCGCGCCAGTAAACGCGCCTTTTTCATGACCAAACAATTCAGATTCAAGCATCTCATGCGGTATCGCCGCACAATTCACTGCAACAAATAGCCCCTGTTTACGGTTTGATCCCGCATGAATGGCGCGCGCAACCAGCTCCTTACCTGTGCCGGTTTCGCCAGCGACCAGCACGGTGGCTTTTTCTGGCGCCACTTGCGAAATCGCGGCAAAGAGTTTTTGCATGGCATCGCTATGGCCTATCATGCCAGCATCAACGGCTTTTTCTTCGCGAAAGAACTGATTCTCTACCTGTAACCGTGAAAATGACAATGCGCGCTCGATGGCCAGCTCTAATTCTTCCAAGTCAAACGGGCGTAAAATGTAATCCGAGGCGCCGCTTTTCATTGCTTCTATGGCAGATTTTATTTCACCTTGCGCAGTGACGATAATCACGGGCAATTCTGCGCTAGTCAGACGCACTTCTTTTAACAACTGCAAGCCATCCATGCGCGGCATATGCAGGTCACTCACCACACAATCCACATGCTCGGTGCGAATAATTTCTATGGCCTCGCGTCCATCTCTTGCGGTTAATGGCTGATATCCCGCCTGGCGCAGGCTAATTTCGAGCAAGCGCAGCATATTGGGCTCATCATCCACAGCCAGTATCGTTTTAACACTTTGAGACATTTATTTACTCCGACCTCTTGTCGCCTGTTGCATCTAAAATTACGTATGTAATTGCTGCTTGGGCAGCTTCACTCTAAAATCCGCACCAGTTTCTGCTAAGGTGCTGGTTTCTACCGTCAGTGTACCAAAGTGGGTGGTGACAATCTGTTTTGATACTGCCAGACCCAGACCAATTCCGCCAGGCCTTTGCGTAAAGAATGGGTCAAATATCTGCGCTTTCTGTGCTTCACTCACGCCACTACCATTATCAGCAACGCTGATCATCACATCGTCAATTGCCTCATACAAAGTCACTGCAAGTGTACCGCCCTCAGGTAACACTTGAATTGCATTCAGCAGTAAATTCAAAATCACCTGTGTGATTTGTTCATTATCACATTCTACGATGATCTGTTTGCTGATATTTTCCTGTAAGGGATACACTTCAAAAGAAAGGCTAATGTCTTTTTTATTGGCCTGCATACGCAGCATGGCCACCGCATGCTCTAGCAACAAGACCATATCATGCGGCAGAAATTCTGGCGGTCGTGGGCGCGCAGAATCCACCAAAGTGGAAACCAACTTATTCAGTCTTTCGGTTTCGGTGCTGATAAAAACTGCCACCTCCTGTCCTTCTGCACTTAAATTCTTTTCGCGCGCCAGCACTTGGGCGGATGAGCGCAGAATACCGAGTGGCGTCCTGATTTCATGGCTCATGGCCGCTGCCATTTCTCCTGCAACAGCCAGTTTGGCCGCACGTGTCAGATTTTCTTTTGAGAGGGTTAGGTCTTCTATCATCTGACCAAATGCCCCTGTCAGTGCACGCACCTCAGATGGGCCGTCCGCTGGCGGTAATGCCGCTTGTGATGTGCGCACAAATCCATGCGCATAACGTGTGAGCCTGGCAAGCGGTCTGGTAATATTTCTCGCCAAAGGCGTAGCCAGTATCGTTGCCAGCATCGCAGTCACAGCTAGAAAGAAGAGAAAAATAAACCCCATGCGATGCACAGGCGCCATGACCACTGAACGGTACTGCGTGATAGTCACTCCCCAATGGAATATGGGTGCTGTTGCCATATTGCTTACTTTTGAGCGCTCGGAGATATCATGCGCAGCAGTGATTTTTTGCCAATCCTTAGTCTGCGCGAGTACGCGTTCACTTGGTGCACTTTCATCCAGTAATGCAGCGGCACTGCCCTGGTTGCTGGTATTGTTTAGAATGTTTTCAATATATTTCCAGTCAAACACCACCCACAAAGTGCCTATCGCCTGCTGATTCACGTCTTTAATTTCACTCGCGATAGGTAAGCGCTGTTGTGCAAGCGACGCCAGTGTCACGGGATGATTAGCAAAATTGATCTGCATCCAGGGTGAGTTTTGAGTAACTGGCTGACCAATTTGAGATGGGTCGCTGGAGGCCACCACGATATTCTGCATATTCGCCACATACAGCGCCTGATAAACACCGCGATAACTCACTTGCAATTCATTTAAAAAATTTGACAGACGTTTATCAATGTCATGGATTGCCACCTCTTGCATGACTTCTAACCGGCTCCAAGACACCACGTTTTGCAGTCGCTCAAACATCATATTGTCTATTTCACTCAACGCCGCATTGGCGCGCGTTTGCATATCACGCGAAATCTCTTCACGCAATACTGTCCGCGCCTGATAAAATGCCAGCACTGTGACAACCAGCATAGGTAAAAGCGCCGTCAATAAAAAACTGACCAATAGCAATTTTTTAACGGAGAGTGGCTTTAATCGCCAAAATTTAATCTGCATGATTAGTCACACGTGGCATGTTTACAATAAATGCTCCATCGGCAGAATAGAATACAATTCAAAAAAATAGCATTAAAAAATGCGCATTTAGTCAATGCCTAGCATGTAATAAAAGCTTTTTCTAAATCTACACACTTGTGAGTATGGAGCAACCATGCATTTTTATAAACTAATTTGTTTAAGCAGTGTAGCCCTGCTACTTTTGCTCTGCAAGACCGCAAGTGCAGATGACTCCTCTGGCAACGCACATTCTTTTGTTGAGCACTTCAAATTAGGCGGTTACACCAGTGCAGGCATTACAGCACCAAGAGATGCAGAAGCTGAAATTGCGCTACATGAAATTAGCTTGATTTTGACATGGCAGAATGAAAGCCGCTTTAAATTTTTTGCTGAGCTGGAATTAGAAAACCCATTAGTATGGGATGATGACAATGGCCTTCACACCAAAAAGAGCTTTCTGGATTTAGAACGACTCTATCTCGATTACCATTTATCTGAAAAAATCAATCTGCGCGCTGGGCGATTTCTAACCCCGACAGGACGCTGGAACCAGTTACATGCTGCACCACTGGTGTGGACCAGCTCGCGGCCACTGGCTACCAGACGATTGTTCCCTATCGCTGCAAATGGCCTCATGGCGTTTGGTGCAATGCCCGTGCAGGAGAGTGCGCTTGAGTATGCGCTATTTTGGGAGGCGCTTAAAGATCAGGTACATGATGATTATGAGCTTAAATTTGACAACGTAAAAGGCGCGCGGTTGAGCTTCGGACAAACGGCCAATTTTGGCCTGAGCGCCATGTCGTTTAATGAAAAAAATATCAGCAACCCAAGTTACCGCCTGCTGGGTTTGGATTTTATTACCCATTATCAAGGGGTTGAATTTACAGGAGAAGCATTTCAGCGCTGGTCATCGCACAATAAAGACGGCGGAAGTGGCGCCTATTTGCAAACAGCAATACCCATAGGCTTTACCCCTGACTGGCGAGCGATTGCGCGCATTGAAACCTTGCATCGACCAGATGAAGGACATGACCAGCGCTGGCTAATTGGCACCACTTGGCGCATAAAACCTAACCAACTGCTGAAACTTGAATTAACAGGTGGCAGCAATAACCATAGCGACAACCTTGTAGAGTCACCTCGTGGCTTTGCAGCCTCTTTTGCGGTGCTATTTTAATGCAGATTCACATTTTTAGAGGCTGCATTGCAATGGTCATACTTACGTGTCTTAGCGTCACTTCGCACAGTCTAGCCGCAGACAAACCAGCCATCGCACTTATTGTCGCTCATGAACACGTGATTAAAAACTTTTCATTAAGTGAACTCAAGCTTATTTACTGGCGAAAAAAAACCTATTGGGCAGATGGGCAACCCATCCATCCTGTCAACCTGCCATCAGACAACGCCCTGCGACTGCAATTCTCAAATGCGGTATTGGGCAGCACACCCAGCACACAGAACGATTACTGGAACGGTTTATATTTCCATGGCACCTCACCACCACACGTGGTTTACTCAGAAGAAGCAGTGGTTCGATACATACAAGAAACCAAAGGCAGTATAGGTTATATTGATGCCTGCAAGCTGGACACTCGCATCAAACCTCTATTGTGGATTATGCCTAATGGTGACATCAGCAACAATGCGCCCAGCATCAACTGCAATTGAATTACTCAATACCTGCAAACTCTTTGAGTTCACCATTTTTATAAGCGCGTGCTGCGGTTTGATAATAAGCCACAGCCTCGTTTGCGAGCTCTTCATCGATGTCCGTTAATGTTGATTCCAAGGTTTTTGCATCCACCAGATAAGTTTCAACCGTCTGCTTAGGGGACAACACAACCAGCTTGTCATTTTTGTAATAGCCCAACGATTGGTAGTTACTGATAAAAGTGCGCTCGGGCAATTTCTTTGCCTGTGCCTCAAACATTGACTGACCATAAAAATGCTGCGCTCCATGCTCACCCAGCACATCCAGCAGAGTCGGCACAATATCAATTTGGCTAGCGATGCGTGAATAATGCCCTGCAGGCAATAAGTCTGGCGCATAAAAGAATAATGGGATATGGTATTTAGCTACAGGCAATTTGGTTTTCCCTGCCACCGAGGCGCAGTGGTCAGCCACGATCACAAACAGCGTATCTTTAAACCACGGTTTGGTTTTAGCATGCTCAATAAACTGGCCAATCGCATAGTCGGTATACTTCACCGCGCCCCTGCGGCTACCTTGTGGCAAATCTATCTTACCTTCGGGGAAAGTATAAGGGCGGTGATTACTGGTCGTCATAATATGTGCAAAGAAAGGCTGTTGCACTTTTACGCGTTTATCCAGAAGTGCAATTGAATTTTTGAACAGGCTTTCGTCATCTACCCCCCATACGTTTTCACTTTGAATGGTTGTTTTATCAAAATCTGTGCGGTCTACCACTTGATAGTCATTCCCTCTAAAATAAGCATTCATGCTGTCAAATACACCATATCCGCCATAGATAAAAAACGTGGCGTAGTTTTTGGCTTCCAGTAATTCGCCTATCGTTGCCAAATGCTCACTGTCTGGGCGGTGTACGATGGCCTGCCCAGGAATAGGTGGAATAGCAATAGAAAGTGCATCTAACCCACGTACGGTGCGCGTGCCCGTAGCAAACAGCTTGTCAAACACCAGGCTCTCATGCGCTAACTTATCTAAATACGGGGTAAGGTTTTCCTGATTGCCATAAGTCCCCATATAGGAAGCAGACAGGCTTTCTACAGAAATCACAATCACGCTTTTGGGTCTGCGCTTAAAAGGCCCCGTCGCCAGCATCTGGTTCGCCGACGCTACAGCCGCACTGTGCGCCTTGCTCTGATGAGCGCGTGCAACAATCTCGCCTACGGTTTTTCTATCAACACCTAATTCTTTTAATAATTGCCGTGCATGGGTATCTGGGATGGTTTTATAAAACTTGTCGTAATCCAACGCATTGCGTCTGGCGGCTGCCGAAAAACTAAAAATGCCATTGCCAGAAAGCTCATTGGCATAGGTATTTTGGCTGAACTCCATTTGATCCACATTAGCAAACTGGTAGCTCAATACAGGTAAAGTAGCCGCCAAAACAAGCAATATCAGCTTACCTTTAAGTGTTCTTGGCGCTGTCTCAAAACGGACTTTGCGACTTAAGCTAAATAACAATAACAGCACGATTAAGGCAATGCCCAATAAAATCAAAGGCACGGGATAGGACTCACGAATGTTGCCTATCACCTCATTGGTATAAATCAAGTAATCCACCGCAATAAAATTAAAACGCGTTGTGAATTCCTGCCAGAAAATAAACTCAGAAACCGCGCCGAATATTAATCCGAATGCCAGTAAGAAAACCATCAACCAGCGCACATTGTTGACCCAGGTTTTACCTCGCAGCTTATTGGGTAACAAAGCCGATAGCAAAAGCCAAGGCACCACTAAATAAGCCAGTGTGGCAATATCAAACCAAAAGCCTTGAATAAAAAGCTTAAGTACTTCCACTGCATTTACTTGTGCAGCACCCACCTGCAATGTTAAAACAACACGCAGCAACAGCCACACCAGCAACGCAATGCCTGCAACAAGCCATGTAAATGTCACTTTAAAGGGGATCGGTCTTAATAGATTGGTCATCATTTTTATTTCTATCGTTTCTTAAGTTTTTTAATTAAATTGGTTTCTTAAATTAATATTGCGCTCATTTTTGTAAGTCAGATATTTGGGCGGGGTGGCCAAATCCTGTATAAAACCAGCAATGTCATCCACACCGCCCAGCCACTCCACAGCACATGCGACAAAAAATGCGCCCCACGGACTATCTGTACACCTCCCATCACCAAGCCCATGAACAAACCAGATAACAGCATCAGCTTGGCGAAAGTGGGGTGACGCGTGATAAAAGCAAAATAAAATGCCATCAGTGCAAAACCGCCAGAGGGGTGTCCAGCAGGAAAGCATCGCCCAGCTTTGATACCTGCTGGAAGCTGCTCAAATAAAATTAACAAAGGATAGCTACCGCCATACATGGCTAAATCCCACGGGCAAGCGTGTTGGTTATAATGTTTGAATATTGCAACTACCGCGGTAGAGACTACCATCCCCACAAACACCCAAAGCAGTGGGGCACGGTAAGCCTTGATACTTGTCAACAAATAACTGGATATCCACAATACAAGGCTACTCACCGCAACGGCGACCATCAGCCATTTGAGCCCGATATGCATCCATTGCGTTAAAAACAAGTCACGTTTCAGTGGAAAGCGCTGTTGATTTGCGTCAAAAAATAAATCCGTTAAGTTTGTGTCAATGTGCAAAACTGGATAAACCAGCAACATCAATGCGGCAACAAACATGCTGGCCAGCAGGTGCTTTAGCCAAAAATCTTCAGATGGCATGTAAGATTTCAATGGGGGAAGCGTCATATAACACAATGATTCAAAGATAAAGCGCAATATTAGCACATGCCAGCCACCTAAGCCACTGTTTTAATAAGCATTCACCTAAGTCCGTCAGTGTATTGCCTGCAATATTTGCATGCTGCGTCGTGACAACCTAAAAGAACCCTGCATATTTTGCACAATTAATAGCGATTAAATGCACTTAATCACTACTCATGCATGCTTGCGTGATAGATAAATCATCACACACACCAATCCACCAAGCCCATAACCACTTAATAATTAAGGTTTTTAACCAATACTAGACATGAATAACAATATGGACTTCATTTATCAGGCACAAAATTTGCCTATGTTTAATCACAAGTAACAAACATGGTGAAACACAAAATGCTAAGTGCGACTTATGCAGGATTACATTTTCCTGAGACCTTCTTTAACGCAGAGGCTGCTTATAAGGCACGTCCATTTGCGGCAAATAAACGGCATCAGGCAAAAAATATCATAGTGGCAAGCTCCGATATCAACGCTGCAGACCGTGAAGAGATTGAGCAATTTGTACACGCAGTGTTTACAAAAACTTATGGTGCAGACATTCAGCAATTTATGCCGCAGCTCGTTAGCTTGCGGGATGGAGATACTGGGCAGCTGGTAGCAGCGTTTGGTTTGAGAAAAGCTGACTCGGCACCGCTATTTTTGGAGCGCTATCTGGATGTACCCATTGAAACCGTGTTGTCAAAACGCTTCAATCAGCCCATTACACGTCAGCAAATTACAGAAATCGGCAACCTGGCCGTTGATAACCCGCGTAATGCAGGCATTTTAATCGCACATGTGATTCAGCACAGTTTAGATATTGGTGTGGAATGGTGTGTAGCCACCGCTCACCACAGCCTGCAAAACGGCTTAATCAAAGGTGGTCGCGATGTCTATGCGCTGCACCCCGCTGATAAATCACGCTTAAGCGCTGAAGAGCAAGTCATCTGGGGTAAATATTATGACAACGCACCGCAAGTTGTTGCGGTGAGAGGCGTTGCGAAATGATCCCATATTTTCCATTAGGACTTGCAGTGGCAACTGCCGCACAGCTTGATGGATTTTTTGTGCATATGTTCTGCCAATAGTCATTCTACTGACAGAACATATGCACAAAAAAAGACGCGAAATGGGCAAGTTGACATGCAAGTAGATGCAAAATCGCCTAATGGAAAATATGGGATGATAAGTCATGCATCATAATAAACTCATGGCGGCCATTGCTGAGCATGCTGCACAGCAGCCTGATAAATTAGCACTTCATAGTGAACATATCGCTATTGATTACGCCACACTCTATTTGGCAATCAGCGAGCAGGCAAAAGCTTGGCATGCATTGGTGGGAAAGACTGTCGCGCTGGCTGTAGAAAACAGCCCCGCATGGGTCATTTTAGATTTAGCCGCGCTCGAATGCCTCATTCCCCTCGTGCCTTTGCCATTTTTCTTTTCATCCGCGCAGTGGCTACATGCCATACAAGATGCTGGCGCCGAAATATTAATCACCGATCACCCAGAAACCTTTGAGCCTTTACTTGCAGATCGCATCATGCAAGCAGCGCAATTCACCGTTGCTGGTAAGAAGCTCACACAATTTGATTTGCGGCAGACACATCCTGTCACACTCCCCGCAGGCACTGCAAAAATCACCTACACTTCAGGCACCACTGGCAACCCCAAAGGCGTGTGCTTAAGTGCAGAAAATATGCTAAAAGTGGCGGCATCCATCACCCAGATCGGTGAGTTAAATGCGCAGGATATCCATTTGAATGTTTTGCCACTGGCCACCTTGCTCGAAAATGTAGCAGGTATTTATGCACCGTTATTAGCAGGTGCCAGCTGTGTGGTTTTACCTAGCCAAGCCATTGGGCTCTCTGGCGCATCGGGCTTGGATGTACAGAAACTATGCAATATGCTAGGAGTAGCACATGCCACCACAGCAATTTTCACCCCAGAATTATTGCATGCACTCGTACTACTTCTGGAAGCAGGTGCGCCTCCACCGTGTAATTTACGCTTTTTAGCCGTAGGCGGTGCCTCTGTATCACCCCAGCTCATTAAACGCGCAAAAGATTTGATGCTGCCTGTATATGAAGGTTACGGGCTTTCTGAATGCGCATCTGTCGTGTCGCTTAACCAGCCACAGTCTAACAAGGTTGGCAGTGTGGGGAGAGTTCTACCACATGTGAATGTGACATTGAGTGATGACAATGAAATTATTGTGCAAGGTAATGCTTATCTTGGTTATGTTGGCCAAGATAATTTACCCGGCGACACTGTACCTACTGGTGACATCGGTCATATCGACGACGACGGTTATTTATTTATCTCTGGCCGTAAAAAGAATATTTTTATCACCTCATTCGGGCGCAATGTGTCGCCTGAGTGGGTAGAGCGCGAACTTAAAATATCGCCATTGATTGCGCAGGCAGCCATCTTTGGTGAAGCAAGGCCATGGAATGTGGCGGTCATTGTGCCTAAAGCCTTATCAACAACGGCACAAATTGAGTCCGTAATACAAACCATCAATCAACACTTGCCAGATTACGCCAGAATTAAACGCTGGATCAATGCCGATGCCCCGTTTAGCGTAGCCAATCAGCAACTCACCACTAATGGCCGCAATCGTCGCGAGATGATTTGGCAATCTTATCAAGATAAAATTAACGCATTATATGAAGAGGTTCAACCATGACTTTTTATCAAACGCTACTCCAGGCCACCGCACAAGAGCGTGCAACCCTGATGGCTCTGCCACTGATTACACAGGGTGGAAAAGGACAAATTTCACTTAACACCTATATCGGTTTTCTGACGCAGGCTTATCATCACGTCAAGCACACCACGCCCTTGCTCATGGCCTGTGGCGGACGCTTACCAGCCCACTATGAATGGCTGCGCACTGCGATTGGCGAATATATTGAAGAAGAGATGGGCCATCAGGAGTGGGTGCTGAATGACATCGCTGAGTGCGGTGCAGACAAAGAGGCAGTGCGCAATAGCGCTACGGCCGACACCAGTGCCAGCATTGCAACCGAAGTCATGGTGGCCTATGCTTACGACATGATTTACCGCGTAAATCCTGCTGGTTTTTTTGGCATGGTGCTGGTGCTGGAAGGCACCAGTACTGCGGTTGCCACTCAAGCAGGTGAAACGCTGATGCAAAGCCTTAAACTACCCCAAAAGGCGTTTAGCTACCTGCTATCACACGGCTCGCTTGATATCAGTCATGTATCATTTTTTGAGCGCTTAATGAACCAAATCACGGATGAGAATGATCAGGCGGCTATCATTCACAGTGCAAAAGTTTTTTATAGATTATATGGTGATATATTCCGTACAATAGAGGCACAATACATGGCATCTTAACCTAGCTTTATCGAGGATCAACCTATGCAACTCAATGGCAAGCGCATTTTACTCACAGGGGCAACTGGCGGCATTGGTCAGCATGTTGCGCTGATGCTCGCACGTAAGGGTGCAAAACTAGCCATCGTTGGGCGTGATGCAAAGAAGCTAGAGGTGTTAGCCAGCCAACTCTCGCAAATTGGTGAAACGCCAATCAAAATTGAGGCCGATTTTGAAAAAACAGGCACTGCTGAAACTGTGGCAACACTCGCAACACAGGCACTTGGGGCGATTGATATCTTAATCAACAATGCTGCGATTTTAGATTTTATTCAGTTTGAAGACCAAACGCCTGAGCGCATCGCGCAAATGATACACACCAATGTCACAGCGCCAATTCAGCTCGCACGTGCCGTTTTGCCACAATTCAAAAAAAACCATCAAGGGCACTACTTAATGATAGGTTCTATTTTTGGCTCACTGGGATTTCCACATTATGCAAGTTATTGCGCCAGCAAATTTGCTATTCATGGATTTTCGCAAGCCTTGCGGCGCGAACTCGTAGATACCAATATCGGCGTGACCTATATTGCACCTAGAGGTGTTAACACGCCCATGAATGACGCCGCTACGCTTGCCATGCTTGCCAAAACAGGTGGTAACGTAGATGAGCCAGATAAAGTAGCAGCAATTATCGTACGCGCATTGGAAAATGAAAAACAAGAAGTGTTTATCGGCCAGCCAGAGTCCTTCTTTGCCTGGCTCAACGGCGTTGCGCCACGACTAGTTAATTTAGGCTTAAAAAAACAAACTCGCCTAGCAGAGCCTTTTATCAAAAAATAGGCCGCTAGGCTTTTTGGTTGGGACTTTCAATCATTTCAGCATCAAAGCAGAAATTAGAATTATCGCAATTAGCTTATGTTAGACAAAGAGCACAACAGGGAACACGGTAACCGCCAACACTAATATCACCCACTCCATACCCCATCGCTCTAAGTGCCCCGTAAAATGAAAGAACAGCGCGGTAATCGCAACGAGGTAATAAACTATATAGATAGTTAATGCCATAGATTCACCAATACAATCGTTAATTTTTGTTGATTTTAGACTTGTTAGCTACAGTCTACCAAATTTTGTGCAAAAAAGGATATTTTCAGCTTCTGATTTTTAACCCAAAAACTGCCAATGTCTTGCTAAATAACGTCAGTTTTTAGTGATTCTTTAGAGGCGCTTCAAACTTGAATCAAAATCTGCCATAAAAAACCACAACAATATCGCTTAAGCATATTAAACAGCTAGGATATCCGACTTATTTACTTGGTTTTATGCCAATTTTCGCGTATATTGATGTCATTGCTAGGGGTCTGTATTTTTAACAAAATGCAGTGAGAGATACCCTTCGAACCTGATGCGGGTCATGCCGCCGTAGGAAAGCATCATTCCGCTTTCCTACAAATAAACTAAGTAAGGGAATGCAGCTTTGCTGCTCCTTACGTTTTTGCTAGGAGCCACACTTGAACGCCACCGATAAAAATCTTACCAAGTTTCTTAACGAAACCGCCTCTGTTGACGAGAGCGCAACCACCCCGTTTGCAAAGTCACGCAAAGTTTATGTTGAGGGATCGCGCCCCGATATTCGCGTGCCGTTTCGTGAAATTTCATTAAGCGACACACCTTCTGCTTTTGGCGCAGAAAAAAACCCACCTGTTGTTGTCTATGACACTTCGGGGCCATATACAGACCCTACCATCAGCATCGACATCCGTAACGGCTTGCCTGCATTGCGTACAGGCTGGATCGCGGAGCGTGGCGACGTAGAGCAACTAGATGGCCCAACTTCAGAGTTTGGTCACCAACGTCTAGTTGACCCTGAACTTGCAGAAATGCGTTTTAACTTGCATCGCAAGCCATTACGCGCAAAAGCAGGCGCAAACGTATCGCAAATGCATTACGCACGCAAAGGTATTATCACCCCAGAGATGGAGTTCATTGCGATTCGTGAAAATCAGCGTCGTGAGAACATGAGCGAATTGTTGCAAACACAGCATAAGGGTCAGGATTTCGGTGCCAACATCCCTAAAATGATCACGCCAGAATTCGTGCGAGATGAAGTGGCACGCGGCCGTGCGATTATTCCTGCGAACATCAACCACCCAGAAATCGAGCCAATGATTATTGGCCGTAATTTCTTGGTAAAAATCAACGCCAATATCGGCAACTCTGCATTGGGCTCTTCTATCAGTGAAGAAGTTGAAAAAATGGTATGGAGCACCCGCTGGGGTGGCGACACCGTGATGGATTTATCCACTGGCAAAAATATCCATGAAACCCGCGAGTGGATTATCCGCAACTCACCAGTACCTATCGGCACCGTGCCTATTTATCAGGCTTTGGAAAAAGTTGACGGTAAAGCTGAAGACCTGACTTGGGAGATCTTCCGCGACACTTTGATTGAGCAAGCAGAGCAAGGCGTGGACTACTTCACCATCCACGCAGGCGTGCGCTTGGCTTACATCCCAATGACAGCAAAACGCATGACTGGCATTGTGTCACGCGGCGGTTCCATCATGGCCAAATGGTGCCTGGCGCACCATAAAGAATCATTCTTGTACGAACACTTTGAAGACATCTGCCAAATCATGAAACAATATGATGTTTCATTCAGCTTAGGCGATGGTTTGCGTCCAGGCTCAATCTACGACGCCAACGATGAAGCGCAATTCGCTGAACTCAAAACACTGGGTGAACTGACACAGATCGCCTGGAAACACGACGTGCAATGCATGATCGAAGGCCCAGGCCACGTGCCGATGCACCTGATTAAAGAGAACATGGAACTGCAACTGGAACATTGCGGCGAAGCTCCATTCTATACATTAGGCCCATTAACCACTGACATTGCACCGGGCTATGACCACATTACTTCTGGCATCGGCGCTGCCATGATCGGCTGGTACGGCTGTGCTATGTTGTGCTACGTAACGCCAAAAGAGCATTTAGGCTTGCCAGATAAAGAAGACGTGCGCGTAGGTATTATTACTTACAAAATCGCAGCGCATGCGGCGGACTTGGCAAAAGGCCACCCTGGCGCGCAGATCCGTGACAATGCTTTATCCAAAGCACGTTTCGAATTCCGCTGGGAAGACCAATTCAATCTTGGCCTTGACCCGGAAAAAGCCAAGGAATTCCACGACGAAACATTGCCGCAAGAAGGCGCAAAACAAGCACACTTCTGCTCTATGTGCGGCCCGCATTTCTGCTCAATGAAAATTTCACAGGATGTACGTGATTACGCGGCAGAAAAAGGCGTTTCAGAACAAGAAGCGCTGACCAAAGGCATGCAGGAAAAAGCCATTGAGTTTGTGAAAAAGGGCTCTGAGGTTTATCAGAAGGTTTAAATGCTTTTTTGTGGGTTTATCTAGAGATTTAAATCTAATGTGAAAGCCTGGAAATCAAGAAATAAAAAAACCAGCATTTGCTGGTTTTTTTATTTCTCCATCGCCATTAGTCAGGTTTATAGCTTTCAATTTTAATAGTAAATCTTTGATTGCATGAAGATACTTTTAAGCTTGTCTGTTTATTTTGTTAAAATGACTTAATTATACAAAACAAGTAAGCCATATTTTGACCACACTCAAGCTCAACAAAAACCCAAGTGACACCTCTGCTGGCGTATCAAAAAAACCTGTGCGCCGCAATAACGCGTTACCACGTGACCGTACGACTGCGCCAGTAAAAGCACAGCGCCCGCAAGCCAGTGAAAACCGTGATCCGCGCGTGCGTGAACATAGCGCACCTGAAGTGCGGGAAGCAAGGCCAGAGGCTGTGCGTCAGCGCAATCACCGCCACGATGGCGCTTTGCATGAATCACGCAAAGCTCCTGCAAAACAGCAAACACCAGATAGCCGTGCTCCTTCGTCTCGCCCTATCAATCCAGACTTACGTAGAAACGACAATACCAGCCGCGACAAAGCTGACCGCGAGGGTGCGTATCGCAATCCGCCGCGCCGTGGCGGTAAAGCACGCGATGGCTTTGTGGCGAGCGAGTTTGATAAAAACCGCGCCAACAAAGAAACATTTGCAGCTAGAGCAAGTACCAGCCAATCTGATTTGCCGCGATTGTCAAAAGTGATGGCCGAGCGTGGCCTGTGCTCACGCCGTGAAGCGGATGAATGGATTACCAATGGCTGGGTAAAAGTAGATGGCGAGATTATCGAAACTTTAGGCACGCGCATCAAACCTGATGCTGAAATTATCATCAGCAGCTACGCGCATGAAATTCAAGCTGAAAACGTTACAATCATTCTGCATAAACCCGTTGGCTATGTCAGTGGGCAGGCTGAAGATGGCTACGAACCAGCAATCGTGCTGGTGCATCCTGATAATCAGTGGCCAGATGACCCTGAACTGCACAAACACAACCCTAAACAGTTTCATCGCGGCATGTTGCGCGGCCTGGCACCCGCAGGCCGTTTGGATATTGATTCCACAGGAATGTTAGTGCTCACTCAGGATGGGCGTGTCGCACGCCATTTGATTGGTGAGGACTCTAGCGTTGAAAAAGAGTATTTGGTACGCGTAACAGGTGAACTCAGCGACGCCGATTTAAAACGCTTAAATTTTGGCTTAAGTTTAGATGGCGTGAAATTAAAACCAGCCAAAGTCAGCTGGCAAAATGAGGACCAATTACGTTTTGTATTACGTGAAGGTAAAAAACGTCAGATTCGTCGCATGTGCGAACTGGTGGGGCTACACGTCGTCGGCTTAAAACGCATTCGCATTGGCAGCGTCACCTTGGGTAAACTGCCAGCAGGGCAATGGCGCTATCTGCGCAATGACGAGCGGTTTTAAGTTATTCTCAACATTTTTATTAGCAGTAAGGAGTCATCGTGGGTTTATTTGACAGTTTAGCGGGTGCAGTTTTAAGCAAAGTAGGTGGCGACAAAGGTGCGATGGCGCAAGTAGCACTTGATTTATTTAATCAACTTGGCGGTCTTGAAGGCGTGATTAGTAAGTTTAATGCCAGCGGATTGAGTAAAGAGGTCGCTTCTTGGGTAGGTAATGGCGAAAACCTGCCAATTTCACCCGCAGATATTATCAAAGTTTTAGGTCAGCAAGCCATCAGTGACGGCGCCAGTAAGTTGAATATGAGTAACCATGAAATCAGCAGTAAAATTGCTGAGTATTTACCACAACTGATTAACAAAATGACCCCAGATGGCAAAGTGAGTGCAAATTCGAGTAGTGTAATGGCCGCCATGCTGGATTTACTCAAATAAATCAAACTGTGCACATCCATCGCAAACTTAAATCACTCCACCTGCCATCATTACCGAGAGTTAAATTATCAATATGGATTTTATTTTACTGTTAAAAGCCGCTATTCTTGGCATTGTTGAAGGTGCAACCGAGTTTCTGCCCATTTCCAGTACTGGGCATCTGATATTGGCGGGTGACCTGCTCGATTTCATGACCTATGAAAAACGCAACGTATTTGATATTGCGATTCAGCTAGGTGCTATTCTGGCAGTCGTATGGGAGTACCGTACGCGCTTTGTCAGCACGTTTGCAGGTCTCGGGCGTGATCCGATTGCCAATCGCCTGATGATTAATCTGGCGATTGCTTTTCTGCCATTGGCAATTTTAGGTTTAACTTTTGGTGACAAAATTAAAGCTTATTTATTTAAGCCGATTCCCGTCGCCACGGCTTTTATTGTTGGGGCATTTATTATTTTGTGGGCTGAAAAACGCAAACATACCGTCACCATCGAAACAGTGGATGATATTCGCCCCATGGACGCCTTAAAGCTAGGCTTCGCGCAGGCAGTTGCATTGATTCCAGGTATGTCACGTTCGGGTTCTACCATTATCGGCGGTTTGTTTTTTGGCTTATCCCGCAAGGCTGCGGCTGAATTTTCGTTCTTTTTAGCGGTGCCCACGCTGGGAATTGCATCTATTTATTCGATGTATAAAGACCGCGCCTTGTTGAGCATGGATGACATGGGCGCATGGATAGTGGGTTTTATCTTTGCTTTTATTAGCGCTATGATTGCGGTGCGTGCACTGATTCGCTATGTGAGTCATCACGACTTTACTATTTTTGCCTGGTATCGCATTGCATTTGGCGTCATCGTGCTAGTTACAGCGCATACTGGTTTAGTTAACTGGACGGTGCATTGATTTAGGTTCAAAATTAAAGCACTTTGAATGCTAATGGAACAATCAACAAGTTGTCTGCAATAAAATAAGATGGGTGAATCAATGAAAAAATTTCTGAAATACAGCTTATTTGGCTTGGGTGGTGTCATTGCTTTATTGCTCCTGGTCGTTGCTATTGTGGCTGCCACCTTTAACCCAAATGACTACAAACCTTTAATTATCAAGCTGGTTAAAGAGAAGAAAGAACGCACGCTTAATATTGAAGGGGATATCAAACTCGCCTTCTGGCCAAAAATCGGTGCAAATCTGGGCAAGGTTTCCATATCCGAACACAAATCAGACCAAGAATTTGCCTCTATCCAAAGCGCGCAAGTGGCGCTGGCTGTACTGCCTTTGCTTAAAAAAGAACTGGTAGTCGATACCATTTATATTGACGGCGCCAATGCCAATATCATTAAATATAAAGATGGCACCACCAACTTTGATGATTTGCTCAGCAAAGAGGAAGAAGAGTCGCAAGATATCAAATTTGATGTAGATGGCATTCAGGTGACCAATTCGGCATTGAACTTTAGTGACGAAAGTAAAGGTGCCAAGTATGCGCTATCTAAATTCAACTTTACATCTGGTCATATTGCGCTAGCCCAGCCAGTTGATTTAGCAACTGATTTTCACATCGAGGCCAATCAACCTGAAATTGCTGCCAATCTTAAACTTAAAGGCAATTTTTTAGCTGACCCTGAATCCTCACACTTTGTAGCTAAAGGCTTAGATACAGTTGTTAATGGGAATTTGCTGGGAGGCAAAGCAGTCAGGATTGCCGCAGGTGGTGACATTGATGCAAAATTAGAAACGCTTGAGTTTTTAATTAACGGATTAACACTAGCTGCCTCAGGCAACTTTGATGGCGCAGATATGGTGCTGGACATCAATGCACCTAAGTTAATTGCTCAAAAAAATGAAGTCAGTGGCAATAAAGTCTCAGTGAGCTTATCGCAAAACAAAGCAGATGAAACCTTTAAAGCCAATCTGATATTAGCCGACATCAAAGGCTCGCCAGAGGCCATACAAAGTACTGGTGTTTCAGGCGACTTTGTTGGCTCACAAGGTAAGCGCAATATTAACGGTAAGTTTTCTTCACCATTCAAGGCCAATCTTAAAGAGTTGATTTTTGAGTTACCCAAACTTGCTGGCAATGTCGATATCAAAGACCCCGCCATCCCCAATGGGAGTGCTGCTGTTAATTTTGATTTAGGCTTACTTGCTGATGTAAAAAAAGAGCGCGTAAACAGCCGATTCAACCTGCACGTTGACGATACCAAACTAAATGGTGATATTGCCTTGGCAAGCTTCAAACAGCCCAATATTCAATTTAATTTAAATGCAGACACGCTAGATCTGAACAAGCTGCTTGGTAAGCCAGATAATACTAAACAGGCAGCGGCTACTGAACAAAAGCCTGCAGATTTGTCTGCATTAAACAAACTCCTGATTGATGGTAAGATCAATATTGGTCGCATCCTCTATGATCCATATCGCCTCACGGGCCTAAATGTTCACATAAAAGCGGACGGGAGTAAATTAGTACTCTCTGGGCTCAATGTTAAGTTTGATGATAGCCAAATTAAAGGCACTTTGGGTTTGAGTCAGTTTGCAAAACCTTTATACAGTTTTGATATTGATATTGACCAGCTCAATTTGGATAAATACATCATTGCCAGCGACGCCAAATCCGACTCAAAGACCACAGGCAGCACAACAGACGCCACGCTGGATTTGAGTGCACTGAAAGCATTGAATGCGGACGGCTCAGTGCGCATAGGACATTTAAATTACGGAAAAACTAAAGCCTCAAATGTGCGTATTGATCTTAAAGCGAGCGGCGGCGTGGCGACAGCCGCACCATTTTCTGCAAATTTGTATCAAGGCAGCATGAGCGGCTCACTTAAAGTTGATGCGCGTAGCACACCGAGTATTGCATTTAAACAGGATATGCGCGGCATTGCCATCGGCCCGTTATTAGTTGATGCCATCAACAACGACATGCTCGACGGCAAAGGCTCACTGAATGTTGACGTTAGCACCACAGGCAATACGGTAGGCGCCCTTAAAAAAGCGCTTAATGGCAAGGCCGCACTTAACCTGGCAGATGGCGCTGTTAAAGGGATCGATATAGCAGGGACGATTCGTAACGCAAAATCCAAGCTCAATTTCTTTAAAGACAAAAGCAGCATAGGCGCCGACCAAACTCAAAAAACTGATTTCAGTGAACTTAGCGCCTCGTTCGACATTAAAAATGGGGTGGCGCACAACGAAGACTTGACCATGAAAGCGCCTATCCTGCGCCTGAACAAAGGTGATAGCCGTGGTGATGTTGATATCGCAAATGAAACCATTAACTACCTCGCCAAACCCACTATTGTTAAATCGCTTAAAGGGCAGGGCGGTTCGGATTTAGACACGCTGGCGGGTGTTTCAATTCCAGTAAAAGTCACTGGCACCTTTTCTGAGCCTAAATACGGTGTTGACTTTGCCGCACTCGGTACAGCTATTGCCAAATCCAACCTGCTAGACAAAGTGGGTGGTGAAAAAGGCGCGGCTGTGAAAGAGCTGATAGGTGGCGGTGACAAAGTCGATGCGCTAAGCGGCCTGCTAGGCAAGAAGAAAGCCGCTGACACATCAGCACCACAATCAAATGCAACACCAGATAACGCTACGGCACCCGCTGAAACACCAAAATCAGCTGAAGAGCTCGCCAAAGAAAAAGCCGAACAAAAACTAAAAAAACTACTTAAGTTTTAATTGCGTGAAGTTTAACTGACTAATGGCAACTTTTCTGTTTTTTCCCTGGCGCATCGCCACTTTGCCCTGGTCACTTGCCACACTTCTTGTGATGTCCAGGCGCATTCTCGCTGTTACCTGGGCCATGCGGGTCGTGTCCAGGAGGCAGTACTCTACAAGCAGATAAACTAATCAAGGTAACACCTACCAGAACTGCCATCAATAACTGTTTCAATACATCTCTCCATGCTGGTTAATTAAGGTAACCTTCATTTTATGTGATAAACAGGCTTTTTTCTTACACTAGCCGTAATGTGCCTCCAAAAAAATGACTCAACCCAAATCGTTAGATGATTTTTCAAGCCAGCTGATTGCATGGCAAAAACAATACGGTCGCCATGATTTGCCGTGGCAAAACACAACCGACCCTTATGCAATATGGGTTTCAGAAATCATGCTGCAACAGACTCAAGTGTCTGCTGTCATTGGTTATTATCAAAAATTCATGGTGCGCTTTCCAGCAATTGCGTCACTCGCCAGCGCCACTCAGGAAGAAGTGTTGCAGTATTGGAGTGGTTTGGGCTATTACTCCAGAGCACGCAACCTGCATCATGCCGCTCAAACCATAATGGCTGAACACCACGGGCAGTTCCCACAAGATTTTGAAACAATGCAAACATTGTCTGGAATTGGCCGTTCGACGGCTGCGGCTATTGCCTCATTTGCATTCAATCAGATACAAACGATTCTTGATGGCAACGTTAAGCGCGTACTCGCAAGATATTTTGCGATCACCGGCTGGCCCAGTAGTCCAAAAGTTGAAAAACAGTTATGGACACTCGCCGAAGGCCTGCTGCCAAAAAATGACATGATAGCCTATACTCAAGGCCTCATGGACTTGGGCGCCACACTATGCACCAGAAGCAAACCAGCATGTACCTCATGCCCCCTCAGCAACGCTTGCGAGGCTTATGCCCAAAATCGCGTGCATGAATTGCCCACTCCAAAACCTAAAAAAGCTATTCCTGTCAAACAAACTACCATGCTAATTGTTTTGCACGGTGATGAAGTCTTGCTGCAAAAACGCCCACCTTTAGGCGTTTGGGGTGGGTTATGGAGTTTTCCTGAAGTTGAAAACCCTCAAAACTACGCTGATGCACTCAGCACGCTGGGGATAACTGCCCATCCCGAAAAAGCATTGCCGATGCTTAGCCACACATTTACACATTTTAAATTGCAAATTACTCCGCTTATCATGCACGCTAGCCAGCAAAAACCGCACGCCAAAGAAGCTGGCACGGTATGGATTGCCCTCTCTGATGCAATTGCTGCAGCCATTCCTACACCTGTTCGCACTATCGTTAATCAAATACTCACAAAATAAAGGCAACACGTATTAAGTCGCCTCACGCTCTAATATGACTAGGCAATTTATTACGTGTTTTTTAAGGTTTCAACTTGCCCAATTCCAAGGTGAGGCGTAGGATTAAAACATGTGTTGGCTTGCGTTAAAAAAGACTAGGGTAGTGTGGAATTTAGATTAAAACTTTGTGTCCTACTTGTGGTGACCATCAACTAAAGGAGAATAAAAATGAGTTCAGATTTATCTAATACAGAGGTAACAAAGCAACAATTGATTTCGGATTTTAAAGTAGTGATTGCTGATGCTGAGGCACTACTGAAAGCCACCGCTAACCAGGGAGGTGAGGTGGTGGCTAATCTGCGCGAAAAAACTGAAGAATCTTTAGCCATTGCAAAAGAAAAGCTCAGTGAGGCGCAAGTAGTGATTGCAGAAAAAACCAGAGAGGCGGCCAAGGTGACTGATGATTATGTGCATGAAAATCCATGGCAAGCTGTAGGGGTTGCAGCAGGGGTGGGTTTGGTGATTGGTTTACTCATTGGGCGTCGTTAATCACCCATGAGCGTAAATCAAAACCGCACAAGCGAGGGGCTTTTCGACTCGCTTAAAAACTTAACCGTCACGCTGGTGAGCATCGTACAAACTCGGCTGGAACTTCTAAGTACCGACTTGGAAGAAGGGCGTGAGCGTTTAATTTCGCTGCTGGCTACCATCTTTATCGCATTGTTCTGCCTTTGTTTTGGCTTGGTACTTCTGGCGATTCTCATTGTTGTGTTATTCTGGGATACACACCGCCTGTTGGTGCTGGTTGTACTGACGGGGCTGTTTTTATCTTTTGGAGGTGTGCTCAGCGTTATGGCATTCCGCGCATTAAAAACCATGCCAAGAATGTTTGCCGCAAGCTTGGCTGAGCTTGCCAAAGACCAGCAGGAAGCAAGCCATGATTAAAGGCTTATACCGCAGCCAAAAACTAAGTTTACTGGCAGAGCGCAGACGCAAACTTATCAATAAAGCCGCCGCACAACGGGTGCTACTCTCGGTGGAGATGGAGCCGCTTAAGAAGCCGCTGGCCGTAGCTGATCGTGGCTTAGAGATATTTCATTTCTTCAGGCAGCACCCGATATTAATGCTTGGGGTAACGAGTGTCATTAGCGCCATCAACCCAAGCCGCATAAGTAAGTGGTTACAAACAAGTTTATCAGTATTGCAATTAGCGCGCAGTATCAGCACATTTATTATTAAAAAATAGATGTAAAAAAAGCGACGCCAGCGTCGCTTTTTTTACATCTGAAATACTATAGAATCAGCTACTTTTGATCCCAAGAATCTTCCCACATACAATGTTTGATTTTGTGACGGTTTGCAATCAACTCATCAATGCTAGGCTCATCGTTCAATGCACGCTTAATCGCTAGCTTGGTCGCTTCATAGTTATTTTTGTACATATCGGCCTTATCCAGCTTGCCTTCTTTTTCTAGCGGAATACAGCCTGGATCAATCCAAACCAAACTAATAATGCACAAATCGTTAGCCTGCTCTTTAGGAATGATGCCCTCAATCACGCAATCCAAAATCGCATCAGCAGTTGCAGCCTGCACCACGCCACCAAACAAACCTACATCGGTGCTGCCTTTTAAGGTTACTTTCGGCACGGTCATACATACTGGACGCACAAGCTGGTTAATATCGCGCACTGCAAACATGGCAGTATGGCCTTTGCTTTGTGCCATCAAGTTAGCAAACGCCTGACCAACTGGTCCGTCCACAGCACCAATTAAAATTTCTGGCATTGCAGCAGTAACGTCTTTACCTTCTGAGTAAACGGTTGCTTCACCCGCTTTAAAAATGATTTTTGACATGAGAAATCCTTGAGAAATGTGAACAGAATGAAATTAGATGCTTGTACTTTAAAGCTTAAATCACCTTAAAGGTGAGATTTTATAGAATAGCCCTACTTTAAGCAATTTGCATCTGTAGCTAAGCACCATTCGAAATTGCGTTTCTGTCTAACGCACGATGTTTTGTTCGCACCCACAAGCGCGTTATCAGATGCTTAAATGCTGCCCCAATTGCATATCCACATGGAACATGCCAGCATCCAGGTATGGTTCACTACACACCTCAAACCCTGTTTTTTGATAAAACGGTATCGCGTGCATTTGTGCGGAGAGTGTGATGGGTTGAATGCTTTGTTGCTGATAATGCAGTACCGCCATTTGCAGCAAAGCTTTACCCACACCTAAACCACGCCATGGCTTTAGCACTGCCATACGACCAATGCTACCGTCACCCAGCAAGCGCGTGCAGCCTATGGGTTCGCCTTTATTATTGAGCGCAAGCAAATGCAGAGCCGTCTGATCCAGACCATCTAATTCTAACGTTACGGGAACATGCTGCTCCACAATGAACACCTGCTCGCGAATAGCACTTAATATAGCTTCGTGCGTGTACCAGCTTACTTTTTGAATATCGTAATGGTTGCCCAATTTAAACACTCACTTGCAGACTCTGGTTGTAACAGGCATTATGTACGTTTATCTTTTGATTCATTGTTAAAGGTTTTTATATGCAGAAATTCTTACCTACTATTGCGCGCTTATTTTTAGCACAAATCTTTTTAATTCAAGTCATTGCATTGATTATCGGTTTTAGCAGCCATCCTGAGGGTTACCAACAATATCAAGCACAACTTGGCAGTTTAGGCTTGCCTGGCATATTTGCCCCATTGATTATTTTAATTAATTTAGTAGGTGGCTTAGCTTTATTTCTTGGCTATAAAACCAAAACTTTTGCACTGATTATGGCCATTTACGCGGTAGCACTCATTTTCTTACTCAAATTACCCCTACTGCAATATTTAGCCATCGCTGGCGGTTTGTTGTTATTACATGCCAACCCTAGCACAGCTTGCAGCATTGATAACCTGAAAAAATCATAAGATCTGCCATAATATGCGCACTGGCAAGCTAGGCTAAAAACCTTCTTGCCGTTGTGCTTTCATATTGAAACAGTCACATTTTGCCTCAACTACATTGAGGCAGCCCACTCTTCTGGCTACTCCCACTCTAAAGCAGGATAAATCGTATTAACATTACGCCTGTTTGCAACCTCAAACAACTGCCATTTATTTTTTTCTGTGGCTGCGGCTGACTCCATTGCAGATTCCATGCTTAGACCTTTTTTAATACTGACGCGCACATCGGTTAGCAGGGTATTTAAGTAGTGCTGCGCATTATTAAGCGCGGCTAGCCATTGCCTTGTGACTGGACCATGCCCTGGCACCACTTGCTTTGCGGGGCTGGCCTTTAATTTTTCAAGTTCTGCTATCAGCCCGTTGATATCGCCTTCTACTACTGGCGTACGCTCGATAAACAACAAATCTCCTGCAAACAGGGTACCCGCCTTGCTCTCCATAATGGACACATCGGTATTAGTATGTGCCACTGGATGTGCTGTGAGTGCGAGTGTTCTATCACCTAAATCAAGCGTTAATTGGTCTTTGACTATCATCGTAGGCTTCACAAGTTCGCTACCTGCGGCATCTGCATGCAACAACCTTACATTCAGTTTTTGATATTGCTCGCGACGCGTTTCCATTGCGTTGGCTAATTTATCGTGACCAACAAACTGCGGTGCATCTGCCAGAAAGGCCGCATTGCCGTAAATATGATCTGGATGCACATGTGTGTTAATGACGTACAACACGGGCAGCGAAGTCACCTTGCGAATCGCCTCGCGTAGCTGCTGCCCTACTTTCAAGCTGCCTCCCGTATCAATCACCGCCACACCCTTGCTTCCCACCACAAAGCTCAAGTTGCATATATCCCCTTGATATCCCTCATCAATATCCAGATGTGCGCCATGATGCACATAAATGCCGTCGCCTACATCTTCAACAGTAAATGCGACCGCAGGGTTATTGCTACTTTGTGCGTTATGCACTGGCTGATTAACGGGTACCGCCTGACATCCAATCAAGGCCAATACACTCATGATTATCATTAGATTACGCATAGAAGATTCCTTGAATGATAGTTAACGATTAAAATGATGCACTTTTTTGCAATTTTTTGCTGTAACACAGGTCACACACCATAAGTTACATTTATACGGGATATTACTATGAATCAGGCTTCATCACGCTATACCAGAACCGCTGTTATTCTGCACTGGCTCATCGCTTTGGGTATCTTTGCCATGTTTGCACTTGGCTGGTACATGAGTGAAATTCCACGTGATGCTGCAAAGCAAGCCGCGTTTGACCTATTTGACCTAGGCATTTACACATGGCATCTGGCAGAAGAGGCCAGCCCCAGAACATTCTACTTCAACCTGCATAAGTCAATAGGTGTCACTTTATTGGTGTTAATCGGAATACGCATCCTATGGCGCGTGACACACAGACCGCCTGCCATGCTAAGCACTTATCAGCTATGGGAGAAAAAACTGGCCACAGGCACACACCACGTGCTTTATTTGTTGATGGTTGCAGTGCCACTCAGCGGCTTGGTCATGGCAATTAACAGCAAATATGGCTTAATGTGGTTTGGTATCGACTTTATTGATGGGCTCGATAACAAAGACCTGCGCGAACTATTTAAAGAAGTACACGAAATCGCTGGCACGCTGTTCGCCATCACCATTGCGTTGCATATTACAGGTGCGCTAAAACATAAATTTATTGATAAAGACGACACCGTGAAGCGCATGTCACTTAAATAAACACCTAATAGTAAACACCTAATCCAAAAGTGCAGCTACTATAAAAAAAGCCCGAGTTGATTCGGGCTTTTTAACATGTGTAATCAGTGAGGTTTAACCTAACATGTCTGATGCAACGTTCTGCTAAAGAGATTTAATGCCAGCTGATAACAGATTGTCGCCAACTGCGCATCATAACGCTCACCTTCATCGCGCATAAAAGCATGTTGTGCATTAAACTCATGCCATGTGAACAATAAATTAGCAGCGCTTAGTTTCTGGTAAACCTCGGCACGCCCAGGTGCTGGAATATGTGGGTCTTGCTTGCCCCAAATCATGAGCAGTTCGCCTGAAATGTCTTTTAAGCGATCCATACTATGTTGGCCTGGCTTGTTAGGAATCACCTGCGTGTGTAAATCGGTTGCGTAAAAACAGGCAGTGCCTTTAATTTCAGGCTGCAATGCTGCACGGAACGCTAAATGCCCGCCAATACAAAAGCCCATGGCTCCGATATTACCGTTGTACCATGACTGCTGCTTTGCAAAAGCAATCATCGCCGCATTATCCGTGTCATAACCTTGCACATCTTTTGCTGATTTATCCGCATTCCCTTTATCACGACCAGCATCGTCATAACCCAACACCGTACCGATTGGGTTAAGTTCATGAAACACCTCTGGCACTAGCACGGCATAACCGTGGCTTGCAATGATTTTTGCAGCGCGCTCTATAGGGCCTGTCTGCTGAAAAATCTCTGAGTAAAACAAAACAGTAGGGTACTTACCCTCACCCACAGGACGGTGAATATAAGTTCGCATCACACCAGTCGGTGTATTCAGATCGGCAATATGGCTTTGTAGGTTCATGATAGGCTTTCTTTATAGACTCTTAACTAAAATGCTTTTTTTAAAATGTGTACTCTATTGTACAACGATAGATCTCATTTGGGCATGATCTGCAAATAATCCACATAAGGTTTGCTATCTGCACTACTATTTTCGTAAAATGTAGTTTTAGTGAACGCGCTCAGAATTTAAAGAATCTACGTGATTTTTACTAGCTTCTCAGGGCTTAAGCTTAAAACAATTTCTTAGATTCTATTTCAAAAAAAATCGCTATGCAGCTAACAATAAATGGCAAACCACGCAGTTTTGATGCTGAGCAGCTCAGTGTTGCGCATCTTGTAGAACTGTTGGAGCTCACTGGCAAACGTTTAGCCATTGAACTCAACGCTGAGATTGTGCCTCGCAGCCAGTTTGAACATACCCTGTTAAAGAATAACGATAAACTTGAAATTGTGGGTGCTGTTGGTGGCGGATAAAGGATAACCAGTTGTCAGACTTATTAAAAATTGCAGATAAAACCTACCAATCACGCTTGTTAGTAGGTACAGGTAAATATAAAGACTTTGCTGAAACACGTGCAGCGATTGATGCCAGTGGTGCTGAAATTATTACCGTCGCTATCCGCCGCACCAATATTGGACAAACAGCGGGCGAACCTTCGCTGCTAGACTATTTACCCCCTGAAGAATTCACCTACTTGCCCAACACAGCTGGCTGCTACTCAGCAGATGATGCTGTGCGCACCTTACGTTTAGCACGTGAGTTATTAGATGGTCACAAATTAGTGAAATTAGAAGTGCTGGGTGACCCAAACACCCTATACCCCAACATGATTGAAACAATCACTGCAGCTAAGACCTTGGTCAAAGACGGCTTTGATGTGATGGTGTACTGCTCTGACGACCCCATTATTGCTAGGCAGCTTGAAGAAATTGGCTGTTGTGCTGTCATGCCACTCGCCTCCTTAATTGGTTCTGGCATGGGCATTCTCAATCCATGGAACCTACAAATCATCATCGAAAATGCAAAAATTCCAGTATTGGTAGATGCTGGTGTAGGCACCGCTTCTGACGCCGCCATTGCCATGGAACTAGGCTGTCAAGGCGTATTGATGAACACCGCTATTGCCGCAGCCAAGAACCCCGTGATGATGGCTAGCGCTATGAAAAAAGCCGTTGAGGCTGGTCGTGACGCTTATCTGGCAGGCCGCATGCCCAAAAAGCTCTACTCTGCCAGCCCAAGCTCACCTACCACAGGGTTAATCACCTGATTCAATCATGAGCAGTGCTAAACATTATGAATGTACGGTTAAAGTGGAGGTCACTTTCATCCCAGAGCAATCTGATGTGGAGCATAATCGTTACGTCTTCGCCTACCATGTGACAATCGTCAACACTGGCAGTATGGCAGCTCAGTTAATCAGCCGTCACTGGATAATCACCGAGGCCGATGGTCAGCAACAGGAAGTCAAAGGCCTGGGTGTCGTTGGCGCTCAACCATTCATCAAACCTAATGAGCGTTACGAATACACCAGCGGTACCGTGATTAACACCCCCATGGGTAAAATGCAGGGCGCCTATCAAATGGTGGCAGAAGATGGTACGCAATTTGATGCAGAAATTGCACCTTTTTCACTGTCCATGCCCAGAGTGTTGCATTAATTATTCGAGTTTAAACTAAGCGTGAGCTAATTCTGACCTGCTATTGCCAATATTAAAATGAAAAAAACCATACAGAGTATTTCATTGCTTTTTATCACCGTGCTGATCACCGCCTGCACATCCAAACAGGTTAAACCGATTGAACCGCCCGCACCACCCGCGCAAGTCCAGTGTGATTGCGTGATAGAAAAATCACCCGTTCAAATTCCTGACGCCCCCCCTGTGCCAGAAGTAAAACCCGCTGACCCCAAAACAATTGCACAAATTGCCGATTACGGATTATTAAAATCCGCCGAGTGGGAAGAGGTCGATGGCTGGCAAAAAGACAATCTTGCAGCCGCATGGCCAGCCTGGATGCAAAGCTGCTCAACGCTCATGCATAAAATGCCATGGAAAAGCGCTTGCAATGCTGCGACAGCATTAAATACTAAGACCAGCGGCAAACCCAACAATAAAGCCATACAAAATTATTTTAAACAATATTTCACTGTTTACAAAAGCACTAACATAGACGGCACAGACACCGGCATGGTGACAGGCTACTACCAGCCTATACTTAAAGGCAGTCGCAACCCATCCGCTCAATACCCTTATCCACTTTATGCACCACCCAATGATTTAATTACGGTCGAGCTGGATAGCTTATTCCCTGAACTAAAATTCAAGCGTGTACGTGGCCGACTGGTCGGTAATAAGTTGATCCCCTACTACAATCGAGGGGAAATTGAGTCAGAAACTGCGCCTATCAAAGGGCGTGAATTGATTTATATCGATGACATTATCGATGTTTTCTTTCTGCAGATTCAGGGCTCAGGTTTAGTGCAACTCGAAAATGGCGAACAAGTGCATGTTGGTTATGCCGATCAAAATGGCCACGCCTACAACTCCATTGGACGACTACTGATTGAACGTGGCGAACTCACGCTTGCCCAAGCCTCCATGCAAGGCATTAAAAACTGGGCGCGTAACAATCTGGATAAACTACGCGAACTATTGAACAACAACCCTAGTTATGTCTTCTTTAGAGAGCTTCCCGCGGGCCTGTCTGGGCCGATTGGCGCACTTGGTGTGCCAATCCAAGCGGAGCGCAGTGTGGCAATTGATCCAAAATTTATCCCCTTAGGTGCACCTATCTTTCTAGCAACGACAGCACCAAATAGCAACAAGCCCTTAAAGCGCCTAATGATGGCACAAGATACAGGGGGAGCGATCAAAGGCGGGGTGCGTGCCGACTTTTTCTGGGGTGCTGGTAATGAGGCTGGCAATAGGGCTGGCGCCATGAAACAGCCTGGCAAGATTTGGGTGTTCCTACCAAATGAGTTTGTCATTAACCCTTAAATGGCAAGCCCTACACAAACCTGGCCAGCCAATATTTCATCCCCGGCAGGCACCAACAACAAGGCGCGCTCAAGTAAAGATGCTAGTAGCGCTGTTATTTTAACCCAGATTTTCCATTAGGACTTGCGGTTGCGACGCCACTGCACAGTTAGATGGATTTTTTGTGCAAATTTTATGGGCAATAGTCATTCTATTGACAGAAAATATGCACATAAAAGACGCAAAATGGGCAAGTTGACATGCAGGTAGATGTAAAATGGCTTAATGGAAAATCTGGGTTTAAGCATTCATAATGGTAAAACTTAACTCGTTTTTTCTGAGACTTTTTATCTTTTTGCACAAGCCAAATAAAAAGGGTGCCTGTTAGCACCCTTTTTTATTCATACGTAAGATATTACTTGTTCATTACGTACATTGTCACTTCAAAACCGAAACGCATTTCAGTAGCAGCTGGTGTTGTCCACATAGTAATTCTCCTTTTTGATAAATTCGTATCGCTTTTGCTTTTAGGCTTTTGCATTACGTGAGGCACATGTTACGACTTAACTTAAAGCATTTACATGCCATTCATCATGAAAAGTCCCTCATGATTATCATGAGGATGACTGTTGCTTGATTTTCAGGCTTTACTTTTTGAATTTTCTGATTAATTTTTTTATCCCCTTACGGCCAAATCTGCGCTTAAAACCTACTTTAGCGTCATATAAATATAAAGAGATCCGGATGCCAATTGTGAGCTTTTTGCCTATATTTGCCAGGTAAAGTCCCATAAAACGCTCACGACCAGTCCAATGCAGTTTATTGCAGATTCTTGCCAGATCCGCAACGCGATATTTTATTGGCGTAGGGTGTGTAAAAAACCATGCACGTGCAGTATCGATTAAAGAAAAATGTAGCTTTTTGTTTTCCAGCAACTGCACCAGCACGTTACCTCCCGATAAATCTCTGAAAAATGTGCCGTTTTTATGCATTGTATGCAAATAGTGTGCAAGCTGCGCGTAGGTGTCCTCTGCGGTCACCGTAACATGATGTGCGCTAAAATAAAAATCTTTATTGCCACGGGCAAAATGCACGAACATTTCACCTACAGAACAATCCGCTTTGACATAATCACAAATATAAAAATTCTGCTTAAGACTCGTATCTCCCTCTTTTTCAAAAAAGGCAACAGGATGCGCCGTGCTAATACCACGCCTTAAAAGCTCCACCGCACCATTCCAGCTGCGTTTGGCCTTGCTAGGTTTGAATTTATCCAGAAAAGCTTTGTGCGGATACATCTTCACAGGCTGCTTGACTGTCACACGCCGTGTAGTGTCACGCGGGTCTGGTAATGCCCATATCGCGTTACGGGCATGCCTTAATGCATCGTCTTTTTGTGGGCTTATTAACTTTTCCGGATGTAAGGCAGCAGCCAATAGCCTGGCTTCTTCGGCATTTTTTGCCAAAATCATGCCGAACCAACCTTGCTGGTTAAATCGGTAATAAGACAAATCCTTGATATGTGCATGTATCGCTAAATCTTTAGCCAAAGCCAGCGGTTGCTTAACTTTAACTTCATAATTAACAGGCCAGCGCAAATAAATAGGGGATTCAGTAATCAGCTGAGCCACACCTTCAATCACATGCCCATCACGATGGATTATTTGAGCCTGTTCAATATCCGCCAGCGCGTAAACTTCACTTAAAAAAGCCACTTTGCCATTAATGGTCCACAGGGCGTGCAGGCTTGCATCAGTGGTTTGAAAGTGATGAATCTCCAGACCGCTGGCGCTTGCTATCGCCGACTGGTAACTCGAACCTTGTATGAGTTTTGCTACATTTTTAATGGCATTAAAGCTCGCATGGTGCCAGAAATTCTGTTGCTCCCCATCCACTTTTGCATAATGCGTGACGCGCTCCAAGGCGGGATACTGCGCATCCGTTAGTCCGTCATCAATCAAGCCTTCGCGGTGGCATATCAAAGCCCCCCAAAATGCTTGATCAAGTGCACCAGAGGCTGCATTAAGCAGCATATAACGTGCGGCATAGTCGGCCTGTTTCTGTTCGCCATCTGGCAATAGGCGTTGTATGCGATAGATAGCCCAGAATGCCACAGGGGAAATAAAGTGCTGAATACCAAAGTCGGACGTGATTTTTTTAAGTAGCCGCGCTTTTTTAACCAAGTTATATTTAAACACCGTTGCCCAGCGATATTTAAAGATGCGGTGATCAAACCGTTCTGGCTCAGAAACCCGCTCTGAGAATAAATTATCAGTATGTATGCATGGCAGCTGATTTTTTGAGCGTAGCATACTCAATATGCCAACATTATAAATCGGCTCAAAATCTGTCACATTAGGCCCTGCAAGGGTAACACCATGCCGCCTGATGGCAGTAAAGGCAATATCCCATGTGTTTAAAAATCCATCTACGGTATAGCCCGCCCATCGCTTACGGTTAATCGTTGAGCCGATTTCTATACACTTTAACCGCATCCCAAAGCGTTGAAGCACTTCTTCTAAAAAGCTTTTCCATAGCGCCTGCTCGGCGATGTTTTCCATATGGCTAGCATTTGAAAATGGCTGAATTAAATGCAAGGTGACGTTAAAGTGTTCATCTAATAAACGTGTCAGGAAACGTGCATTAAAGCTTTCCAAATCCCCATAGGTAAAATCCAGCCGCACCTCCGCAATATCTAGTGCATGGAGTTGTGCAATGACATAATCATCCATGCTGGGGTCGCTCGCGGAGGCAACACAAACACCGATAAAATCCTTAGGGATGTGATGGTTAGCGGGAGGGATATGCGCCTCCCTGACATGCAGCTTACCGCCAAAAATATAAGCCAGGCCTTTGCGTACGATAGGCCAGGTCAGCATGCTAGGCTGTTTTTTAGCGTTCTGCATAAATTAAGGCAAGCGATAACGCTGTTCGTTGTAAAGCAAATCTGGCAACAGTACATTGGCTAAAGCCTTTTGTGCCAAGGCCTCTGCATTATCAGGTGGTGTAACTTCATTCAAATGTTTGGTTTTAGTGTCATAAATTGCATGTGCTGGCGCCTTACCAGAGCGCAACACTACCACTTGGTGACCTAAAGCACTTTCTTCCATCCAGCCAAAATTATCGTTGTACTGCATCATGGCACGCCCCAGGGTGTCTGGCGCAATGCTGGATAAATCCCTGCCTGTCATCGGGTGCTGCGCTTCTATCCCCATCAGAGAAAGCAGGGTCACGGGCAAATCAATCTGACTGGCAAGCCCCTTATAGCGCATTGGCTTAATATCTGCCCCCAAAATCAGGCCTGGGATATGAAAGCGCTCAACAGGCACCAAGGTCTCGCCTCGCACACGAATATCATGATCCGCCACGATTAAAAATACGGTGTCTCTCCAGTATGCACTCTGCTGTGCTTTTTTGAAAAATTCACCAATGGCGTAATCTGCATATTTGACTGCATTATTATCCGTGGCCTTGGGCTGCTCATAAAGCTCAATTCTGCCATCTGGGAACTCAAAAGGTGCGTGGTTAGAGGATGAAAATGCCAGCGTATAGAATGGCTTTCCTGCCTGATGATGCGCCAACAATTGCTCATGCGTTTTGTTCAGCAAATCTTCATCTGAAACACCCCAACTACTTACAAAAACAGGGGTTTGATAATCTTTTTGCTCAACAATCTCTTGAAAGCCATTCCCAGTAAAAAAACCTCGCATATTGTCAAAATGCGCTTCACCACCGTAAATAAATTCTGTGGTGTAACCTCGCTCTTCCAATAAAGCCGCCAGTGTAAAAAAATGCTTCTGCGACTTTGAAAGTTTTACCACACTGTCGGCAGGCGTGGGCTGAAAACCTGTTGTCACCGCCTCAATACCACGCACAGAACGTGTACCCGTGGCATAAAGCTGCTCAAACCAAATGCCTTGTGCTTTTAATTGTTCGATATTCGGCGTGACGGGCACGCCACCTAGAGACTCTACAAAAGTCGCGCCTAGACTTTCTTGCAGAATAATCACCAAATTGAGCGGCTTGTCACGTTTTTGGCTCGGGTTTAGTGTTGTCAATGTTGGGATATCCGCCTCTTTAGCCCCTGTCAGCCTGAATATTTCTTCTCGCGGCATCTTGCCGTAAATTTCACTCGATTTAGTTTCCTTGAGCAGGTTATAGCTCGCATAGATGACAGAATAACCAGAGCTAATGACCAGACTATTCACCATACTGTCAGAAGTAATGGCAAATAGAGCAGGGTTGGCAGGGCGATGACCCAATGATGATCGTATGCCAAAGGCTGTTAGAATGAAAATCAAAGGCCATACCAGCCAGATCTTTTTATTACTCCATGTGGGCTGCATGCCTAGCCACGGACGCATAAAACCTGTCATTGCCCAAATAGCCAAGACGGAAAAACCAAGCCCAGCAAACACATGTAGCTTAAACCCGCGCCACAGCATGCTGAATACCTCATTCGGGTATTTTAAATACTCAACGAATATACGGTTAGGGCGCACGTCATATTCATTAATAAACCCTGGTGTTGAGACTTCTAAAAACACCAATAGCACAATGCCTATCAGCACCCAAACGTAAGTGAACTTCTTCCAGAATACAAATAGTGGTTTTATTGCCAGCACAGGGGCAAGCAGCAGTGGTATTAACGCCATCAAACCAAGCTGAATGATGTCTGCACGTATGCCCTGAATAAAGATCTCAGTCAGACTTCCTGCTTCTGTGACGCGCTGAAACTTCCATAACACCAGACCAAAACGCGATAATGACAACACAATCAAACCCAGCAGCAGCATGGCAAGCAAGGGTGCAAAAGGGCCTGATTTAGAAGATAACTGCCAAATGGTATGCTGTAATTTTTTAATCAAGGGAGTATGTGCTGCATCTATTAAGTCCAGAGTTGTTATTATAAAGTGAAAGTCACTGTTTGCGAGTGTCACTACACGGTAGTTTTATTTACGATCTAATGAAATAGACCTGAACAATGAATAGGCCATGCCCGCCAGCACTAGCAAACCCAATAACAAACCTGACCACAGTATCCATTTTTTATAATCTGATGGCGTAACCCAGCTATTTGCGACGTTTTGCGGGTTTAGGTGAGCTTCAGTCAAACGAATGTTTGCATTTGGCAATGTCAGCGCAGTCTCAGCCTTGTAATCTGGGATTAACGCCGTCACTGGAATGGCATTGATTATTTCTTTCTGCTCGCCCACATGCAATGTGTAAGGTGCGTTGCCTCGCGCATTCCATACTATGGTGTGCGGTAGCCAACCTATGGACAACTTCGCATTCTGATGTCCAATCCCACCACTTGCCTGGTTAAACTGCAATCGCCAAAAGCGCGCTATTGTAGAATCCAGCAAGATATCTGGATTAGCGATGCGCGTTGCAGCCTGATCCATGCGAAACAAAGGAGCGGTAGTCAAATGCTGCCAAGGCCTATCTGCCCGATTTCGCGTCATGATACTCACTCGCGTCAGTGTATTATTTTCTGGCAGATTGACCTGTAAATACTTGGCAGGAAAACGGCCTGTGGACTCAAAGTCAAGATTCACAATCCCTTTTTCAAGATTTTCACGTGCCTGAAATTGTAACTTCTGCCAATAAATCTCAGGTGATAGTGAGCGCACACTTTTGTATTCGGCACGCACAGTTAAAAAGGTCAAGCTTAGCCCATCAGCAGGCTTTATTTGCAGATAGCGCGCCTCGGTCGCCTGATCCAAATGTAGGGTATTTTGCAAAATAGCAGTATCACCAGCGACTGTTTTAAGCAAAACGCCCCGCCCTACCGCAGACCAGCTTTTTAAATCGTCGCTTGCCAGCACGCTGAGCGGAAGCATTTCACCTTCTGCATCCACCCAGTCTATGATTAAGGTTTGTAAAGGCAGATGCTTCTCTCCTGCATCTATCAAAAAAACTGTTTTTTCTACCGCGTGCTGATCAGTGGCGCTCAAGTTGAGCAAGGTTGTTGCTGATTTTTTTTCTATTTGAATCACAACGTCATCCGCAGTTACCAACTTGCTCTCTCTGACAGGAAAAAACGAGAGCTGTTTTAAATCCGCCGTTGAGGTGGTTACTGGATACAAGCGCTCATAAGGCAATAAGGCATAAGGCAGCTGCTCGCCAGCGGCATTGGTGATTGTGAGGTCTTGCAGATGATCTGTACGACTATACTGATACACCGATTGTGGCAATCGCGTTTGAAACAAGGGCGCTACAACTGCTGCTTCCAGCTCAAAAGTTTCTGCTTCAGCAACTGACGCGATGCTCAATACAAGCAGCGCTACGGCAGATGAGAAAAGTTTCATGCTGACGCCTCATCTGTCACCGTTACCGCCTGTTTCTGTTCAGGAGCAGGCGGTAACGGTGCAAAATATCCCATCACCAGCAACATCATGCCAGCACCGATAAACGACACAATACGTTCAACCGAACCGGTTTGTGCCATGTCCAATAAGAATATTTTAGTCACTGTGATTCCCATCAGGCCTGCACCAACAAGCCATAATTGCCGATGTTCACGTTTATGTGCCAGCAACATGAGTATAAACGCGACCAATCCCCACAGAAAAGTAAACGCCATCTGCACCGTTGAGTTAGTCAATAGCGATGTCCACTGAAATGGCGTTCCTACCCAATGATGTAAAGTACGCAGCAATACGCCATTCAACAAGGCAAAACTCATGATGCCTGCTAAAGCGGGGTTAATATTTTGCAGACGTCCAAGGTGCTGTGTAACAGCGCGCTGCCAAATAATCAGCAATAGCAATACCGCCATCAAGGCAATGTCTAGCGGATTAATCAGTGGCAAATAAGGCAATGGTGCTGCGTATCCGTTTGCGTTAAGCGTCATGCGAACAAACCAGGCGATTAAAAACACCATCAACGGTAGGCTCGCCACCCACGCCCATGTATGCGCGCTGGAAGTTTCTGTTTCTTTTAGTGTAGCTTTGTTTGCAAACTGCCAGCGGACAATCGCACCTACAATCAACGCGGGCAGAACAGCCCAGCCGACTTCTCGCCATACTTTTGCTTCATAGATAAACCTGCCAAGCTGATACTGCCACTCAAATATGCCAATCACTGCAACAATCCATAACCAAGGGGCACGTAACCATGCGTGGCTGGGAATGACATTGCCGCGCATCAGCCATGCATACGCAACAAGTGCCAGCGTCCAGGTCAGATAGCCAAAATCAGCAAACGGGTGTCGATTGTAGTTAAATATTGCAAATAAACCTGGTATTTCATGAAATGCAGCGATCAGCAAAGCGGGCAACAACAAAACAGATAAATGTGACAGCCGCGGCCATTTCAGATATTTTGAGGCAATAGGTAACAGCAAACTAGTCAGCGCAATAAAGCCCAATCCTGCATGTGCGTAAACTTGTGCTGGTAGAAATGCATCTATAGCCGTTAAGCCTGCGCCAACCCACCATCCCCAACCCCATAAAGCCAGTGGAAAACTGAATATATTGAATTTATTTTCACGGTAACGACCAAGTAATGCACCGCAAGCCCAGCCCGACAACGCGATAAAGCCAACGCCCAGAAACATATTTTGATGTCCTGCATCCGTATGGCCTGCCAAGCCCCATCCACCGCTAAAGGCGATGGCAGCCAGCAACTGCAATCCCAAGCCTGTAAACGCGGGAAGTGTTCGATTCTGACGCAAGCCGACCCAGAGCAGCCCGACACCCTCTACCGCCCAGGCGGCAGATGTCCAGCGTCCATCAAGTGCTAATGGCAGTGTCAGCGTAATAAAGCCAACCCCTAACGCCAAAAAGCATTCTCCCAAGAATTTCAGCGTGTCGCGTTTGCGCGTATATATCCACCATGCCAAACCCAAGTAAAACAGGCTGAGCGCAAGCGCACTATATGCCAGGCCAAATGGCGTATCTCGTAACAATGCATATTGCAGGCTAAAGCCTGCGATTGGTGTCCCAAATACCAGCGTTGCATCGACATAATCGCTGGCCTTAGTTGCCTGCTGATGTGCATAAAGCACGGCAATCGCTGTAAACAGCAAGAAGTGAATCACTAAGAATGGCTCAGTGCTTGCGAAATGCGCAGGTGTATAACTGCTAGCCCCCCAGAGGCTGCCGATAATAAAGGTAAAGCCAAATCCCAGCACATTAAGCGGACGCCAGCTCTTGTGATAAGCAATCAATGCAATGCCAAGATTGAGCACGAGATAGTAGCTAAATAATCCGACATGACTGCCACCACCTGATGAGGTAAGAATCGGTGCAAGAAAACCGCCCGTAAATCCCAATATTGCCAACGGCATCGCAGACTGCATCACTGCAATCAAGGCAGACAGCACTGCAATGGCGATTAAGATACCGAAAGCCGCACCCGCTGGAATCAGTTGGTACAGTTTAAGTGCCGCAAAGATCGTAAGATACAGCACACCAATGCCGCCTCCTTGCAATGCCCATGCATATTCAGTGCGCTTAAAACGTAGCTTCCACCCTATGGCCAGCAAGCCAATTCCAAGCAATGCAATACCCGTTAAGCGTAATTCAATCGGCACATGTGTATGTTCTGCAGCATATTTAATTAAAAAGCTGATTCCTATAAATAAAATCACAATCCCTGAACGTACCAATGTGTTGCCGCCCAATAACCAGCGCTTGGTCGCTGCTAATCCACGCTCGATAAAATTAGGTTCTGCGAGTTTAATCACAGGCTTAGCAACATGCCCGTCGTCATGCATAATTACCTTAACTGGTTGCTGAATGTCTACTTTTGAACTGATAACCTGCTGTTCTGATAAGTGCGCTTCTGCAATCTCAGCTGCATCTGCCTGATCATGCTGCGCCATGTTAGATTGCGTGTCGCTATGTGCTTGCGTAGCGCCAGCCACCACCGCCATAGGCGCTTTTATCATCAAAGATTGTGTATCATTTGGGGCACTTATGTGTTCAGAGGATTCAATCAGCTTTTTGAGTTTCTCTAGGCGCACTGCCAATTGGGTTATTTCCAAGCCCTGTTTTGTCGTTTCACGCTCCAGCGCTTTTAATCGGTTTTCTTTATTTTGCGAAGAAAACAAAGCAAAAAATGCTGAAACTCCGCCTACAATGGCTGCGATTCCTAGCAATCCTAACAGTAGTAATAATGATTCCATCACACAATCCCTTTAGTGTTAAAACACGCATGTTTAACCTGCATCAGAAATATTTTTCACCCTGAGTTTAACTGCAAACAATTTACGCTAAAAACGCATTCAATACACCTTTGCTACTTTGCCACACCCAACCTATTAATCACCTATCGACTAGGCAGTTTCTGCCATATGTTTCAAAGTGATGTAATCCATTTTACCTGTGCCTAACACGGGCAACGCTTTCAATACGATCACTTTTCTTGCAATGGTGAGTTCAGGGCTACCTAATTGCTTTGCGCTTTGATTGAGCAGCTCCCGATTAAGCTTTTCATCTGTAGTGTAAAGCACGATGCTCTCACCACGCTGTGCATCTGCTTGTGACACAGCCGCATGCTGATAGGCGGGTGATGCATGATGTGCCACTTGCTCTACTATTTCGAGCGAAACCATTTCACCTGCCACTTTTGCAAATCGTTTGACTCGGCCTTTAATAAATACAAACCCATCACTGTCGATTTCCACGATATCACCCGTGTTATACCATTGCTCCTGTGGTGACTGGATGACACCTGGCTTGTCAAACACGTAATAACCGCGCATCACGTTTGGGCCACGTACAGAAAGCACACCGCCTTTCTCTATCCCAGGTACGGCTTTTATTTTTGGTTCCAATCCTGGCATTAAAGTGCCGACTGAACCCAACTTATTTGCCATAGGTGTATTCACGGCCAATACAGGAGCGCACTCAGTCGCGCCGTAACCTTCTAAAATACGTAAGCCAAATTTATCTGCCCAAGTCTTACGTACTTCTTCATTGAGCTTTTCTGCACCCGCTACTACATATCGCAGCTTATAAAAATCATAAGGATTGGCATATTTGGCGTAATTGCCTAAAAATGTGCTGGTACCAAATAACACGGTACATCCGCGATCATAGATGACTTCTGGGATAACCCGATAATGCAAGGGCGATGGGTAGACAAATAATCGGCTGCCTGCAACCACTGGCATAATGGCACCACAAGTAAAGCCGAACGCATGAAATATTGGCAACACCATCATAAATTTATCGTGCATAGAAAAATCGATCACGGATTTAATTTGTGCAATATTGGCCAATATACTGCTGTGCGTATGCACTACGCCCTTAGGTTTGCCTTCAGAACCTGAAGTAAACAATACCACTGCAGGATCATTGGGATGGCTTCTTACCGTGGCTAACCTAGGCATCCACAATGCAAACCCCATCAGCCACAGTTTGTCTGCCCACGTAAATTGATGTCGCAGGTCTTCTAAATAAATGACATGCACCTGCTTTAATTCTGCAACGATATTTTCCAGCTTCGCCGTTCTGACAAACTCGCGTGAACTGATGATGGTTTTAATACTGGCGACTTTGCATGCCTCTTGAATGCCTGTCACACCCGCGGTGTAATTTAGCATAGCTGGCACGCGCGCAAATGCGGTTAAGCCAAATATCATGCCGATGGTATTCGTGATATTGGGCATTAGCAGGCCAACATTCTCATGGAGATTGGTCACCTTAGTGGCTAGCCTACCAAGCACTAAACTTTTCTTGAGCAAGTCGCCATAACTCTCCTCTACTTGACGCATGTCCTCAATCAAAATCGTATTACGCCCATAATTTGAAACTGCATCAAGAAAAGCCTCAAACAAGCTACTGATGGGTGCAGAACTAAACAGCATATTCTGCATTTCTTTACGCATTAACTCTCCCGCCTGCCTGCGCCTTGCTTTGGCGTTTTCACCTTTTGGCATTGCGATATGACGCGTAGGTAGAATTGTGATGCTGACCTTGGGAAATAACTTTCTTGGATGCTCGCCACGCAAACGACTGAAGTAAGATCTGGCTGCACCATCAATGCGAATGGGTAACAGCATTGCGCCTGTTTTAGCCGCTACAAAACCAGGCCCGTCATACACTTTCATCAATGAACCTGTGAGCGTAATGCGCCCTTCTGGAAAAATGACCACAGGCTCGCCTGCCTCGATGAGTTTAATGACGCGCTTCATTGCCATAGGTGAGCTTGGATCAACAGCGAGATAGGGCGTCAAACGTAAAATCTGCCTGAATAGCCAGTGGTTAAGCACTGTGGTATGCACAACAAACGTGGCACGTATAGGTAAGAACAAACCTAGCAGTAGGCCATCCAAAAATGATTCATGATTTGCAATAATCAGTAATTTACCCTGCTTGGGCAAGTGACTGATGCCCGTTACATCTACCCTGAAAACGATACGACAAATCAATTGTAAAAGCGCTGCGATCATTACTTCTCCATGTTTTTTAAGTCGCGTTTCTGATGTAAGTCAGCACCCGCTCCATAGCATTCATCACTAATGGACGATTAATCCAAAAAAATACTTCTTTACCTTTTTTTTCTGAATTAAGTACACCCGATTGACGTAGAACTTTGAGATGATGCGTGACTGCGGTTCGGCTTAATGTGGTGGTGGATGCAATTTGCAAGATATTTAATTGCTCGCCTTTTTCAAAGGCAAGCAGAATGCGCTGGCGGTGCTCGTCGCCCAGTGCAATAAAAATTGCAGCGGTGTCTTTGAATTCTTTGGGGATATCAGCCACTGATTTCATCACTATATAATTAGTTATTTAGTGATGAATGTCAAGCTGTAAATTCTCTCATTGCCTAAGAGGGGTAAGCTTGCGCTATATGTGAAAAAACGGGCACCTAGGTGCCCGTTTTGTTTAACGCTTACCTTGCAGCTACAGTGAGTATGCACGCTCACCGTGTGAAGCAGTATCTAAACCTTCACGCTCAGCGTCTTCAGATACACGCAATCCTACAATCATATCCACGACTTTATAGCTGATGAATGCAGCAATTGATGACCAAAGTATCGTAATAATCACGCCTTCACCTTGAATCATGACCTGCGAAATGATTGAGAAATCATCACCACCCGTGCCACCCAGGCTCGGTGCGGTGAATACACCTGTGAGCAATGCGCCAACAATGCCGCCAACACCGTGCACACCAAACACATCCAGCGAATCATCTGCGCCAAGCAATTTCTTCAGGCCTGTCACACCCCATAAGCACAGGAAGCCGCCAGCTAAACCAATGGCAATTGCACCCATCGGCCCCACTGAACCACATGCTGGGGTAATAGCAACCAAGCCTGCAACAGCACCTGAAGCAGCACCTAACATAGAAGCTTTACCTCTTAGCAATGCCTCACCGACCGACCATGCCAATACTGCAGCGGCTGTCGCGAACAGTGTGTTCACAAATGCCAATGTTGCGCCACCGTTTGCTTCCAGATTTGAACCAGCATTGAAACCAAACCAGCCTACCCACAGCAATGAAGCGCCGACCATAGTCAAGGTAAGGTTATGAGGCGTTAACGCTTCTTTACCGTAACCAATACGTTTACCTATCATGTAAGCGCCGACCAACCCAGCTACCGCCGCATTAATATGCACAACCGTACCACCAGCAAAGTCTAGCGCTCCTTTGTCTAGCAAGTAACCACCCGCACCCCAAACCATATGCGCAATAGGGATGTAGCTCAATGTGAACCATAATGCTGAGAATAATAATACGGCACTAAACTTCATACGCTCTGCAAAAGAGCCCACAATCAGAGCGCAGGTAATACCAGCGAACGTGCATTGAAACGCGATAAAAATCATTTCAGGAATTTTCACATTATCTGTAAAAGTATCTGACAATGTATCCATCGTTACGCCTTGCAGGAACACCTTGCCAAGATCACCAATGACAAGCCCTGAGCCACTGCCAAATGCCAAGCTATAGCCGTAGAGCGCCCACAACACAGAAACCAGTGAGAACACGACAAACACTTGCATCAAAACAGATAGCATATTTTTGCTGCGTACCAAACCACCGTAGAACAATGCCAAACCAGGGATTGTCATTAAAATAACCAGCAGGGTAGCAACCATCATCCATGCGGTATCTCCCTTATTAACCGTCACCTCTGCCGCAGGTGCGGTGGCAGCTGCGTCTTCAGGAGCGGCCAAGGCATCTGCAGCAGGTGCTGCTTCAGTGACTGCAACTTCAACCGCAACTTCAGCGACAGGTGTTGCATCTTCAGCAAAAGTGGTGCTGGCGTAACCAAAACCTAGTGCTGTCATGAGTGCCAACATCGAAAGTAATTTTTTCATCATAGTCCCCTTATAAGGCTTCTACGCCAGTTTCACCCGTACGGATACGGTAAACTTGCTCAAGGTTAAAGATAAAGATCTTGCCGTCACCGATTTTCCCCGTTGCTGCCGATTTTTCAATCGCGTCTACAACTTGGTCTACCAAAGCATCATCTATTGCAATTTCAACTTTGATTTTAGGTAAAAAATCAACAACATACTCAGCACCTCGGTATAGCTCTGTATGTCCTTTTTGACGGCCAAACCCTTTTACCTCTGTGACGGTGATGCCCTGCACACCAATGTTAGATAAGGCCTCTCTCACCTCATCCAACTTGAATGGTTTAATAATTGCGGCTACAAATTTCATGGGTGCCTCCTAAATATTATCTTTAGATCAATGATGCTGCGTTGCAGAATCAGGTTTAACCTTCCGCAACGCAACACGCCTTAAAGTTAAAACGTTTTTTGTACATACACAGTGAATTGCTCTTTTGCAATATTTTGGTTTGAAGCATCGGTAAAGTCTGATTTTTTACCATCCGTATCTGTGTAATATGCACCTACATTCACACCGCTATCCCATGATTTGGTTAAACCCAGTTTCCAATCGGCATAATCAAAAGTACTGTTGCCTTTGCCTGTAAAATCTTGGTAACCCACATGCGCTAAAGCTGAAAAGCCACTGCCAAATGGCACTGTGAGATTTAATTCGGAATAAGTGCTGCCATCTGCATTATCAAAGCCGAAAGCACCATCAGACACCACTACGGAAACCTTGCCTTGCACCCAACCGTAGCTCAAGCTTCCGTAAACCTCAGTCGTTTCTGCTTTTTTCTTACCGCTAATTTTTCTGCCTGGATAAATGTATTGCAACAAACCTACGTTGTAATCCACACCGGTTTCACCGATGCTGTTGGCATAACCACCGTAGACATCCAATTCCAGGCTTGAGCTTTTGTAGGTGTCCGCATCTGTTAACCAGCTGATGTTAGAACCCCATGCACCTGCATAAAAACCGCTGGCATGGCTATAATCAACACCACCTTGCAAAGCCAAATCTTCACGCGTTTGTGTTAAACCACGGAAAATATATTGGCTATATAAACCCACATTGTAAGCAAATGCATGTGGCGACTCTGGTGCTGCTGGAGCTGCCACTTCCTCAGCATAAGAAACTGCTGGCAGTGAAAGTGCACTTAATACTGCGAGTGATAAGAATGATTTACGCATATTGCTAACTCCTTAAACATGATTAAACGAAAACATACACGCTTCTTGTTAAGCAAAGGGCGTGCCACATTTAAAACCCTTAATAATCAATAAGATATAATATATAAATATTACAACGTAACACCATCAATATCCTATTATCTGCTAAACTAATGACAATTCTTGAGGATCAAAACATGCTGGAATCATCCAAAATTAATGAAATATCAAATAAAATCAAAGAGTTGGTAAAGTCATCACCGCTTGCCGATTTGGATAAAAACATGGATGCACTATTAAGAGGCGCATTCACCAAAATGGAACTTGTCACGAGAGAAGAGTTTGATGTGCAGACTGAAGTGTTAAAAAACACGCGCGAGAAGCTCACTCTTTTAGAAGCCAAGTTAGCCGAGCTTGAGCAGTCTATCCATACACAACCCGCCAAACAAGATTAATAACATGAGCCTTGCCGTTTTATATAGTCGCGCATTGACTGGCATGGACGCGCCAGAAGTAGTGGTTGAAGTGCATCTGGCAAACGGCCTGCCCAGCTTCACAATAGTGGGCTTGCCAGAAGCTGAGGTCAAAGAAAGCAAGGACCGCGTACGCGCAGCCTTGCTCACCAGCCAGTTTGAATTTCCTGCGAAGCGCATCACCGTCAATTTAGCGCCTGCTGATTTACCCAAAGAAAGCGGACGTTACGACCTGCCCATCGCACTGGGAATCCTCGCAGCCAGCGGACAAATACCCAAAACATCTTTGGCTCATTATGAGTTTGCAGGTGAGTTAGCCCTGACTGGTGAACTGCGCGCCGTTCGTGGTGCGCTTGCCATGACTTACAAATCTCACAAAAGCGGCCGCGCTTTTATACTGCCAGCCGAATCCGCCGCTGAAGCCGCACTGGTCAGCAACGCAATCATTTACCCTGCCAATTCATTGTTAGAAGTATGTGCACATCTAGCAGACCGCACTCATTTGGTGCAGGCTGCGGCAACACAGCAAGCTGCCAGCGTGCAGTATGCAGACTTTAGCGAAGTAAAAGGGCAGTCAGGTACCAAGCGCGCATTAGAAATTGCAGCTGCAGGTGGTCACAGCGTACTGATGAGCGGACCACCAGGCGCGGGCAAAAGCATGCTTGCCAGCCGCTTTGCAGGCATCTTGCCTAGCATGACAGAAGATGAGGCACTAGAAGCCGCTGCACTGCAATCGTTAAGCGGCAACTATAAACTGGAAAATTGGAAGCGTCGTCCTTTCAGATCGCCCCACCATACAGCTTCTGGTGTAGCGCTTGTGGGCGGAGGCGGCATCCCTCGACCTGGTGAAATATCCCTCGCGCACCATGGCGTTTTATTCCTGGACGAATTACCAGAATTTGACCGTAAAGTACTTGAAGTACTGCGAGAACCTTTAGAAAGTGGCCACATTAATATTTCCCGCGCGGCACGTCAGGCCGACTTTCCCGCGCAGTTTCAGCTCATCGCAGCCATGAATCCATGCCCTTGCGGCTACCTAGGGCACTTTAACAACAAATGTCGCTGCACACCTGACCAAATATTGCGCTATAAAGCCAAGATTTCTGGCCCATTGCTGGATAGAATTGATCTCCATATTGAAGTAAGCGCATTAAAAAATGAAGAATTAACCAGTGCGCAGGCAGCCGAAAGCAGTGATATCATCCGCGCCCGCGCAGAGAAAGCGCGGACCTTCCAATTAGCCAGACAAAATAAAGCCAACTTCTCACTGAGTACCGCAGAAATTGATCAATACTGCAAACCAGATGACGCTGGTTTGCAGCTATTAAAAACTGCCATCTCACGGCTCAATTTATCAGCACGCGCCTATCACCGTATTTTAAAAGTAGCGCGAACAATTGCCGATCTTGCTGGTGCTGACGAGATTAAATCCACGCACATTGCAGAAGCCGTGCAATATAGGCGAGGCGATAAAGTCTAAGATTTAAGCTGTAACACTTTGTTCTGCCGTAACCACCTGATTGGACTCTATCACCCTAACCGTAGGCGGTTCGGTAAAAGAAAATTGCTTTAACTCTCTAATCATGTCATCAAACGCCGAGTCTGTAGCGACGACAACATCATCCAAACCGATAACATCTCCCGTTTTAATTTTCTCCTTGACGCTTCTAGCTTCATCTACATTAAGAGTAATGAGATAATTAAGCGCTTTTCTATGCACATATTTGAGGGCAATAGCTTCCAAATCCGCCTGCTTATAACGTTCTCGCAAGCTGGTTTTTACGCTCCAGCAAATTGGCCCGCGCTCAGCAGTATAAAACATTAAGTCGTAGACTACGTTGGGTACGAATGCCACTTTTGCGCTCATATACAAAGGTAAAAGACCCTCCCTTATACATAGCGTAGCCAAAATATATTCGAATATTTTTCCATTAAGATTGTTATTTGAATCAGGAGTCTTGGTATACAAATCCCAATAGATTTGGACATATTCAGAAGGGTTCTTATACTTTATAAGACGAAAATCCTGACACAAACCAGCAAAGATGTTAGCTGCTTTAGTATTATCTCCAATCACAATACCTAGTTTTTTAAGCACACTTCACCTCACTTACATAATCAAAACTCGGATTACTAATTTGCATAATTATTTTTTCGCCCATTGCTTGTATAGCTGGCACCGCTACCGAGTTGCCAAATTGCTTGTAGGCAGATGCATCTGAGACTGGGATTAAAAAATCATCTGGATAACCTTGTAGGCGAGCCCATTCTCTCGGCGTCATTTTCCTGATGCCTTTACGATTTACCTCACCTTTGATATTTGTGATTGGCGTAAAATCAACTAGTCGATTATCAATAATCAAGTTTCTTTCACGCCCCATGCCCCCACACACTACCGCGTTTGCTATACCTTCATCACTAATAATTGCATACCCAAACCCATTGCCTTTATCCGCATGTCTTTGTTTATGCTTAATTAACGTGTCAAGATATTGATTGGAAAGATAATACTTAACAGACACGACTTCCCTTTCCTTGATATCAGCGAACTTCACTGGCACATTAGTAGGTTTTGGATATTCAAAACCTACTGTAGAAATATCATTTCTAAACGCTGCTATATAGAGTCTTTCTCTATTCTGTGGAACACCAAAATCTTTAGCATTTACCGTTTGAATCTCTGGCACGATATAACCCAAATCACTCTTTAGCACATTCAATATCGTTTGTAATGTTCTACCTTTGTCATGACTAATCAGACCCTTAACATTTTCCAAGAAAACCGCCTTAGGCTGATGATTTTTTATAATTTCGGCAACATCAAAAAACAATGTACCTCGTGTATCCTCAAAACCACCTCTTTTCCCAGCTATTGAAAAAGCCTGGCATGGAAAGCCTGCACATAACACATCAAATAGCTTAGGAATATGCCGCTTAGTTTCATGTTGGGTGATGTCTCCAAATGGGATCTCTCCAAAGTTGGCTTCATAAGTCTTTTGCGACTGCTCATCCCACTCACTACTAAATACGCATTTACCACCTAGATTCTGCATAGCCAATCTAAAACCACCGATACCTGCGAACAAATCAACAAATGTAAAACGAGGATTTAGCGGTGTTGGAAAGGGAGCTTTGCTAGAAAAATCAAGCAATTGATACTGCAACGCACTTTGCTCAGCATTGAAGGTACTCGCTTTTTGTGTTTGACTGTAATCTAACATGATTGAATTATAACGTTTCTTCTCATTTCTGCCATCAGCGATGATGCCTAATGGGCACTAGCGATTCGCACTGCTGTATAATCCAACTATTTAGCCACCATGTTTTAGAGACCTTGTAATGCCAGTCGAAGCACAATCTGCAACAGAAACTAAACTTCGTGAGTTACTCACAGCGCGCATCCTCATTCTCGATGGCGCGATGGGTACGATGATTCAACAATACAAGCTGACAGAAGCAGATTATCGGGGTGAGCGCTTTGCTGATTTCAAAGCACCCGCAGGTGAGCGTGAGTTATTTGTTAAAGGTAATAACGAACTACTGACCCTGACCCAGCCTGCCATCATTCAGGAGATTCACGAAAAGTATCTGGTAGCGGGTGCCGATATCATTGAAACCAACACCTTTGGCGCTACGAAGGTCGCGCAAGATGATTATCACATGGCGCATTTGGTGTATGAAATGAACGTAGAGGCGGCCCGACTTGCTAAAGCTGCCTGCGTGAAATACAGCACACCTGATAAACCGCGCTTTGTTGCAGGCGCGCTTGGGCCCACACCTAAAACGGCTTCAATTTCTCCTGATGTCAATGACCCTGCAGCCCGCAATGTTACATTTGATGAGCTAATGCATGCTTATCTTGAACAAACACGCGGGTTGGTTGCTGGCGGTGCCGATATTTTAATGGTAGAAACCATTTTTGACACACTGAATTGCAAAGCGGCTTTATTTGCCATTGAAACTTTCTTTGAAGAAGTTGGCTACACGTTGCCAATCATGATTTCTGGCACGGTGACCGATGCTTCTGGTCGCATATTATCTGGCCAAACCGTGACTGCTTTCTGGCACTCGGTGCGCCATGCAAAACCGCTCACCATTGGCCTTAACTGCGCATTGGGCGCCACGCTGATGCGCCCATATGCCGAAGAACTTTCAAAAATTGCCGATACTTTCGTCTGCATTTACCCCAATGCGGGCTTGCCTAACCCGATGAGCGACACGGGCTTTGATGAAACGCCTGACGTAACTTCAAGCTTAGTTAAAGAATTTGCACAAAGTGGATTTGTCAATATTGCGGGCGGCTGTTGTGGCACAACGCCACCGCACATTAACGCTATTTACGAGGCGATTAAAGATTTACCCCCTCGCCAAGTGCCAGTGATACCGCCCGATTTGCGCCTTTCAGGCCTAGAGCCATTTATCATTGATAAAAACTCGCTGTTTGTAAACGTGGGCGAGCGTACCAATGTTACAGGTTCAAAAGCATTTGCGCGCATGATTATTAACGAACAATATGAAGAAGCCTTAAGTGTAGCGCGCCAGCAGGTAGAAAATGGTGCACAAGTCATTGACATCAACATGGATGAGGGCATGTTAGATGCCGTTAAAGCCATGACGCACTTTTTAAATCTCATTGCCAGCGAGCCAGATATTGCGCGCGTGCCGATTATGATTGACTCCAGTAAATGGTCGGTGATTGAAGCGGGCTTAAAGTGCGTACAAGGTAAATCCATCGTCAATTCCATCTCAATGAAAGAAGGTGAAGCAGAGTTTTTACGCCAAGCTACACTTTGCCGACGTTATGGCGCGGCGGTGATTGTGATGGCGTTTGATGAAAAAGGCCAAGCCGATACTTACGCCCGTAAAATTGAAATTTGCAAACGTGCTTACGATTTATTGGTCGCGCAAGACTTTCCGCCAGAAGATATTATTTTTGACCCGAACATTTTCGCCATTGCCACGGGCATTGAAGAACACAACAACTACGCGGTTGATTTTATTGAGGCCACACGCTGGATTAAGCAAAACCTGCCGCACGCTAAAATTTCTGGCGGTGTTTCAAATGTGAGTTTCAGCTTTAGAGGCAACGATCCTGCGCGTGAAGCGATTCACACCGTGTTTTTATACCATGCGATTCAAGCAGGTATGACCATGGGCATTGTGAACGCAGGCATGATGGGCGTGTACGATGACTTAGCGCCAGAGCTAAAAGAGCGTGTAGAAGATGTGGTGCTAAACCGCATTACCGACCCCAGCAATTTACTTGCGCCAACTGAACGCCTAATTGAAATTGCTGGCACGCTGGTAGCAGGCGGCAAAAAAGAGGCCGCCACTTTAGAGTGGCGCGGCACGCCAGAAGCACCGGTACCTGTTGAAAAACGCTTGGCGCACGCCATGGTGCATGGCATTACTGAGTTTATTGTGCAAGATACCGAAGAAGCCCGTGCAGCAGTTGAAGCCAGCGGTGGCAGACCCATTCACGTGATTGAAGGCCCGCTCATGGACGGCATGAATGTGGTGGGTGATTTATTTGGGCAAGGAAAAATGTTTTTGCCGCAAGTGGTGAAATCTGCCCGAGTGATGAAATCTGCTGTAGCCCACTTAATCCCCTTTATTGAAGCCGAAAAAGCCGCAGAGCAGGCCCGTACTGGCGTAGTTGCCAAGCCAAAAGGCAAAGTGGTGATTGCCACGGTGAAGGGCGACGTGCATGACATCGGCAAAAATATTGTGTCTGTGGTGCTGCAATGCAACAACTTTGAAGTGGTGAACATGGGCGTAATGGTGCCAGCGGCGGAAATTTTAGCCATGGCAAAGGCTGAGAATGCCGACATTATTGGTTTGAGCGGCTTAATTACGCCATCGTTAGAAGAAATGGCCTATGTCGCTAAAGAAATGCAACGCGACCCGCATTTTCACAATTCAAAAACGCCCTTGCTGATTGGTGGCGCAACGACTTCACGCGCGCATACGGCAGTAAAAATCGCGCCTCATTACGATGGCCCAGTCATTTACGTGCCTGATGCTTCACGTTCAGTATCCGTGATGCAAAATTTGCTTACGCCAGAAAGCCGTGGTGCCTATTTAGCAGAGATTCAAGCCGATTATGCCAAAGCGCGTAGTCAGCATGCCAATAAAAAAGGCACGCCGCTACTCACTATTGCAGAAGCTCGTGCCAATAAGGCCAAATTTTCATTTACGGGTGAATTTGCACCTGTGAAGCCAAAGTTTATTGGCCGTCGCGTGTTTAAAAACATTGATTTAAGTTTAATTGCCAAATACATTGATTGGTCACCCTTCTTCCAAACTTGGGATTTAGCAGGTAGCTACCCAGCCATTTTGCAGGACCCAATAGTGGGCGAAGCCGCCAAAAAAGTATTTACAGAAGCGCAAACCATGCTGAAAAAAATCATCGATGGTCGCTGGTTAAGCGCCAATGGCGTGATTGCCTTGCAACCTGCAAACACTGTGAATGACGATGATATTGAAGTGTACACTGATGAAACACGTACCCAAGTAGCGTTTACCTATTACGGAATGCGTCAGCAAACTGTAAAACCAGTCATTGAGGGCGTAGCACGTCCCAACCAATGCTTGGCAGATTTTATTGCGCCCAAAGGTCAAGGTGGTACGCAAACAACAGCAGACTTTATTGGTTTATTTGCTGTAACCGCTGGCTTAGGCATGGAAAAACGCCTCGCCCAATTTGAAGCCGCACACGATGATTACAGTGCAATTATGTTTAAATCACTCGCTGACCGCCTTGCAGAAGCATTTGCTGAATATATGCACGAACGTATTCGTACTGACTTGTGGGGCTATGCAAGCGATGAAAAACTAGACACAGAAGCCTTAATTAAAGAGCAATATCAAGGCATTAGACCCGCCCCAGGCTACCCCGCCTGCCCAGATCATACTGTAAAGCCTGATATGTTTAAGCTACTGCAATGCGATGAAATTGACATGCAACTCACCGATTCATTCGCCATGATGCCCGCCGCCGCAGTTTCAGGTTTTTACCTAGCCCACAAAGAAGCAAAATATTTTAGTGTGGACAAAATTGGTGAAGACCAGTTAGCGGATATGGCTAAACGGAGAAACTTGGATAAAGCTTATTTAGAGCAGTGGCTAGCGCCTAATTTGGCTTAATTTATAATTGTCGATTACTTTAGAACCAAGAAATCTATGCACATTCACATTTTAGGTATTTGCGGTACATTCATGGGTGGCATCGCTGTTTTGGCAAAAGCGGCAGGGCACAAGGTCACGGGTTGTGATGCCAACGTTTATCCACCCATGAGCACGCAGCTTGAGGCGCAGGGGATTGAGCTCATCGAAGGCTTTGACCCTGCACAAACTAAATTAAACCCTGATATTTACGTCATTGGTAACGTAGTCTCGCGCGGCAACCCCTTGCTGGAAGCAATTTTGAATCAGGGCTTACCTTATATCTCTGGTCCTCAGTGGTTGGCAGAGAACGTGCTGCAAGGAAAATGGGTACTGGCAGTGGCAGGAACACATGGCAAAACCACAACCAGCTCAATGCTGGCGTGGATACTGGAATACGCAGGTTTGGCGCCTGGCTTCTTAATCGGCGGCGTGCCTGAAAATTTCAGCGTTTCAGCACGATTGCCGCAAATACCTGCTGAGGATCAAAACAGTGTTTCACCATTTTTTGTGATTGAAGCGGATGAATACGATACGGCTTTTTTTGATAAACGCTCCAAGTTTGTGCACTATCGTCCACGCACTGCCGTGCTGAATAACCTTGAATTTGACCATGCCGATATTTTTGATGACATTGCTGCGATTGAAAAACAATTCCATCATTTAGTGCGCACTGTACCGCAACAAGGCCTGGTTGTGGTGAATGGCAATGAGGCGAGCCTAGAGCGTGTGATTGCCCAAGGCTGCTGGACGCCAGTGGAGCAATTTGGATCCGATGCCGATTGGCAGGCTGCCAACGCCGCAGGCGACGGCAGTTTTGACGTGATGTTTGCAGGCCAACCGCAAGGACGTGTGGCATGGAGCTTACTTGGTGAGCACAATCGTATGAATGCGCTAGCCAGCATTGCTGCCGCCCGCCATGCAGGGGTTGCCATAGCAATGAGCATTGCGGCACTGACTGCCTTTAAAAATGTAAAACGCCGCATGGAAATACGCGGCATGGTAAATGCCATTACGGTTTATGATGATTTTGCACACCACCCAACGGCGATTGAAACTACAGTGGCGGGATTGCGTGCAAAGGTGGGGGAAGCACGCATCATTGCTGTGCTCGAACCGCGCTCCAACACCATGAAACTCGGCGTGATGAAAAACGCTTTGCCCGCCAGTTTGAAGGATGCAGATCTCGTGTTCTGCTACCAAGCTAATTTGGGCTGGGATGCCAAAGAAGCATTGTCACCGATTAGCGCAAAAACACAAGTACATGATGACCTCAATCAATTAATCATAGCGATTACCCAGACCGCACAGGCTGGTGATCATATACTCATCATGAGCAACGGCGGTTTTGGCGGCATTCACCAAAAACTATTGGATGCACTCACACAGACATCATAAAAAGTGTAATTAATTGGCAAAAAAAACTCAAAACTCAAAAGCGACACTTAACCCTGCGCCCATCAAAGCCACCAAACCCATGAGCGTGATGACCATTGCGCTTTGGTTTTCTGCCATGGCGCACGCAGTATTGCTGAGCATACACTTTGAGCCTGAACTAAAAAAGTTCAAAGATAACCTACAAGTGCTGGAGGTTGTACTCGTTAATGCCAAAACCAAATCAAAACCCGAAAATACCGATGTCTATGCACAATCCAATTTAGATAGGGGAGGGAATACTGATTTAGACCGTAAGATGAAAACCGCGACCCCCGCCCTAAAGCAGCAAAAAGCAGAGTTCACATTAAAACCTGAACCTAAAAACAAACAAGGCGCCAAGGCCGCCAAACAGACTGACCCGCAAACCAAAGAGCAAAAACGTATTGAGGCACTAGAAAAACAAGCGCAAGAGCTCATGACACAAATCAACAGCCAGCACCAGGTTGCATCACTGCCCGTGCAAAAAGCTACCGCTAAAGAGTCCGATACGGGCGATCAAATTAATCCGAATAAAAAGTTAGATTTAGCCGATCTCACTGCGGCAGCACTGGAAATGGACCGCCTTGAGGCGATTATTTCGAAACAGCAGGATGAATATCAAAAACGGCCTAAACGTAAATTTGTAGGCGGGCGCACCAAAGAATATCGCTATGCCTTATATGTGGAAGCATGGCGCCAGAAAGTAGAAAAAATTGGTAATTTAAATTACCCTGAAGCCGCCAAAAACCTGAAACTTTATGGTCAATTGCAAATGACTGTTTCAATCAAAGCCGATGGCAGCATCGAATCCATAGAAATCAACCGCAGCTCTGGTCACAAAGTGCTGGATGCAGCCGCAAAACACATTGTGGAACTGGGTGCACCTTATGCTAAATTTCCTGATGATATCCGTAAGGAGATTGATGTACTGAGCATTACCAGAACATGGACTTTTACCAAAGAAGACAACCTAGCCACCGAGTAATTATGACAAACCACTTTCAACATCATGTATTTTTCTGTTTGAACCAACGCGATGGCGGTAGCGCCTGCTGTATGGACAAAGGAGCAGAGGCGGCATTTGACCACATGAAAGCCAGCATTAAAAAATATAACTTAAATGGCGCAGGTAAAGTAAGAATCAATCGCGCGGGTTGCTTTGACCGATGTGGAGAAGGTCCCTTGCTCGTCATTTATCCAGAAGCCGTCTGGTACACCTTTATTGACCTTGACGATATTGATGAAATTATTGAAAGCCATATCATGCATGGCAAAATCGTTGAACGACTCGTTATTTAAGGCGGGCTGTCTGCCATCACTAAAAAGTCTCTTTCCTTCATGCCAGCGCAGACGCTATTTTTTCAATGAGCGCCTCCATCTCATCTAGCCCCAATGCTTTAGGCGCACCTGCGCGCAGAGCCTCGCCCCAGTGCGAATTAGGATAATGTTTATCCGCCTCGAACCGTGGAATCACATGCCAATGCATATGAGGTGTTTTATTGCCTAAGCTTGCAAGATTGATTTTATCAGGATCCAACAACTGCCTTAACGCTGACTCAACCGCAAATACCACATGCATCAAACGCGCGCGTGACGCAACGGGCAAATCCGTCATTTCTTTTACATGCGCTAACAATTCCACGCGGCAATAAGCTGGATAATCTTGATCATTTAGTAACACCACACGGCAAAAATCATCTTGCCACAACACTTGGTGCGGTGTTGGCGCGCATAATGCACATCTCATTTTTTATCCTGACGTTAATCTATTTCTCAGTGCAGGTAAAAACCTGTCAGCCTGTGTCGCGATAATGGCCATTTGAAGGTTAATTCAACACGATTAAAAGCCGATCCTGAAATTGGTTTGTAGCGAATCCGTTTTGGTTTAGCGCCTTTGGTGCAAAACTTGTCGTAGGTTTCTTACGGCTTAGTTCTGGCAGACATACCCTACACGGCTAGGGAAGGCTTGCTATCCAAATCGTGAATAGTTATCGCGCAATTGGTTTATAACGGATACGCTTCGGTTTAGCACCTTCTTCACCAAGTCGTTTTTTCTTGTCCAGCTCATATTCCTGATAATTTCCGTTAAAAAACGTCCACTGCGAATCACCTTCAGCCGCCAGAATATGTGTAGCGATACGATCCAAGAACCAGCGATCGTGCGAGATTACCAGCACGCTGCCTGCAAACTCCAGCAAAGCATCTTCTAATGCACGTAGTGTTTCCACATCCAGATCATTAGACGGCTCATCCAGTAACAAGACATTGCCACCAGATATCAACGTTTTCGCTAAATGTAAGCGGCCACGCTCACCACCCGAAAGCTGACCAACAACTTTCTGCTGGTCCCCGCCTTTAAAGTTAAAGCGTCCAATATACGCGCGTGATGGCGTTTCATAACGGCCAACCTGCAGAATATCAGACCCGCCCGAAATTTCATCAAACACGGTTTTTGCATCACTTAACGCATCGCGGCTTTGGTCAACGTAGGCAAGTTTTACGGTTTGGCCGATTTTCACCTCACCGCTGTCTGGCTGCTCTTTGCCCGTAATCATCTTGAACAAGGTTGATTTACCAGCGCCGTTCGGGCCTATTACACCCACAATCGCACCTGCTGGAATACTAAAGCTCAAGTTATCAATCAGCAAACGGTCTTTAAATGCCTTGCTCACACCATTAAACTCAATCACTTGGTCGCCCAAACGCTCCCCTGCTGGAATAAAAATCTCCTGCGTTTCATTGCGTTTTTGATATTCGGCACTGGCTAACTCTTCATAACGTGCAATACGCGCCTTGCTCTTGGCCTGACGCGCTTTGGGGTTCTGGCGTACCCATTCCAGCTCGGTATTCAGCGCTTTGCGACGTGCAGATTCCTGCGACTCTTCCTGTGCTAAACGCGCCTGCTTTTGGTCCAGCCAGCTTGAATAATTGCCTTTCCATGGAATGCCATGGCCGCGGTCTAACTCTAAAATCCACTCCGCTGCATTGTCTAAAAAGTATCGATCATGCGTTACCGCAACCACCGTACCGGGGAAGCGCACCAAAAACTGTTCTAGCCACTCTACAGATTCCGCGTCCAAATGGTTGGTAGGCTCATCCAGCAGTAGCATATCTGGCTTGGAAAGCAATAGTTTGCACAAAGCTACACGGCGTTTTTCACCGCCTGAAAGTGGGCCGATTTTTGCATCCCAAGCAGGTAAGCGCAGGGCATCGGCGGCGATTTCAAGCTGGTGTTCAACATCTGAGCCACTTGCGGCAATAATATTTTCATACTTGGCTTGTTCTTCAGCCAGTTGATCAAAATCTGCATCGGGGTCTGCGTAGGCCGCGTAGATTTCTTCTAGCTTTTGTTTGGCTTCCATCACCGCGCCCATGCCGCTTTCAACTTCTTCACGCACGGTTTTTTCAGGATCTAACTGCGGTTCTTGCGGCAAATAACCGATGGAAATACCCGGCTGCCACTGCACTTCGCCCTCAAATTCTTTATCCACGCCCGCCATAATGCGCAGTACCGTTGACTTACCCGATCCATTTAAACCCAGCAAGCCAATTTTTGCACCCGGGAAAAAAGATAATGAAATATCTTTAATAATGGTTTTTTTAGGCGGGACTATTTTGCTCACGCGGAGCATAGACATTACGTATTGAGCCATGATGTTAATTTACAAATTTGAAAGGTGAAAGCTT
>JAQTXW010000057.1:3492-14143 GCA_028688575.1 Methylotenera sp. | reverse complement strand
TCAGCTTCTGCGCTGGCAATATTGGTTTGTGTTAAACAAGCAATGCAAAATACCCATAAAATTCTATTCATGCTTGACCCTCAATGTTAGGTGGTTTTTAGCCCTTTTGGGTGAGTGTACTTGCGTCAGGTTTAATTGGCAACCTGAGTCATAGGTGATTAACACTTGTTTACAATTGCGATTAACCTGGTACGATGAGCCGTCGGTTACTTGCTGTGTTGGTTGAGTGCAAATAACAGCGCAGGCCTGCCATGCTGGCACCTGTGCTTTTGTGATGCTTCGCCTGTGGCTGGATGCGGCTTGAAATGTGACTCAGTGTGCTGCTGGATATGCGATCTGTCCGCGTACTAAAGTATATTTATTTTTGCCTGGCAGCTCCAGACCATTGAATGGCGTGTTCTTGCCCTGACTTTTCAGTTGAGAGGCCTCAATTTTCCAGTATTCGTTTGCGTCAAAGATGCAAATGTCTGCATCACTCTCTGCACTCAGGTTTCCAGCAGGTATCCCTAAAATATTTGCAGGGGAGCAGGTGATGAAGCGTAGCGCTTCTGCCAAGCTGAGGTTCTGCTGTTGCGCCCATTTGATTGTAAGTGGCAGCAGTAATTCTAAGCCAGTTGCGCCAATTTCAGCTTCGGCAAACGGGGCCGTTTTTGCGTCATCATCCACTGGGGTATGATCTGAGCATATGGCATCTATTGTGCCATCTTTAAGCCCCGCAGTAAGTGCATCTTGATCACGTTGCGTGCGTAGTGGCGGCTTGAGGTGGCAGTTCGCATCAAAATAGGCAATGTCATGTTCAGTGAGATGTAACTGGTTGGCACTGACATCGCAACTGATGTTGATGCCTTGTGCCTTGGCCGCGCGAATCATCTCTACGCCTTCGGCGGTTGAGAGACGGCTGATATGCACTTTTGCACCTGTTTCCTTGGCAATGCGCAAGATGCTTGCCAAGGCAAGTGCCTCCGCTGCACTAGGGATGCCTTTTAATCCAAGTCTGGTGGCGACCTCTCCGTCATGTGCGACCCCATTGGCGGCTAAAAATGGCTCTTCGGCGTGCAGAAAGAGGGTGAAACCAAAAGTTGCGGCATATTCCATTGCGCGCCACAATACCTGCGTGTCAGTAATGGCTTGATTTGCTTGTGAAAAGCCTACGCAGCCAGCTGTAAAAAGCTCGTTCATTTCTGCTAGTGCGATACCTTGCAATTGTCGAGTCATTGCGCCGAGTGGGTATACATGCGCCAACCCTTGCTGTTTTGCGCGGTGCTTGAGCATTTCAACTAACCCTGGCTCATCGAGTACAGGGTCAGTGTCTGGCGGGCAGGCCAGGCTGGTTACGCCACCTGCAACAGCGGCATGCAGTTCACTTGCCAGTCTTGCTTTGTACTCTTCACCAGGCTCACGCAGTCTGGCAGATAGATCTACCAAGCCTGGGCAAACAGTCAGGTTGCTGGCATCAATGGTGTGATTCGCGATAAAGCTGTTCGGTAATTGGCCGATACTTAGAATTTTTCCTGCGGCAATAAACACATCATGTTTGCCATTGATATTATTTTTAGGGTCAATCACATGACCATTTTTGATATGAATCTTCATTGATCACCTTCGCTTGCTGGGGCTTGCTGGGCTGGCTGACCACCTGCCAGTATCGCCATCACTGCCATGCGAATTGCAATGCCGTAAGTGACTTGCGGCAAAATCACGGACTGCTTGCCATCGGCCACGCTGGAGTCGATCTCTACTCCACGATTCATTGGGCCTGGGTGCATCACAATCGCATCAGGTTTGGCGAGTGCCAGTTTCTCTTGGGTCAGGCCATAGGTTTTGAAATACTCCTGAGCGCTGGGGAGTAGGGCACCATTCATCCGCTCATTTTGCAGACGAAGCATCATGACCACATCCACATTTTTCAGACCTTCACGCATGTCATGGTAGACGTGCACGCCTAATTTTTCAACTTGCGAAGGCAATAGTGTTTTGGGCGCGATGACCCGCACTTCAGGTACGCCTAACGTGGTCAGGGCATGGATCTCAGAGCGGGCAACGCGTGAGTGCAGAACATCACCTATGATAGCGACACGCAAGTTGTGCATCTCAGGCTTGAATTTTCGTATTGTAAACACGTCAAGCAAGCCTTGCGTTGGGTGCGAGTGTCGGCCGTCGCCAGCATTAATTACATGAATGTGTGGTGGTACGTGTTTGGCAATGAGGTGTGCGGCACCTGATTGCGCGTGGCGTATGACGAACATGTCAGCATGCATGGCAATCAAGTTGTCTACCGTGTCTAAAATAGTCTCCCCCTTGGATTGTGACGAGGTGTTGACATTGAGACTGATGACATCAGCAGATAATCGTTTGGCCGCAATTTCAAAAGTGGTGCGGGTGCGGGTGCTGTTTTCGAAAAACAGGTTACATACGGTTTTGCCACGCAGTAACGGGACTTTTTTAACTTCGCGTTCCGCTACGCCTACAAACGACTCGGCAGTATCCAGAATCTGATTGAGTATGCGTTTGGGTAAGCCTTCAATTGAAAGCAGGTGGCGCAGATTGCCGTCAGAATCGAGTTGGGGATTTTGCATGCGCTTATGTTCTCGTACTGTTGTGGTTTGGGGTGAGTGCTAACGCAAGCTCATCATTGGCAAGTTTTATGAGTTGCAGGTGTTGTGATGCGTGAAGCGGTATCTCTGCCGCGACGATTTGCGGGGCGATAGGCAGTTCGCGTCCACCGCGATTCACCAGTGCCGCTAGGGAAATACTTGCAGGGCGACCATAATCAAATAATTCATTCATGGCCGCACGCGTGGTGCGGCCTGTGTAAAACACGTCATCTATCAGAATGATGTGTTTGTTTTCAACATCAAATGGAATTTGACTGGGGTGTGTTTCGATTTTTAAACCACGCTTGGCATAGTCATCACGGTAGAACGATACATCCAGCGTGCCATGCTCAATTGCATTGGCGGTGATTGCTGGCTCAAGCAAGGTCAGTAACCGCTCCATGAGCCATACGCCCCCACTATGAATGCCGACCAGTGCGGTATTCTTTTTCAGCAAAGGCTGAAGTGCCTTCGCCAATGCTTGGAGTAGATGCTCGGCATTCGGTAGTTGCGCGCTCTGTAATTCGGTCATGGGTCGATTTTTATCAGTCATTGCGTTATTTTACTGAATAATCCTAAACACTAGTAATTCTTTTAGTTAGCGCATGATGTTGTCAAAGTAACTTTGTAGAATCGTCTGCGCTGCCACCTGGTCTAGCATTGCTTTTTGCGCTCGGCCTTTGATGCCTGTTTCATTGAGCAGGCTGCTGGCTTCTGTTGAGCTGTATCGCTCATCAATCAGTATGACTGGGAGATTGAAGCGACCATTTAAACGGCGAGCAAATTTTTTGCACAGCTGTGTTGTGCTGTGTTCGCTGCCATCTAATCGTAAGGGTAGCCCAACCACTAGCAGCTTAGGCTGCCACTCCTGCACCAAATCGCCAATCATCTGAAAACGCACCGCATTACTTTCATTATCTATTGTCATGAGCGGATTGGCGGTGGCGATCAGATGTTCGCCAACAGCCACCCCGATGCGTCTTTCGCCAAAGTCAAAGGCAAGCACAGTGCCAGACTGCACGTTTGATTGGTCGTAGATACTTTCGTTATCGATGATATGCATATTGAATCAAATTAACAGCCTGAAGAAAAATGTGAGTGCTTGTTTTAAGACTTGACTAGGCATGGCCCGCAACATCAGACAGCATGGCAGGATCAAACCCTAATAATGCAATGGTGGCATTCAACTGTGCTTCGTGAGGGGTGTTAAATAAAATCTGATGCAGCGTTTCATCGTTATCTGCCTGCACGGATAACCAGGCGTTGTCGGCAATTTCTTTTTCTAATTGGCCAGGTGTCCAGCCCGCATAGCCAAGTGTGAGCAACAAGTGTTGAGGGCCATTACCAAGCGCGACTGCTTCTAGAATGTCTTTGGAAGTGGTAAGTGAGATAGTGTCAGTAATGGCTAATGAACTATCCCACGCCTGATGTGACTGATGCAGAACAAACCCCCGGTCAGGTTGCACGGGGCCACCAAACAGTACAGCGCTATTGGCGAGAGACGAGTTATTCAGGGGCACATTGATTTTTTCATAGAGCGCGGAGTAAGTCATATCCGTGGGCTGGTTGATGATGATGCCCATGGCGCCATCTTGATTATGCGTGCAAATCAAAATGACAGATTGTGCAAAGTAGGGGTCTGTCAAATTTGGCATGGCAGTCAGAAAATGCCCTGTGAGATTGATGTTTTTTAATGACATATCATTGTAGGTGGTTTGGTGTCACTTTTGTTATGAATGACTTTCAGTTTCCAAATAGCCTGTGACTTCCAGGCCAAACCCAGCCATGCTAGGCATTTTACGCGGGTTAGCCATCAGCTTCATTTTTCGCACGCCACAGTCCAGCAGGATTTGCGAACCGATGCCGTATGTTCTGAGCTCTTGTTTGATGCGAATCGGTTCGTCAGCGCCTTTGATACGGTCAATAATTGAGTTCCCAGTTTCAGACTGGCGTAGTAAAACCATGACGCCAACTTCTGATTCGGCAATGGTTTTCATTGCGGTAAGCGTGTTCCAGCTATGAGAGCAACTGCTGCTATCTAGAAGGTCAAAAACAGAAAGTGGCTCATGCACACGGACTAACACTTCTTTTTCAGGGTCTGGCACGCCCTTGATAAGCACTAAATGAGTTTCTTTGCCAATTTTATCGTTGTAAGCGACGAGTTTCATTTCACCGTAGGGTGTTTGAACGGCACGCTCCGCTACGCGCTCAATAAAACTTTCTGTTTCAGCGCGGTAATGAATTAAATCGGCAATCGTCCCGATTTTTAAACCGTGATCATTGGCAAACGTAATCAAATCAGGCAAGCGCGCCATGCTGCCGTCATCTTTTAATATTTCGCAGATGACGCTGGCGGGTTCTAAACCAGCCAGTTGCGCCAAGTCGCAGCCTGCCTCAGTATGGCCAGCGCGGATGAGTACGCCACCATCCATGGCCGCCAGTGGAAAAATATGCCCAGGGCTGACAATGTCACTAGGTTTGGCTTTATTGGCTACTGCTGCTTGAATAGTGCGTGCACGGTCTGCTGCGGAGATGCCAGTGGTGACTCCTTCTGCCGCCTCAATCGATACGGTAAAATTAGTGCCCATGCGCGCGCCATTCTTTTGCACCATTTTACTTAAACTTAGCTGGTGACAGCGAGATTCTGTGAGGGTCAGACAAATAAGTCCGCGCCCGAATTTTGCCATAAAGTTGATATGCTCAGCGGTTGCGAATTCTGCGGCAAGGACTAAATCACCCTCGTTTTCGCGATGTTCGTCATCTATCAGCACGACCATGCGGCCTTGTTTGATTTCTGCAATAATCTCTTGCGCGGAGCTGATTTGTTTATTCATGATTGTTGTTCTCTTGGCCTGCGGCCGCCCATTCCGTCATGCGTTCTACATAACGCGCAATTTGGTCAACTTCCAGATTGACACGGCTACCCGCTTTTAAATATTTCAATGAGGTGTTTTCAAGGGTATGCGGGATTAAATTAATGCTGAAATCATCCCCCGTGATATGGTTAACAGTCAGGCTTACCCCATCCACACACACTGAGCCTTTGACGGCGATGTATTTGGAAATGCTGTGTGGTGCGCGGATATTTAATTGCCAGCATTCCCCAAGTGATGTGAAAGTGAGCACTTCGCCCACACCATCCACATGACCGCTGACCAGGTGCCCGCCTAGCCTGTCGGATAAGCGCAACGCCTTTTCCAGATTCACGGGATGCGGATGTTGTAGCCCTTCGGTCACCGATAAGGTTTCTTTTGATACATGGGCTTCAAAATGCTGGTCGCTCAAGTGTGTCACAGTAAGGCAAACGCCATTGACTGCAATACTGTCACCAAGTTGCACATCGCTGATATCGAGATTCTGGGTTGAAATGGAAAGGTGTATATCTGAGCCAACTGCCTGGGCTTCTGTAATTGCACCGACGGATTGTATGATTCCTGTAAACATGCGCCTAATTTTAGCAGATAACACTAGATTAGGATTGGAAGCCTGCTAAAATCTGTTTTATGAAATCTATCCCATATGAGCTTTTTGTCGGCTGGCGCTACACGCGCGCAAAGCGTAAAAATCATTTCATTTCGTTTATTTCGCTCACCAGCATGGTAGGCATCGCGCTTGGCGTGGCGGCACTGATTGTTGTGCTTTCGGTGATGAATGGCTTCCAAAAAGAATTACGTACACGTATTTTGGGGGTTGCCTCACATCTGGAGATTACAGGCAGTAATCATCAGCTGGCAAGCTGGCAGGCCGTTGCTGATTTTGTGGCGAAGCAGCCACAGGTGCTGGCGAGCGCCCCCTATATTACCGCGCAAGGGATGCTAAGCTACGACCAAGGGGTGCAGGGTGCGATGATTCGCGGGGTGTTGCCTGCCGATGAAAATCAAGTGGCCGATCTGGGGCACCATATGAAAGCAGGTAGCCTTGAAGCGTTGCGTGCAGGGGAGTTTGGCATTGTGCTAGGCACTGATTTGGCATATGCGCTGGGCGCACAAATTGGCGATAAAGTGGTGGTCATGGCGCCGCAGGGTCAGTTTACCCCCACGGGGATTGTGCCACGCTTAAAGCAGTTCACGCTGGTTGGCCTGTTTCAGATTGGCATGTATGAATACGATGCAGGCTTAGCGCTGATACACATTGAAGATGCTGCCAAATTGTACCGCATGGGGGAGCGTGTTTCAGGCGTGCGATTGAAACTCAATGATTTATTTCGTGCACCACAAATTGCAGCCAATATCAGTACAGCACTCAACGAGCTACCTGCGGATGGCGGCTATTATGTTTCTGACTGGACAAGGCAGCACGCTAATTTTTTTCGCGCGGTACAAATGGAAAAGCGCGTCATGTTTATTATTCTGACGCTTATAGTCGCAGTTGCTGCATTTAATATTGTTTCAACTTTAGTCATGGCTGTTACAGATAAGCGCGCAGATATCGCCATCATGCGTACCTTCGGTGCAACGCCTAAAAGTATTATGGCAATATTTATTGTGCAGGGTGCGTTGATTGGCGTGATTGGCACCGTGTTGGGTGCGTTTTTTGGTATTTCGATAGCATTGAATATTGATGTCATTATTCCGTTTATCGAGAATTTGTTTCAAGTGCAGTTTTTGGCTAAAGATGTGTATTACATCAGTGATTTGCCTTCGGATTTGGTGTGGTCAGATGTCATCACAATTGTCACTGTCTCTTTTGTATTAAGTTTGCTGGCAACCATTTATCCAAGTTACAAGGCGAGTCGAACCAATCCAGCGGAGGCATTGCGTTATGAATAATATGGTTTTTTATGCCATGCGTGAAATTAAAGTTTATTTTAGTCTGTGCTTGGTTGGCTTTTTCGCTGGCTGGCAGTTCGGAATCTATTCAGACGACAAACAAGGGGCGGGCTTTTATGGCAAGTAGTGAAATTGTATCTTGTCACGCGTTAAATAAAGCCTATCAAGGTTTGGATGTCGCAGTGCTGGACTATATTGACCTCACGGTCAGCCAGGCCGAGCAGGTGGCTATTGTTGGCGCTTCAGGTTCTGGTAAAAGTACGCTGTTACATTTGCTTGGTGGGCTGGACGCGCCTACCAGCGGTGAAGTGCGCGTGCTGGGTGAAAACCTTACCCATTTGTCAGAAGCGCAAAAAGGGGCTTTGCGCAACCACGCTTTGGGCTTTGTGTATCAATTCCACCATCTGCTACCCGAGTTTACCGCACTAGAGAATGTAGCCTTACCTTTGTTGATCCGGCGCACTTCCAGAGAGCAGGCGCTGCATGAGGCTGCCCATGTGTTAGAAAAAGTTGGTTTGCGGCATCGCCTGGAGCATATGCCTGGCGAGCTTTCAGGTGGGGAGCGGCAGCGTGCTGCGCTAGCGCGTGCGATGGTGACCAACCCACAATGTATATTAGCCGATGAGCCCACTGGTAATCTCGATCGTCACACAGCGCACGCGGTATTTGATTTGTTGCTGGAGATGAATGCATCACAACAAGTAAGCCTGATTGTTGTGACCCATGATTTGGAGTTGGCAGCGAAGATGCAGCGGCAATATCGTCTGGTTGACGGGCAATTGTCGCAGCTTTAGGCCAAGTCTTTCTGACAAATGACTGCGTTTGTGAATGCCGCATATCAATATTCAAAAGTTAAAGTTGACGTAAAATTCTTATTGGAAGCATGCAAGCTGCTATTTTGGATTGTTGCCAAAATGCGAAGCACATTGCCCGCGAGCAAATCTAAATTTTTTATCAGGTGTTATCGCGTAGTCAATGCAATTGCTTATTCGAGCAAGGGCTTGAGCACATGATTGTTTTTGCGCTGGCATTTGTATTGGGTGCATTTTGCTTACAGCAAATGCCCGTGCTGCCAGATTGGCTTTGGGTATTAGGCCTTGTGCCAGTTTTATTGTGCTACTTTTTACTAAAACGCAAGACCTTGCCAATCTATCGCTATTTAAATAGCCTGGTGATGGCGGTGCTGGGGTTGGGGTTAGGTTTCTTTTGGGCGGCCGCTTACGCGGCATATCGCCTCGACAATGCTTTGCCGCCCACATGGGAGAATAAGCCCATTCAAGTGGTGGGGGTCGTGGCAAGTGTGCCCGAACTAACCGAGCGAGGGCAGCGATTCCGCTTTGATGTGGAGCAAGTGCTCTCACACGGGGCAGAAGTGCCTCAGCATATCTCCCTTAATCAATACAATGCTGGGGTTTTTAATCGTGGGGTTACGCAATCAGTATTGCAGCCAGCCCCACTTTGGGCTGGCGAACGCTGGCAGTTAACGGTGCGATTAAAACGGCCGCATAGTGTGCAGAATCCACATGGTTACGACTTTGAGTCATGGGCGCTCGCTGAGGATGTTCGAGCCACAGGCAATGTGCTGAATAAACCCGATAATCAAAAGTTACAAGATTTTATCTGGCATCCCAGATATGTTGTTGAGCGCATTCGACAAAACGTTAAAAACCGTATTGCCCAAGTATTGATTGATCGACCCTATGCGGGCGTGATCCAGGCCTTGGTGATGGGGGACGACAGCCAGATTTCTGTAGAGGATTGGCAGTTGTTTCTGCGCACGGGCATTACCCACCTTATGAGTATTTCGGGTTTGCATATCACTATGCTTTCAGGCCTGATGTTCGCTTTGGTGAGTGTTTTGTGGCGACGTTCTCCAAAACTTGTTACAAAAGTGCCAGCAAGAAAAGCCGCCACCTTGGCCGGGATGCTCACGGCGCTGAGCTATGCTTTGGTTGCAGGTTTTTCCGTGCCTACGCAGCGTACGCTCTATATGCTGATCGTCTTCGGATTGGCGTTATGGTATGGTCGGCAGTTTGTGATTTCCCAAGTGCTGGCGTTAGCATTGCTCGTAGTCGTGGTAATGGATCCATGGGCTGTGCTGGCGGCAGGGTTTTGGCTGTCTTTTGGCGCCGTGGCAATTTTGAGTTATGCCTTAGGTGCCCGCGTTGGTCAAACACATTGGCTAAAAGCCTCCATTCAGGTGCAGTGGGCAGTCACCTTGGGGATGTTACCTTTATTGCTCATTATGTTTCATCAGGCTTCCATTATCTCGCCAGTCGCCAATGCTTTTGCCATTCCATTGATTAGTTTTTTTGTAACACCCCTTGCATTACTCGGGAGTTTTTTGCACTTGGATTGGCCTTTGCATCTATCTTATCAGCTATTGGATTTCTGCATCCAGTTGCTGCAATGGTTAAACGGTGCGTCAGTTGCGGTGTGGCAGCAGCACGCGCCAGCAACATGGACATTATTCCCAGCTTTGTTAGGTGTGATGTGGTTATTGCTGCCATCGGGCGTGCCCTTGCGCTGGTTGGGCTTATTTGGCATTTTACCGATGGTGGTGTTGCTTCCAGCTAAGCCAGGCTTAGGAGAGATGAAAGTCACGGTGCTGGATGTGGGGCAGGGCTTGAGTGTGGTGGTGCAAACGGCGCGCCATGTACTGGTTTATGATGCAGGTGCCAGATTTAATCAACAAAGTGATGCAGGCAGCCGGATTGTCGTGCCTTATCTGCAGGGTGAGGGTGTGCGTAAACTTGATGGCGTGGTGATTAGCCATAATGATAATGATCACAGTGGTGGAGCATCTTCGCTCATGACACTGATGCCTGTTGATTGGTTAGCCAGTTCACTACCTGACTCGACCCTATTGCCAGAAGTGAATGAAAAGATGAAGTGCTACAAAGGGCAGTATTGGCAGTGGGATGGGGTGGATTTTGAAGTGCTGCACCCTCATCTGGACGATTATGCACAGACCACAATGACAGATAACAATCGAAGTTGTGTGCTTAAAGTAAGCAGTGCTGGCGGCAGTGTTTTACTCACAGGTGATATTGAAAAGCAAATTGAGTTTGCACTGGTGAGCGAATACGCCGATTCGGGAGCTCAATTAAAAAGTGATGTGCTCATTGCGCCGCATCATGGCAGTAAAACCTCCTCTTCGCTAGAGTTCTTGCAGGAGGTTCAGCCCCAGTTGGCCATATTTACGGCGGGATACCTTAACCGTTTTAAACACCCAAGGCCAGAGGTGGTGGCCAGGTATCAAGAGGCTGGTAGTTTAACATTCAGGTC
>JAQTXW010000057.1:0-3392 GCA_028688575.1 Methylotenera sp. | reverse complement strand
ATAGGGCGGCTTGAGCAGCATTCTTTGCTGGGGCGTATATTTGCCTCTGCGCTGGCGAATGAGAAGTATTCGCGCGAAGTGACAAAAGAGGCCATCGAAGAAACTGCGCGTGCTGTCGCGCACCAGTTGGAAAAATACCTTTCTACTTTAGGTACTATTGCAACTGTATCCCCTTTACTGGGTTTGTTGGGGACCGTCATTGGCATGGTGGAGCTTTTTGGCGCATTTACTGCTACGGGTCACGATGTGGCGCAGTTTGCGCGCGGCATTTCTGTGGCTTTATACAATACTGCAGGCGGCATTGTCGTCGCAGTGCCTGCGATGATCGCTTATCGTTTTTTCCGCACAAAAGTTGATGCATTGTTGCTGGATATGGAGCAGCAAGCGATTAAGTTGGTTGAAATTCTGCATGGTGAACGTTGATGCTTCAATATGAGATGGTTGGGTGTTAGGTCAGTATATTAGCAATGACTGATGATTTATTTCTGGAGCAGCAGAGACTGTCACCCTTCTTTTTTCAGATCTGAAATAAAGGTTTGAAACAAATCAGCTTTTGCTTTAAGGAACGCATATGAATTTTCAACGCGGAAAAAAACACGAAGAACTGGAAATCAACTTTATTCCGTTGATTGATGTGTTATTGGTTATTATTATCTTCTTGATAGTGAGTGCTACATTCTCACGCACCAATGAGCTGCAAATCAATCTACCTACCGCTGAGGCAAATGCCCCGCAAGAAAAACCATTAATCATCGATGTGGCAGTCGATGCAACGGGCAAGTATCTCATTAACGGCAAGGCAATTAACGACCCAACTGTGACAGCAATCAGTGCAGCTTTGCAAGCGGCTGTGGCTGAGGGAAAAGAGCCGACCATTGTGATTAATGCAGATGCCAATGCGACGCATCAGTCTGTGGTGAATGTGATGGAGGCCTCGCGTATTGCAGGTTACACGCGGATTACCTTCGCCACACAGGTTCAGTAAAGGTTGTTGATTTTATATCAGCTTATTCAGAATGGCGCGTTGTTCACAATGCGCTTTTTTCATTGAGTAGTCGCTCAATTTCATGTCAAATACCAAACTTAAAAAAACTCAATCAAAACCCCATGCCGCGGTACATGTTGCAAACGCAAAACAGCTTTATTTGCGTCTGTTCCGCTATGCTTGGAAGTATAAATATGTGTTTATGGCCAGCATTTTGGCCTTGGTGGTCCTGGCCGCAAGCAATACTGCCTTTTTGGCGCTAATTAAAGAAGTAACAGACGAAGGCTTTGTGAAAAAAGCGGCCAACCAGGCGATTATGTTGCCATTAATGTTAATCGCACTGATGGTGGCTAGAGGGTTGGCGGGTTTTGTTTCAAGCTACTGCATGCGTGTAGTAGCGCGGCGTGTGGTTGAAGACTTCAGAAAAGAAATGTTTGCAAGGCTGATGTTATTGCCAGTGCACTACTTTGATGCCCGATCAGCAGGTTCTATTGTTTCTAAATTCACTTATGATGTTGAGCGGCTTTCAACGGCCACAACTCGATCCTGGATGAATGTGCTGCGTGATTTACTTACCGTAGTCGGGTTGATTGGCTATATGCTTTATCTGGATTGGCGACTGACCATGATTTTTGCAGTGGTATTGCCTGTGATTGCGCTCTATCTTAAAAAAATAACCCCGAAGTTAAAAGCCAACGCTAAGCAAGTGCAGCATAGCGTGGGTGAAATGACCAAATCTGCTGAAGAGGCGATTGCGGGGCAGCGTATTGTTAAAATTTTTGGCGCGCAGGATTTTGAATACAAGCGCTTTGCGAACATCGCAGCAAATAATCGCCGTATAGAGCTACGTGTATCGCGTATTGCAGGATTGAGTAGTTTTGTCGTGGAGTTTTTTGCTGCACTGGCTTTAGGGTTGGTGATTCATTATGCCATAGGCAACTTTAGTGTAGGTGAGTTTGCAGCATTTGTCGGAGCGTTATTAATGCTCATTTCTCCGATTAAACATATCGCCGCAGCAAACGAAGACCTTCAAGTTGGATTGACTGCGGCGCAAAGTATTTTTGAAGTCATCGATAGCGTGCCCGAAATTGACGAAGGCCATGAGCAAATTACGCGTGCAAAAGGCGATATTGAATTTAAAAATGTGACCCTGCGCTATGAAGACACCCCAAAACCAGCGCTACATAATTTAAGTTTCAGTATTAAAGCGGGAGAGAAGATCGCTTTAGTTGGTCGCTCTGGCGGAGGAAAGACTTCCTTAGTTAATTTACTGCCCAAGTTTTATGAGGTGCAACAAGGTGCCATATTGTTAGATGGCATAGACATCAGTACTTTGGCTATCAGGAATTTGCGTGAACAATTCGCCTTGGTCAGCCAAGACATTATTTTGTTCAATGATACAATTTTTAATAATATTGCATACGGCGTGCTACGCAACGCCACAGAGGCTGAAGTCATTGCAGCGGCAAAAGCCGCGCACATTTGGGAGTTTATTCAGCAGCTACCTAACGGACTGCAAAATGAAATTGGTGACCGTGGCGTTAAACTTTCAGGCGGTCAGCGCCAGCGCATAGCAATTGCGCGCGCGATATTGAAAAATGCCCCTATCCTGCTGCTAGATGAAGCGACCTCAGCGCTGGATACCGAGTCTGAGCAACATGTGCAGGCGGCTATGGATGCGCTGATGCAAAATAGAACAAGCATTGTTATCGCACATAGGTTAAGTACCATCGAAAACGCTGACCGCATTTTTGTAATGGAGCATGGAAAAATTGTTGAAAGTGGCACACATCATGAGTTGATGCAACTTGCTGGCTATTATGCAAAGTTGTATCAAAAACAATTTAGTTGATATTGGCAACTCTTAAAAAATGTCGCAGTGGTTAAAAAAACAGTGGCAAGGCTTTACGTTATGGCATTTACTGTTATTGCCATTTTCTTTAATTTATTGGGTAGCAATTAGCTTCCGGCGTTTACTTTATCGCGCTGGAATCTTTAAAAGTAATCGTTTGCATGTGCCCGTGATTGTTGTCGGAAACATTAATGTAGGCGGTACGGGTAAAACCCCTTTGGTGATATGGCTGGTTGAGCAGCTAAAGCAGGCAGGGTATCAGCCTGGCGTGATTAGCAGGGGTTATGGTGGCAAGTCTGACCAAGTGATTGAAGTCGTCGCGACAAGTAGCCCGCTGGTCGTTGGGGATGAGCCTGTACTGATTGCGCAACAGACTACCGGTCCAGTGTTTGTCGGGGTTAAAAGGGTCGATGCGGGAAAGGCATTATTGAGGGCTTACCCACAGTGTGATGTTCTTGTCAGCGACGATGGATTACAGCATTACAGTTTGCAGCGCGATATTGAGTTGATTGTGTTTGATAGCCAGATAGAATTTGGTAATGGATGCTTACTGCC
>JAQTXW010000056.1 GCA_028688575.1 Methylotenera sp. | reverse complement strand
TCTCTCCGTCGGCACCAGTTAATTCTTTGGTTTGTATGCGTGCTTGATTCTTAATGGATTTGTAGTCAAGCGGTAGTGGTTAGTTTGTATTTTAATAGTTTGTTTGATCATGCGGTCTGGGGCTGATTGGTGCTAGAAAATTATTTTCCAATATTACTGTTTATTCTCGTTGGGCTAGCCGTCGGTGTCGCGCCTTTAGTCTTATCCAAACTGGTTTCTCCCAGTAGGCCAGATTCTGCTAAAAACTCCCCTTATGAATGTGGATTTGAAGCATTTGAAGATGCGCGCATGAGGTTTGACGTGCGCTATTATCTTGTGGCCATCCTGTTTATTCTGTTTGATTTGGAAATTGCATTCTTATTCCCGTGGGCAGTCGTTTTGCAAGAAATTGGCCTGTTTGGCTTTCTTGCCATGATGCTGTTTTTGGGGGTGCTGGTGGTTGGCTTCATTTACGAGTGGATGAAAGGCGCGCTGGAATGGGATTGATTTGTGACTTAATGTCGGTAAGTAAACAATCAGAACGCATTTCGTCTGTTACGGCTTCCTATGTTGCTTTATATTGTCTGCGCTTCACCTCCATGTCATTTTTGATTCAGAAACGAAATTGCTAGCATGAGTATCGAAGGTATTTTGGAAAAAGGGTTTGTCACAACCACGCTGGATACGGTGATTAATTACACGCGTACGGGTTCTTTGTGGCCGATGACATTTGGTTTGGCTTGCTGCGCTGTGGAAATGATGCATGCAGGTGCCTCGCGTTACGATCTGGACCGTTTCGGGATTGTGTTTCGCCCCAGTCCTCGGCAGTCTGATGTGATGATTGTTGCGGGGACGCTGGTTAATAAAATGGCGCCAGCACTGCGCAAGGTATATGACCAAATGGCAGAGCCGCGTTGGGTGATTTCTATGGGGTCGTGTGCGAATGGCGGCGGCTACTATCATTACTCTTATGCGGTAGTGCGTGGCTGTGATCGTATCGTACCGGTAGATGTCTACGTGCCAGGCTGCCCACCCACGGCAGAGGCTTTGCTGTATGGCATTATCCAGCTGCAAAACAAGATTAAACGCACAAATACCATTGCTAGATAACATTGAAGTAAAAATATATGTCAGCCAAACTAGAACAGTTGTCAGTCAATTTAAAGTGCGTGCTGGGTGAGAAAATCACCAAGCAGACTATTGCCTTTGGCGAAGTTACAATAGAGTGTCAGTCCACAGATTACCTTGCTGTATCAAAGCTGCTGAGAGATGACGCGAACCTGAAGTTTGAACAATTGATTGATTTATGTGGTGTTGATTATCAGGATTTTGCTGACGGTGCTTATTCGGGTTTGCGCTATGCGGTAGTGGTGCACTTTCTGTCAGTGAGTTTAAATCAGCGTCTGCGTTTGCGTGTGTTTGCGGTAGATGATGCGTTTCCTGTGCTGCCAACCTTGGTCGATTTGTGGCCTGTGGCTAACTGGTTTGAGCGCGAGGCTTTTGACTTGTATGGTATTATGTTTGAAAACCACCCCGATTTGCGCCGCTTACTAACCGACTATGGTTTTGTTGGCCATCCTTTCCGTAAAGATTTCCCCATGATAGGTAACGTTGAAATGCGTTATGACCCTGAGCAGCAGCGTGTAATATATCAGCCTGTTTCTATTGAGCTGCGAAATAATGTGCCGCGAGTGATTCGTAATGAGGGGGCGCATTCATAATGGCTGAGATTAGAAACTATACGATGAACTTTGGGCCGCAGCATCCTGCGGCCCACGGAGTGTTGCGATTGGTGCTAGAGCTTGACGGCGAAGTGATTCAACGTGCTGACCCGCACATTGGCTTGCTGCATCGCGGCACTGAAAAGCTTGCTGAAAATCGCACTTATCTGCAAAGCGTGCCCTACATGGATAGGTTGGACTATGTGTCCATGATGTCCAATGAGCATGCTTATGTGATGGCGATTGAAAAAATGCTGGGTATCGATGTGCCGATTCGTGCGCAGTATATCCGCGTGATGTTTGATGAAATCACCCGTGTATTGAATCATTTGCTATGGATTGGTGCGCATGCGCTGGACGTAGGGGCAATGACGGTGTTCTTGTATGCGTTCCGTGAGCGTGAAGATTTGTTTGATGTATATGAGGCGGTTTCTGGTGCGCGTATGCACGCGGCTTACTACCGTCCAGGTGGCGTGTATCGCGACCTGCCGGACCGTATGCCGCAATATGCTGTTTCTTCTATCCGCAATGCAAAAACCGTTAAAGCGCAAAATGAAAACCGCCAAGGTTCATTGTTAGACTTTATTGAAGACTTTACTAATCGCTTCCCTACTTATATAGATGAGTATGAAACCTTGCTCACAGACAATCGCATCTGGAAGCAACGTACCGTTGGTATTGGCGTGGTTAGCCCTGAACGCGCCTTGGCGTTGGGGATGACGGGCCCTATGTTGCGTGGTTCTGGCATTGAGTGGGATTTGCGTAAAAAACAGCCTTATGAAGTTTATGCGAATCTTGATTTTGATATCCCTGTCGGCGTCAATGGCGATTGTTACGACCGTTATCTGGTGCGTATGGAAGAGTTTAGGCAATCCAACCGTATTATTAAACAATGCGTGGATTGGCTACGTAAAAACCCAGGCCCTGTGATTACAGCCGATACTAAAGTGGCACCTCCAAATCGTGAAGGCATGAAAACCAACATGGAGGATTTGATCCACCATTTCAAACTCTTTACAGAAGGTTTTCATGTGCCTGCTGGTGAGGCTTATGCGGCGGTTGAGCATCCGAAAGGCGAGTTTGGTATCTATATGGTGTCAGATGGTGCCAATAAACCGTATCGATTGAAAATTCGTGCGCCAGGCTTCCCTCATTTGGCAGCCTTGGATGAAATGACTAAAGGTCACATGATTGCCGACTTGGTGGCGATTATTGGCACTCAAGATATTGTTTTCGGCGAGATTGACCGATGAACATGCAGAGTTCCGCCACAATGCTAAACTACCAGGCAGAAAAGTTGACTTACCTAGCATATTTATGCCGCGTCAATTTTTTTGCTGTGCGTCTTGCCTTGTTCAGAACTTTAGCTTTTGTTAGATTAACGTTTGTAAGGTTTTATGATGTTGTCGCCTGAATCCATCCAAAAAATAGACTACGAGCTGACTAAATACCCAGCAGACCAGCGTCAGGCTGCGGTAATGAGCGCATTGCGTATCGTGCAGACTGAGCGTGGCTGGCTGTCAAAGGAAAGCATTACCGAAGTGGCGCAATATCTGGGTATCCCTGAAATAGCGGCCATGGAAGTTGCCACGTTTTACAATATGTATGATTTGAGTCCTGTGGGGAAATACAAAGTCACGATTTGTACCAATATCTCCTGCATGCTGCGCGGTTCCGATGAGATTGTGAATCACTTGCAACACAAGCTTGGCGTTGGGTTTAATGAGATTACACCAGAGGGTAAATTCTGCCTGAAAGAAGGTGAGTGCATGGGCTGTTGTGGAGGTGCGCCTTTGCTGCATATCAACAATACAGAAATGCACGAGTTCCTGACCATTGAAAAAGTGGACGCGATTATTGAAGGGCTTAAATAATGGCAGCTACGAGAAAATCCGCAATGCAGAAACCTGTTGTAAAAACAGATTTAACAGGACAAACTTTAGTCACCTTACGTACCTTGACGGAAGAAAACCCCGCAGCATTGGACACCTATCTAAAATTAGGCGGGTATGTAGCATTAAAACGCATTGTGACTGAGAAAGTCAAAGCGACCGATATTATTACAGAAGTTAAAAACTCAGGCTTGCGTGGCCGTGGCGGTGCTGGCTTTCCAACAGGCCTTAAGTGGAGTTTTATGCCACGTTATTTTGATGGCGTGAAATATCTGGTTTGCAACACCGATGAGGGTGAGCCAGGCACATTTAAAGACCGCGATATTATTCGCTACAACCCGCATCAATTGATTGAAGGGATGGCGATTGCAGCTTACACCCTGGGTGCGCGCGTAGGTTATAACTATATTCATGGTGAAATATGGCAAGACTACGAAACCTTTGAAGCCGCCTTGCATGAAGCAAAAGCGGCCGGCTACCTAGGCGAAAATCTGTTTGGTAGCAATTTTAGTTTTGATTTATATGCGGTACATGGTTACGGCGCATATATTTGCGGTGAAGAAACCGCATTAATTGAATCCATAGAGGGTAAAAAAGGTCAGCCCCGATTTAAACCGCCATTCCCCGCAAGTTATGGTGTGTTTGGTAAGCCAACCAATGTGAACAACACGGAGAGTTACACCAGTATCCCGTGGATTTTGCAAAATGGCGGCAAAGCATTTGCCGATCTTGGCGTGCCTAATTCAGGCGGCACCAAATTATTTTCAGTATCTGGCCATGTAGAAAAGCCAGGCAACTATGAGGTGAAGATGGGAACGCCATTTGCCGAGTTGTTAGCCATGGCAGGCGGCGTTTGGAAAGGTCGCCAATTAAAGGCAGTCATTCCGGGTGGGCCTTCTACTGCAGTAATGCCAGCTTCAGCCATACTTGGTGCAACCATGGATTATGACGGGCTTAGTAAAGCCAAATCCAGTCTGGGTGCGGGCTCCATGATCGTGATGGATGACACCACCTGCATGGTAAAAACCTTGCATCGTTTATCTTATTTCTTCTATGAGGAAAGCTGCGGTCAGTGCACGCCATGCCGTGAGGGGACTGGCTGGGTCTATCGCGTGATAGACCGTATTGTAAAAGGTCAGGGCAAGATGGAAGACTTGGATCTGTTAGCAGACATTAGCAACAACATCGCAGGCCGTACAATTTGCGCCTTGGGTGAGGCGGCTGCTACGCCAGTATTAAGTTTTATCAAGCATTTTAGGCCAGAGTTTGAGTATTACATACAGCATGGCAAATCAATGGTGGATGGCAAGTAAATGTTAAATATTGAAATAGATGGCAAATCAATAGCGGTCGAACAAGGCAGTACGATCATTGATGCTGCAGATAAAGTGGGTATCGCAATTCCACGGTTCTGTTACCACCCTAAATTATCCGTGGCTGCTAACTGCCGCATGTGTCTGGTGCAGGTGGAGAAATTTAACAAGCCATTACCTGCCTGCGCAACACCTGTTGCGGATGGCATGAAGATTTTCACTCGCTCCAAGTCGGCCATTGAAGCGCAAAAAAGCGTCATGGAATTTTTGCTGATTAATCACCCGCTGGATTGCCCAATTTGCGACCAGGGTGGCGAGTGTGAATTGCAAGATATCGCAGTAGCTTATGGTGCAAACGGCTCACGTTATACAGAAGAAAAGCGTGTTGTGTTCAATAAAAACATCGGGCCGCTGGTCAGTACTGATATGACGCGATGCATTCAATGCACGCGCTGCGTGCGCTTCTTAAAAGAGGTTGGCGGCATGCAGGAGCTCGGCATGGTGGGTCGTGGCGAACATGCGGAAATCACGGCTTATGTGGATAAGAGCGTGAACTCAGAGCTTTCTGGCAATATTATTGATCTATGTCCAGTGGGCGCACTCACGAGTAAGCCATTCAGATACTCAGCGCGTAGCTGGGAGTTGACGCGCCGTCCTAGCATAGCCCCGCATGATAGTTTGGGCTCACATATTGAGGTGCATGTAAAAGACAATAAGGTCATGCGCGTATTGCCGCGCGAGAAAGAAAGCATTAACGAGTGCTGGTTATCAGACCGTGACCGCTTCTCATACGAGGGGCTTAATAGCTCAGATCGACTCAAAGTACCGATGATTAAGCATAACGGTGCATGGGTGGAAACTGACTGGAAAACTGCGTTGGAATTTGCTGCAGGGCAAATTAAAGATATTACCAATGAGTACGGTAGCGAAGCTTTAGGCGTGCTGGTTTCACCTAACAGTACGATGGAAGAGGGCTATTTGGTTAAAAAGCTGGCAAATGGGCTTGGTTGTGGCAATGTCGATTATCGTTTGCGCCAAACCGATTTCAGGTTGGATGGCAAACGTCTGGGCACCCCTTGGATGGGTTGCAACATTCACGAGCTTGAAGAGTTGGATCGCATTATTGTGATTGGTTCTAACCTGCGTAATGAGCATCCCTTGCTTGCGCAGCGTTTCCGTAAAGCTGTTGCTAATGGTGCAGAGTTGTCCATTGTCAGTCCGCTTGATAATGATCCTTTAATGGAAGTTGCCCATAAAGTGATTGTTCGCCCGAATGACATGGTCAATGTGTTGGGGCAGATTTTGAAAGCAATGTCAGGCTTACAGCGCTTGTCATTATGCTTGCCACCTGCACTGACAAAATTGCTGGAAGATATTAAAGTGCGTCCTAATACTCAGGCGATCGCCGAAAGCTTGGCGGGACATGGCGCGACTTATGATCTTATCGCGCCTAAAGTGGGTATTTTCTTGGGCAATATGGCATTAAGTGACCCGCGCTTTACCGAAATGTACAGTATGGCAGAGGCGATAGGCGGTATTACAGGTGCTAAAGGTGGAATTTTACCCGCTGCTGCTAATAGTACAGGCATGCATTTAATGGGTGTGATGCCCTCCAGTATAGGCATGCACGCACGCGCAATGCTTGAGGTGCCGCGCAAGGCCTATTTGCTGGTAAATGTGGAGCCTGAGCTGGATTGTCAGCATGCCGCACTGGCAAAAGCTGCGATGGATAAAGCAGAGTGCGTTGTGGCGCTCACCGCCTATAAGTCTGAAGCGTTAGAAAATGCAGACATCCTGTTGCCAATCGCTCCTTTTACAGAAACGTCAGGCACCTTCATGAGTCTTGAAGGGCGCGTGCAAAGCTTTTCTGCAGCAGTTAGACCGTTGGGTGAGGCGAGGCCAGGCTGGAAAGTGTTGCGTGTGCTGGCTAATACACTTGGGCTGCATGATTTTGATTATGAATCAAGCGAGCAAGTGAAAGACGCCATTTTTGGCGGTGAAAAACCGTCAGCTGTAGTTTGGCGTAGCTTGAATAACAACTTGCGAGAGTTGGTGGAAATACAGGTTAATATCAAGCATGATGGTTTGCAGCGTATTGGTGAAGTGCCTCAGTATGAGTCAGATCCGATTGTGCGGCGTGCCCCTTCATTGAAAAAAACCAAATACAACATCAAGCCTATGGCGCGCATGTGCGCGAAAGAGATGGAAGCACTTGGTCTGGTTGAAGGTGACCAAGTCTTGGTTAGGCAGGAAAAAGGCAGCGCGATATTGACGGTGCGTTTAGATAACCACGTGGCAATGGGGTGTGTGCGTGTCGCGGCCGCGCGTCCAGAAACCGCGAGTTTGGGTGATTTGATGGGTGAAATTACTGTCGAAAAGTACGAAGCTGAAACATCAGCCGCAAACAATAAAACAACTACGGAAGTGCACGCCTAATGGAATGGTTATCAAATTTATTTGGTAGTTACTGGCCAGCTGTAGAGATTACGGGCTGGACGCTAATTAAGATTGTTGCCATTGTTGTCCCGCTCATGGGTGCTGTAGCTTACCTGACGTTGGCGGAGCGTAAAGTAATCGGCTACATGCAGGTGCGTATTGGTCCTAACCGTGTAGGCTATTTTGGCTTATTGCAACCGCTGGCAGATGGTATAAAACTGTTATTCAAAGAGGTGATATTACCCACTGCTTCAAACAAGACATTGTTCTTGCTGGGCCCCGTGCTGGCCATTGCGCCTGCCTTTGCTGCTTGGGCAGTGGTGCCGTTTGATATGAATCTGGTTTTGGCGGATATTGATGCTGGCCTGCTTTATATTCTGGCGATGACCTCTGTTGCCGTGTACGGTGTGATTATTGCTGGTTGGGCATCAAACTCAAAATATGCGTTTTTAGGCAGTTTACGCTCTGCGGCGCAAATTGTTTCCTACGAAATTGCCATGGGCTTTGCGCTCGTGGGTGTTTTGATGTGCGCAAACAGTTTGAATTTAGGCAAAATCGTCATGGGTCAGAGTGGCGGCTTGTTGCATTGGTACTTCCTGCCGTTATTTCCTTTATTTATTGTTTATTTTATCTCTGCGGTCGCCGAAACTAACCGCGCGCCGTTTGACGTGGCAGAGGGGGAGTCTGAAATCGTCGCAGGCTTTCACGTTGAATATTCTGGCATGGCCTTTGCGGTGTTCTTTCTGGCTGAGTATGCCAATATGATTCTGGTTTCCATGCTAGCCGCATTGATGTTCCTGGGTGGCTGGTTATCTCCCGTATCATTTATTCCAGATAGCTTTCTGTGGCTTCTGGCCAAAGTAGGATTTTTGTTATTCCTGTTCTTGTGGTTCAGGGCGACTTTCCCGCGTTACCGCTATGACCAGATTATGCGTTTAGGCTGGAAGGTTTTTATCCCGATTACCATTGTATGGATTGTGTTTATAGGTGGCATGATGCAAACCCCATGGGCGCATTTGTTTCATTAGATATAAACTTTAAATAAATAAAAAACATGATTAAATCAATTAAACAAACACTCGGAAGCTTGATGCTGTGGGAGTTGCTCAAAGGAATGGCGCTCACTGGCCGCTACTTTTTTGCGCCTAAAATCACGGTGCAGTATCCCGAAGAAAACACACCACAGTCCAATCGTTTCCGTGGTTTGCATGCGCTGCGCCGTTACCCTAACGGTGAAGAGCGTTGTATTGCTTGCAAACTTTGTGAGGCAGTTTGCCCTGCAATGGCGATTACCATTGAGTCTGAACAGCGTGAGGATAATACGCGCAGAACAACACGATACGATATTGATTTAACTAAATGCATATTCTGTGGCATGTGTGAAGAGTCTTGTCCCGTTGATTCAATTGTGGAAACCCGAATCTTTGACTACCATGGTGAGCAGCGCGGTGATTTGCTCTACACCAAAGAAATGTTGCTGGCAGTGGGTGACAAGCACGAGAAACAAATCGCAGCTGACCGCGCGCAAGATAAAGCTTACAGATAAATGATGTCTGTTTGTAATAAAAACACTTAGAATCAGAAAAAATTGAGATAGAAAGGCAGTGAAACGGGCAATGTAAAATGGGAAATGTCAGTTAGCACAAGCGTTCGCATTTCACTTTTCATTTTTTCACGGAGTTTAGATGACATTTTTCGGTTTACATTTTCAAGACCTAGTGTTTTATACACTTGCAGTTATATTGCTGATGGCTGGGTTGCGCGTAATTACCACACGCAACCCAGTGTATGCTGCCTTGTACCTGGTGCTGGCATTTTTTACAGCGGCAGGTATCTGGCTGTTGCTGGAAGCCGAATTTTTGGCCATCACCCTCGTTCTGGTCTATGTGGGCGCTGTGATGGTGCTTTTTCTGTTTGTGGTGATGATGCTGGATATTAATCTTGATCGATTGCGTGAAGGTTTTTGGAAGGCATTGCCTATCGCCTTGCCAGTAGGCGGTTTGATGGCTGTTGAAATGGTGATGATTGTCGGTGTGCGTAATTTTGGTGTGGATAAGGTTGCAGCTCCTGCGGCACACCCCGCTGGGTACAGTAACACGGCTGAATTAGGGCGTGTACTTTATACGGATTATTTATTGGCGTTTGAGCTGGCCTCTGTGGTGCTTTTGGTGGCGATTGTTGCAGCGATTGCGCTCACATTGCGTGAGCGTCGTGAAAGCAAGTCGATGGATCCTGCCAAGCAGGTGCTGGTTAAAAAAGCAGATCGTTTGCGTATTGTAAAAATGCAGGCTGAAGTCGAGAAAACTGAAGTGCCAGATGCAGAAGTGGCTACCGATGCTAGCAAGGAGTCGAAATGATGGTTGGTTTATCTCATTATCTAATTTTAGGCACACTGCTTTTTGCCATTAGTGTGATAGGTATTTTTCTTAATCGGAAAAATGTCATTATTTTGTTGATGGCCATTGAGTTAATGTTACTTGCAGTGAACCTTAACTTTATTGCTTTCTCACATTATCTACATGATATTGCAGGGCAGGTCTTCGTATTTTTCATCTTAACCGTTGCTGCCGCAGAGTCCGCAATAGGTTTGGCTATTTTAGTGGTGCTGTTCAGAAATCTGCGCACAATTAATGTGGATGATTTAGGTGCCTTAAAAGGCTAGGTTATTTAAAAGGATATGTATCTAGCATGACCATGCAGCAAATTTACTTAGCAATTCCATTGTTGCCTTTGTTCGCGGCAATCATTATTGGCCTCTTTGGCAAATTTTTGCCGCGCGCCGCAGCGCATGTCGTCACCATCGCTGGTGTGGGCATATCATTCGTGCTGTCAGCCTATGTGCTGAATCATGCAATGACTGCTGCACCTTATAATGAAACGGTGTATTCATGGCTAAAGAGCGGTAATTTCTCGTTTGAAATTGGCTTTTTAATCGACCGTTTAAGTGCGATGATGATGGTGGTCGTAACATTTGTATCGCTTATGGTGCATATTTACACCATCGGCTACATGGCGGAAGATAAAGGTTACGCACGTTTCTTCAGCTATATCTCACTATTTACCTTTTCAATGTTGATGCTGGTGATGAGCAACAACTTCATGCAGTTGTTCTTTGGCTGGGAAGCTGTAGGGCTGGTTTCTTATTTGCTGATTGGTTTTTGGTATACCCGTCCAACGGCAATCTATGCCAATTTAAAAGCTTTTTTAGTGAACCGCGTTGGTGACTTTGGCTTTCTGTTAGGGATTGGCTTGGTGTTGTACCACTTTGGCAGCTTGGATTATGCAGCCGTGTTTTCGGTCGCGCCACAAATGGCTGATACTAACATCAACTTAATCGGCAATGCCTCATGGTCACTGATGACGGTGACCTGCATCCTGCTATTTATCGGCGCGATGGGTAAATCTGCACAAGTGCCATTGCATGTCTGGCTGCCAGACTCTATGGAAGGCCCAACGCCCATTTCAGCATTAATCCATGCGGCAACCATGGTAACGGCAGGTATTTTTATGGTGGCACGTATGTCACCATTATTTGAGCTGTCCTCGACTGCGTTATCTTTTGTGCTGGTTATCGGTAGCATCACGGCGCTGTTTATGGGCTTTTTAGGTATCATCCAAAACGACATTAAACGTGTGGTGGCGTACTCAACGCTTTCTCAGCTGGGTTATATGACGGTTGCTTTAGGTGTGTCAGCTTATTCTGTTGCGATATTCCATCTGATGACGCATGCCTTCTTTAAAGCGCTACTGTTTTTAGGGGCTGGCGCTGTGATTATGGGCATGCACCATGATCAGGACATCCGCAACATGGGTAATTTGAAGAAATATATGCCTGTCACTTGGATTACTTCGCTGATTGGCTCATTAGCACTGATTGGCACACCATTTCTGTCTGGTTTTTATTCAAAAGACAGTATTATAGAAGCGGCAAAATTTTCTACGATAGCAGGAAGTGGCTTTGCTTACTTTGCTGTTCTCACAGGGGTGTTCGTGACCGCATTTTATAGCTTCCGTATGTATTTTCTGGTGTTCCACGGTAAAGAAAAATGGCGTGAGGCTCATCATGAAGACCACGCACATGACGATGACCACCATCATGATGCACATCACCATGGACTAAGCCCGACAGATAATCCACATGAGCCTGGCTGGGTGGTTAAGTTACCGCTGATTTTACTGGCAATCCCTTCTTTGTTAATCGGATATCTGGCGATTGAGCCGATGTTGTATGGCGACTTCTTTAAAGGTGTGATTTTTGTGGATAGTGAGCAACATCCAGCAATGCAGGAACTGGCTCATCACTGGCACACTATTTTTCACTCGGCAGCAGGAATGGCGATACATGGTTTATTGACATTGCCATTTGCATTAGCAGCATCAGGCGTGGCGCTGGCATGGTTCTTCTATATGAAGCGCCCAGATATTCCAGCGTTGATACAAAAGCGTTTTGCTACGATTCACTGTATTCTGGAAGACAAATACGGATTTGACCGCTTTAATGACCGCGTATTTGCAGCTGGCTCAAGGCTGATTGGCAGCAAACTATGGCTAATCGGTGATGTAAAAGTGATTGATGGCGCATTGGTGAATGGCACTGCCAATTTAATCGGTAAGTTATCTCGTGTCGTAAGAAAATTGCAATCAGGCATGATTTATCACTACGCGTTTGCGATGATTATTGGCGTGTTCTTCATGCTTTCATTCTATACGCTCAAATTTTAAGTGCAAAAATTTTAAGTAAAGTACAAAAAAGAAAATGGTCGATTTTTTTACCCAGCATATTCTAAGTTTTGCCATTTGGCTGCCGATTTTGGCGGGCATTCTGGTGCTGCTCACCGCTAATGATGCTAAACCAAATCAGACGCGATGGCTGGCCTTGCTGGGAAGTCTGGCAAGTTTCGCAGTGACGGTTCCACTTTACACGCTGTTTAATTTTGCCGATGGCGGGTTTCAGTTTCAAGAGGGTTTTCAGTGGATCGCTTCTTTTAATATCAATTATCATTTAGGTGCTGATGGCATTGCGGTGCCCCTGATATTGCTCACCAGTTTTACCACAGTGATTGTAGTAATTGCTGCATGGGAAGTGATAGAAAAACGCGTTGCACAATATATGGCCTCATTTTTAATTATGAGTGGCCTGATGATCGGCGTGTTTAGTGCACTTGATGCAATTTTGTACTATGTGTTCTGGGAAGCTATGCTGATTCCCATGTTTCTGGTGATTGGTATCTGGGGTGGCCCTAACCGTGTGTATGCCACGGTTAAGTTTTTCTTGTATACCTTGCTCGGCTCACTGTTAATGCTGGTTGCGTTTATTTACCTATTCCATCAGACAGGTAGTTTTGAAATTGTGGATTACTACAGATTGCCAATGCCTTTGCATGTACAAGTGTTGATTTTCCTCGCTTTCTTTGCGGCATTTGCGGTAAAAATTCCGATGTGGCCAGTGCACACCTGGCTGCCCGATGCCCACGTAGAAGCGCCAACTGGCGGCTCGGTGGTGTTGGCTGCGATTGCCTTGAAATTGGGCGGTTATAGTTTTCTGCGGTTTGCAATGCCGATTGCCCCCGATGCGGCACATCATTTATCAGGCTTTATGATTGCGTTATCACTGATTGCCATTGTTTATATTGCATTGGTGGCATTGGTTCAAAAAGACATGAAAAAGCTCATTGCCTACTCATCAATTTCGCACATGGGCTTTGTTACGCTGGGCTTTTTCATTTTTAATAACTTAGGTCTTGAGGGTGCCATTGTACAGATGGTTTCTCATGGCTTTATATCAGCAGCGATGTTCTTGGCTGTAGGTGTGCTGTACGACCGTGTACATAGCCGCCAGATTGATGCCTACGGCGGTGTTGCAAACACAATGCCAGTTTTTGCCGCATTTGCAGTGCTGTTTGCCATGGCAAACAGTGGTTTGCCTGGCACCTCTGGTTTTGTAGGTGAGTTTATGGTGATCCTGGGTGCGATTCAAGTTAATTTCTGGTATGCCTTTTTAGCTTCGTTCACATTGATTTTTGGCGCAGCTTATACCCTATGGATGGTAAAACGTGTGTTTTACGGCGAGGTGGCTAACCAGCACGTGGCAGAATTAAAAGATCTCAATCAACGTGAATTTTTGATTTTAGCGATATTGGCGTTGTTAGTGCTTGGTTTAGGTGTTTATCCGCAACCATTGACCGACATGACGAATGCCACGGTTACTCAACTCCTTTCTCATCTAGCACAAAGCAAGCTGCCTGCAGGTTTATAATTCATGGAAAATATACGTTACGACCTTATCGCCGCTTTGCCTGAAATGATTGTTTTAGGCATGGCGATGTTCATCTTATTGGCGGACCTGTTCTTAAAACCCTCTAGTCGAATTGCGATTTATGCGCTGGCACAGTTAACTTTGCTGATGGCTGCTTATTTCACATTGACAACACATTCACCAGGCGTGGGTTATGCCTTTACTGGCGCCTTTGTGGATGATGCAATGTCCGATGTGCTGAAGTTAATGATATACGCGGGTACTGCGCTCATTTTTATTTATTCACGTCATTATCTGCAAGCACGTAATATGTTTCGTGGTGAATTTTATGCGCTGGTACTGTTCTCTCTGTTAGGCATGATGATTATGGTGTCTGGCCAAAGCATGCTTACACTTTACATCGGTTTGGAGCTGCTCTCGCTTAGTTTATATGCCCTAGTGGCGCTAGATCGTGAAAACGCACGTGCCACAGAGGCTGCTATGAAATACTTTGTGTTAGGCGCGCTAGCGTCTGGCATGCTGCTCTATGGTATGAGCATGATTTACGGCATGAC
>JAQTXW010000089.1 GCA_028688575.1 Methylotenera sp. | reverse complement strand
ACCCTGATGGCACTATTGATACCTGCAAGCTGACAAAGCCGCCTAAAGAGGCTTATGTGGAAAATGCAGGGCATTCATTCCGCTCATTTACCTACCCGAACCCTTACAAAATCCCTAGTAATTACACAGGTTGTGCAAAAGGTTGGCTGGGGGATTACGGCTCTAACCCAAAATCCTTTCTTGTGATTTCCATGAGGTTTAATGGTGGATTACTGTTAAGTGCCGAAGCTTACGACCCTGATGGCTTGGTTGCTTCGTGTGAGTACGACAAGAATGAAATGATTATAAAAAGCCATGTTGTGGAGAGAACGGGCGAAAGTTGTGAGGATTTATTGTCTAGTGCACGACGAGTAGTTAAAAGGGAGAAATAACATGGCTGATAACACAAGAAGTGATGCTGATCATGAAGCCGTAAATTCAGATACTTTTAATGATAACGCCGCGTATAAGGTGGCTTACGGTATTACTTGGCTAGGCGGCAATGTGCACGAATCTATCACTAAAGCTGCGGCCGAGCAGGCGGGTATGCAGTATACCGATAAACTGGAAACGGGCATACGCTGGAATGATGCCCCTTCTGACAACCCAGAGAAGTTGAAATATACTGGATTAAACCCATTAGGTGGTGACATCAATAAACCCGGCACCATGACTTATCGGTCACACAAAGGTGATTTACAAACCTTGCACAGCATGACGCCTGTTTACGACACGGGTAAAGTGCCGACCAATGGGGAAGTGCGCGATAACACCATTGCACAGCAGGTGGAATTTTTTGAGCAAGCGCGTAAATCTGGTAACGAACTCTATTTGGGCAAGATACTACATACGGTGCAAGACGCCCATGTCCTTTCACATGTGCAACGAGATGCGAGCGGCAAAGTCATCGGCTTTCAAAACTATAACGAGCAAGACCACAGCGCCCATTCTCAAGATGAAATGCGCCAAATTAAAACTGTGACAGAAGTCGTGGGTATTCAACGTCAGGTGCCGCAAGATTGGCAAGAAGTGCCTGGCGCATTTGGCGCTGTAAAAGCTTCGGCAGATATTATGCGCATATACCAAGACCCGAATAAAACCTCGCAAGATTTGGCAGATTATTTACGCGACAAAGTTTACCCGTTTGCCAATGAGCAAATTAAAGACCTGCCTGCTGGCGGCAGTGACCCCAAATATCAAAAGCGCATAGCTGAGAATGCTGAAACACCAATGGGTGAGACTAACCCAGCAAGCCAACTTACAAGCTTTGGACAAATGGGGGCATCGCAAGCGGCCGCCTTAAAAATAGCAGAACATATCCCCGAGCAATACCACGCTCGGTTACAAGAATTAGTGAACCAGCGCATTATTGAGCATAATCTCACGGTTGGTTTGCTGGAAAAAACTTATACCCGTGAATCCCCAACCTTGCCAGCCTAACCCATCCATCAAGCGGGACGCCTAACGGCGCCCCTTATGTCAAACGTTAGGACTCCTCATTTAACTCTTGATTTTAGTGCAATAAAGGTATATTTTATATACCATGATTACATTTGAATTTGACGAAACTAAAAGTCAGGCTAATCTTTTGAAGCATGGCATCAACTTTTTTGAAAAACAATTTGACGAGGATGTTGATATTACGTCTTCACTAGACATTTCAAAAGCGAAGCGCGTTTTGCAAGCGCAAAAACGCGTGAATGTTGACTTTCCAACATGGATGATTGAGTCCTTAGATCGAGAAGCTGGAAAGCTTGGTGTTACCAGGCAATCCGTCATTAAGGTGTGGCTTGCCGAGCGTCTTGAAAAAGCCGCCTAACCCATCATTCAAACCGCAAGGGTCTTCACCGTGGAACATAAGTGCTTAAGCACTTTGTTCGCACGCGAAAGCGGGACGCTGCGCTGACGCGCATCGCCCCTTATGTCAAACGTTATGCCTCAAGAACGCGCCATGACTGACTTCATCACTGCACCAACACACGAAGAGCGATTGAGGCATGCCGTATCAGCCGCGTGGGGAATATTCGCTCGAAAAGTTGGCGGGAAAACCATTCCGGTTAACAAAGAAGCGTCCATGCAACTTCAGTACGCTTACATTCTCCGCCAGCTAATTCCTCTTACGTCGCATTCAGGGCACGAGGTTGCAGACATTGAATTGGAGACTGGAGTAAAAACAAAGTCTGGAACAAACGAGATTGATATTCTGCTGAAGGGTGAATCAACCCAAGGCAAGTCGTTGATTGCCATTGAACTCAAGTGCTATCGCTCTATCGCGTCGTCCGGTGGTCCACGAGGTGCGCACGACATATTCATGAAGGATGTATATGAAGACCTCGCCATTCTTGAAGAATATGTTTCTCTAGGTATCGCGAGTCGTGGTGTTGCATTGGTAATGAATGATCTGGCGCGCTTCGTAAATCCAAAGACAAAGGGCGGCAAGTGTTGGGCTTACGACATCTCCGATGGCTATTCAATATCAGGAGCCAATCTGTCAGTACCTATTGGCGGGAAAGACATCTCCATCGAATTGCAAAAGTCATATCAGTTCAATTGGTCAAAGTTTGGAAGCTTCTGGTTCATGGAGCTGGAAGGTGTTTAGGCATAACCCGGCAGTCCACCGGACGCTGCGCGATAAAGCCGCGCAGCGTCCGGTGACTTCTACGTTAGGCTTGCAAAAACATCAAGTTGACGCGAAGATGTTGAAATTAAATGAATATTGCATGAGAAAAATCTAATGAATAAACACAGCATATTTTATATTTGGCTTTTAATTGCAAGTTTTTTTATGGTGGGTTGCGCTACGCCGCGCAACCCAGATGGCACAATTGATGCCTGCAAGCTCACTAAACCGCCAAAAGAGGCGTACACAGAATACACTCCACACATGGGACAATCATTTGTGTATCCAAACCCTACTAAACTATCTGACACATACACAGGATGTTTAAAATGGTGGGTTGAAGACCGTTTATTCTTTACGTACTATTTGAGTAATGGGTTCAAGTATCGCATAGACTTTTACGACCCCAGCAATTACATGAAAAAAATAACTTGTGAATATGATAAAAATAAAAATCTGACCGTAGGTCCTCCAAGTGAGTGCTTACCTTATGAAGAACTAAGGTTTAAAAAATAGGAGCATTTCATGTCTGATGAGAAAGATGATATTAAAGTTTCTTTTGGAATCACTGCTTTTGGTGGCAAAGTTCATGAATCGATAACGAAACAAGCTGCTAAAGATGCTGACTTAGCACCTTATGGTAACTTAGTAGAGGGTGTAAAATGGCCAGATGCTCACGATGAGGACGAGAACAAGAAACCTAATCTATCAAGCTATGCTAAGCTTTTCCCAGTCGTTGGAACAATAGACACCCCTGGCTCCATCACCAACAAATCTCATCATGGCGAGTTTCAAATCTGGCACAGCATGGCTCCCGACGATGGTACTGGTAGAATTTACAGCAACGGTGAAGTCAAAGACCTGATTATCAATCAAGCTGTTGAGTGGTATGAACAGGCACAGAGCACTGGCAATAGTT
>JAQTXW010000055.1 GCA_028688575.1 Methylotenera sp. | reverse complement strand
CGATTCAAATGCACGCTTTAATCGCGCGACACCTGTAGTGAGTTCTGTGACATTCAGGCTACCAAAGCCTAGCCTGATTGCGCTCACATCACTTCCAGACTCCGAAAACAAAGTCGCTGGCAACACTTTGACTTTCTCAAGCAGGGCTTTTTTAACCAGTTGATTGACATCAAGCCCATTTTTCAAGCGCAACCATATTGCGAGCCCGCCATTGGGGGCTTCAAACTCGACAAACGCACTTAATTCATCCTGCAACAAGCGTATTAACTCATTTCGACGCTCTTCATAAATTTTAATGGTTCTACGAATATGGCGCTTTATTTCACCAGATTCCATTAACTCTGCTACTGCAAGCTCAGTGACAGAGTTACCTTGCCTGTCAATGAGTAGCACTTCTGATGCACACTGATTGATGAATGCTTTAGAAGCGGCTAGGTAGCCTACCCGTAAGCCAGGCGCAAGCACTTTTGACAGCGACCCCACATAAACCACTCGATCACTATGGTTAGCACTGGCTAATGGTAATACTGGGTGGTGAGAAAAGTGGAATTCGTGATCATAGTCATCTTCCACAATAATAAAATCGAACTGATCTGCGAGCCTGAGCAGTTTTAATCTACGCTCTGCGGTCATCATCACCGTAGTGGGAAACTGGTGATGCGGTGTCACATATACCGCTCTTATTCGGTGCTGCTCGCATAAGGTTCTAAGTTCATCTACATTGATACCATGACTGTCCTGACCGACACTGAGGATTGTTGCGCCGCAGGATTTAAAGGCTTCGCGCGCTGGCGGGTAGCTAAGATTTTCCACGACCACATAATCACCTGGTTTACTTAATATACGTGCTGCCAGAAAAATGCCCATTTGACTTCCCCGCACAATGCAAATGTTATCCACTCCGACATTGAGCCCTCTTTCAAGATTTAGCATGGTCGCAATTGATTTACGTAATATCTGCACACCTTTAGGGCTATCGTAACCTAGTTTATTTGCTCTGGAAGAAACCAGCAAAGCGTGACGAAACGCCATAGAAATCATTTTAAAAGGGATTAAGCGCGTGTCTGGGATCCCATCATTAAATTCGATCACATAATTGGATACACTGTCTTTTTCGGTCAAAAGTTGTTCGGCATAAGGCGTTAATTTGTGCGAATCAAATTCAGCCGTGTGCTTGCTTAGCGGCAAAGCAGCGGTTGAAAAATTAGGCAAGTTAGACGAAACAAAAGTACCGCGCCTACTTTCTGTGGTGAGCCAGCCTTGTGCGATCAATTCATCGTAAGCGAGCACGACTGTTTTTCTATTGACTTTGATCATATCAGCCAACTCTCTTGTGCCAGGCATTGCTGTAGAAGGGGCGAGCCGCCCTCGCTGAATTTCATCGATAATCTGCTGAGCAATTTGCAAGTAAACAGACTGGCCAGAGGCCTTTGTTATGATTAAATTTAAACTCCAAGAGCGTAGCATAACAATCCCTTCTATATTTAGCCTGGGGCACAACACCCTTCTGGATGGCGTTAAAACTCAAATCTGGACCATTTAAATAACGCATTAAAATCATATTTTACTGGACCACTGCAATTTGTCAATCTGGATGTTTTTGATTATTTACATAATGTTACATTGGCGTTACTGCTTGATACAACTTTTAAAGCTAAGCATTTTAAATGTAGCTGGCAGTGATGTAAGAAGATTAACTATCTCAATCATCATCAATTCAAAATATTGGAGATTAATATGCAAATCAACAAAATCAAGTTAGCGCTTGGCCTGATGGCTGGTATGGCGATGCCATTGGTCGCATCAGCAGCTGCAGATCAAGAAGCAGCGATTGCCGACGCAAACAACTGGGCTCACCCGCGCGGCAACCACTCTAATCACGGCCATAGCAAATTGTCACAAATTAACAAAGGTAACGTTAAAAACCTTAAAGCAGCTTGGACATTCGCAACTGGTGTAAACCGTGGTCACGAAGGTTCACCTGTGGTTGTGGGTAACATGATGTATGTACATACCGCATTCCCAAACAACGTATACGCACTTGACTTAAACGACAACCAAAAAATCGTATGGTCATATTTCCCAAAACAAGATCCATCAGTACAAGCTGTATTATGTTGCGATAACGTTTCACGTGGCTTAGGCTTCGGCGACGGCAAAATATTCTTAACTCAAAATGACGGCACCATGGTTGCGTTAGATGCAAAAACTGGCGCCAAGGTTTGGAGCACTAATGTCTGGGATCCTAAAGTAGGTGCTACCACCACAACCGCCTCACACGTCATCAAAGATAAAGTGTTAATGGGTTGCTCTGGTGCTGAGTTTGGCGTGCGTTGTGCATTTACAGCGCTTTATATTAAAGACGGCTCAATCGCTTGGAAAGCCTATGCTACCGGCCCTGACTCTGAAACACTCATGGGTGAAGGCTTCAACAAAGATACACCAGAATACAGTGCATTATCGGTATATGAAGATGTGAATGGCGGTAACAAACTAGGTGGCTCATTCAAACGCCTTACTGCCGAACAAATGAAGTATCCAGAAACAGACCTTGGTGTAAAAACATGGTTAAAACCACAAGCGGTAAAAGATGGTTGGCAACATGGTGGCGCATCCATTTGGGGTTGGTGGCCATATGACCCACGTACCAATTTGGTTTACTACGGAACAGGTAATCCTTCTGTTTGGAACCCAGATGTACGTCCAGGCGATAACAAATGGACGATGTCAGTGATTGCACGTGACCTAGATACTGGTATGGCCAAATGGGCAATGCAAAAAACACCGCATGACGAATGGGACTATGACGGTATTAACGAAGTCATCTTGTTCGACAAGGGTGGCAAAACCTACGCTTGGCACCATGACCGTAACGGTTACGCCTACACTTGGAATGCACACAACGGCAAATTGATTGCTGCTGAAAAAGTACACCCATTCGTAAATTGGTCGACTAACGTGGACTTGAGAACAGGGGTGCCAGATAAATTGGCTACTGCCTCAACCCATCAGGACTACAATACCAAAGGCATCTGCCCAGCTGCATTGGGTACAAAAGACCAACAACCAGCGGCTTACTCACCAAAAACTGGTTTGATGTACTCTCCACTGAACCACGTATGTATGACCTACGAGCCAGTAGAAAGTAAATATGTGGCTGGTCAACCATGGGTGGGTGCGACATTGACCATGTTCCCTGGTCCTGACGGTGTAATGGGTGGCTTTGCTGCTTATGACCCGATGACCAACAAAAAAGTATGGTACAACAAAGAGAAATTCTCTGCTTGGGGCGGTGCTTTAACAACAGCTACTGACTTGGTGTTCTACGGTACTTTAGATCGTTGGTTTAAAGCGGTTGATGCTAAATCAGGTAAAGAACTCTGGAAATTCCAAGTGGGTTCTGGCGTGATTGGTAATGCATTCACCTACGGTAACAAAGGTAAACAATACGTTGGCGTGCTATCAGGTATCGGTGGCTGGGCTGGTGTTGCGATGAACCTTGGTATGACTAACCCAACAGACGCATTAGGTGCTGCTGGTGGCTATGCTGAACTCGTTAAATACAACGCAGCTCCTGGCGGCGGTGCATTGAACGTATTTAGCCTGTAACATACCAAATAATCAGGCGCTAACAAGCGTCTGGATATGCTTTCTTTATCAAATTTACTCCAAAGAAATTTGATACTAGGGTGCCCCTTCTCAAAATTTTGAGAAGGGGTTTTTTTGCTGGAGTTTAAATGAAAATAATCGGGCATGTTCATGCTGCGCTCACTGGGTGCGCAGTCACTTATGCTAAAAACCCTCACATTTTGAGTGCTATTAACAAAAAACCAGTAGCAGGCACAGTTAACATCGGCATGCAGGGCTTGGCTGGCGACGAGCAAGGAGATCATCGATTTCATGGTGGGATAGATAAGGCTGTGAATTTTTACCCGCATGAACACTATCGTTTTTGGCGCAATCACTTGGGTGCCATGCCTTTGCTTGATGCACCAGGCGCATTTGGAGAAAACCTCAGCACAGTCGGCTTGATTGAAAATAATGTGTGTTTTGGAGATCAACTCCGCATTGGTACTGTTTTACTGGAAATATCACAAACTAGACAACCTTGCTGGAAGCTTGATTATCGATTCGGGGTGCGTGAGATGGCTTTGCTTGTGCAACAAAGCCTGCGTACGGGGTTTTATTGTCGCGTGCTTGCACCTGGCACACTAGAGCCTGGTGATGCGATAACGCTGATAAATAGACCACATCCGAACTGGACACTTCAGCGATTTTTAATTTTGTTATATCACAACACCCTTGACGTTGACTCGCTAAAAGATGCACTTACTTTGCCTTTAGTGCCCTCAAACCGTAAGTTAATTGAAAACCGTTTATTGACAAATCGCGTAGAAGATTGGTCTGGTCGTATCCATGCACCTGAGGATATTGATGACTAGACATTTCCTTATCCATGTGTGGAAAAATAAGCTTCTCTGGTGCCGAATAGCAGCAGATTGCCCGTGGGCAAACGAGGTCGCTCAGGATGTTTTAAATCACTTACCCACTAAAGAAGGCTAAAGCTTCGAATTTTTGATGGCGACAGATGAACGGCGCATTCTTGAGTGCAGTCACGATAGCGTTAGATTGCGAGTGCGAGAGCCTATTTACAAGTCAGTAAATATTGCAGATATCCTATCAAATTACGAACAAAAATAACTATCTGGAAAAAATTCTGGACCACACAACTCAATTCAAGAATCCAACCTCTCTGGACCATCAAGAAATCACAATCTGGATGCCTAGATTTTAATTACATTCTGTTACATTGCTGTAACGATTTGTTGCAAGCAGTCTGTCACACCTCTTCAGCGCGCTGATTCTGCCTACACATCACCCTGATTCATCCTTAAAACGGTAAAGATAAATAAAGGAATTTTATGTCACCTCCTCTTGATGCCCAACTCACCGACTGGCGCAACCATGCATTAAAACTAGAAAGCGAAGTTAAAAATGTCATTGTTGGTCAAGACAAAGCCATTCGTCTGATGAATATTGCTATTTTTGCTCGCGGACACGTCTTGCTTGACGGTGGCGTCGGTGTAGGCAAAACCACACTGCTTCAATCCATTGCACGCGGCATTGGTGGCGCTTATGAGCGTATTGAAGGTACGGTAGATTTAATGCCGAATGATTTGATTTATCACACGTTTCTTGGGCCAGATGGCCGCCCGCAAATTGATGAAGGCCCCTTGCTACGTGCAGGCGAAAATTTATCTGTGTTCTTTTTTAACGAAATTAACCGTGCCAGGCCGCAAGTACACGCGTTGATGTTGCGCGTGATGGCAGAGCGCCATTTAAGTGCATTCAAAAAAGAATATCGCATGCCGCATATGATTGTATTTGCAGACCGTAACCAGGTTGAGAAGAACGAAACATTTGAAATCCCCTCAGCGGCACGCGACCGTTTTATGATGGAAATTCCAATTGAAATTCCAACAGATCGTGAATTAAAAAAATCATTGGTATTCAACACTAAATTCCAGCATGCAGAGAAACTCACGCAACAGGTTGAAAGTGAAATCCTTAAATTCGACCAGCTCAACGCATTTTCTGACCTGTTGCAGAACCATATTAAATCCAGCGATGTGCTCGAAGAGTACGCACTTGATTTGTGGGATGCAACGCAGCACCCCGAAAAATTCGGCGTCACCATGGAGAGCGTGGATGTCACGCGCGTGATTCAAACTGGTGCAAGCCCGCGCGGGATGGGGATGTTGCTTAAAGCCGCACGTGTCAATGCTTGGCTAAATGGCCGTGACAGCATGTATCCTGAAGACATACACGCGGTATTCCATGAGGTTATTTCGCATCGTTTGGTATTTAACTCTATGTATGAAAACCGCAGAACTGCGCTGGCGAGAGAACTTACCGCCAACATCATGAGCACGGTGGCAGTACCTAGCCCCACTTTCAGTAAAGCAGCTTAACGCTTGCAAGTTACCAACAACAAGGCTAATGAATGAGTTTATCTGCAAGAAAATCCACACACAAGGCGCCTGATATCTTTAATCAGGCGACCTATGCCAAACCTTTTGAGTATGTGGTTTCATGGAAATCAACCAGCCTGCAGCTTGGTGACCACCGTGGCACGCAGCGTGGCATCGGCTTGGAGTATCGTGGTAATGTGAACTTGGTGGACTACCCAGACGCAAGGCGAATGGATATCAGGCAAACACTGCGTGACCCGTTCGAGCAGGTGCAGGTACGCCAATTTAATCAAGAAAGTACAACGCCGATTTATGCAGTGTGTGATTTATCCAGTTCCATGCAGTTCAAAGGACGGCAGCGTAAACTGGATAAAGCGATTGAAATCTCAACGGCGGTCGCCAACTCTGCTTATCAGGCTGGGGATGTATTTAGCTTTATCGGTTACAACAGCCATGTGCTTGAAGATTACACACTGCCCTTAAGCCGCAATTTGCATCAATCAAAAGAAGCCATTGCACAATTACACGACTACCAAAAATTGCGAGTCAGTGCCGAAGGGGTAACAGACGTGCCCAACTACCTCGGGCAGAGCAGAGGGTTGGTTTTTTGGATTTCAGATTTCCATATGCCGTTGAGCGTGATTGAGCAGACACTCACTGCAATGTCTGCCCATCAAGTGATTCCTATCGTACTTTGGGATGATGAAGAGTACAAAAAACTACCCAAGTTTGGCTTTGGCACCATGATAGACCCTGAAACAGGCTTAAACCGCACGGTATTTTTCAGGTATGAGCTGAGAGCTAAGTTTATCACTGCATTTAATGATAGACGGCATGCGCTAGAGTCCTTGTTTCTGAAGTTCGACAGCCCTGCAATCTTTATGCATGGTGATTACAAGCCAGAAACCATGACCCATTATTTTGAACAAAACATGACACTGTGAAATATAACCTAATGAAAACACTGATTTCAAAAACACCGTTTCAAATTCGACTGCTCGCATACTTTTCAGCCGCATGCCTGTTGCTCGTGTGCCTGATGCTAAATGCGCCCTTAGCCATTGCAGAGGAGGCATCGGCCACAGTTGAGCCGAAAATTGTATCACTGACCAATCCTAACAAAAGTTATGGCGTACAGATTGGCGACAAATTAAATAGAAAAATGGTACTAACAGTGCCTACGCCTTATCAAATAGCCAAAGAGGCTTTTCCTAAAAAGGGGAGCAAGCATAATGGCATTGAATTGGTAGAGATTAATGTCACTACGGAACAGCAGAAAACACAGACCTTATATACAGTAGACTTGGGCTATCAGGCATTTATCAATAAAAACACGCCTGCGGTCATGCAGCTACCAGCAATTGAGTACGCGCTGACAGGCGGTGAAAAGCCGCTGAAATTAGAGATTCCAGCATGGGGCTTTTGGTTTTCACCTTTAGTGGCTGGCGGAATTGAAACTGCCGAAAAAAACATACAACCCGAATTCAAGCCACCGCTGGTTGATGTTGCATCTCATCAAACTCGGCTTACGGTATTTTTGGGGCTGCTGCTCACAAGCTTGTTGGCGTTGCTTTATATCAATGCGGATGGGCAATGGCTGCCATTCATGGGCGGTGCATTTGCAAAAGCCCACCGTCAATTAAAACGGTTATCCAAAAACTCCACTGCTAAAACGAGCAAGGATGAAAAGCAGGCACTGGTTTATATTCACCAAGCGTTTAACAAGCACTATCGTGCCAACATATTTGCCCGTGACATTGAGCGTTTTGTCATCATGCATCCTAGCTTCAAAAAAATGAAAAACGAGATTGAGCAGTTTTTCAAACACTCAAATGAATCTCTATATTCAGTGGATACGCGTGACAGCGCAAAGGTGATAGAAAACCTGGTGCAACTCAGCAAGCAACTACGTGATTGCGAGCGAGGCATTTAATGGAAATTCTAAACCCTTGGGCATTTGCCCTCCTCCCCATAGCGCTGCTGCCACTCTGGCTTAAAGGCCATCAGGGCAAAATGTATACCTGGCTGGACATGATGCCAGAAGATGAACTCTCTGACCGACTCAATCTGGCAGTGAAGGTGATTACCAGCTTATTACTGGCCAGCATCGTCATTGCAGTAGCATCGCCTCGTGGAAAAGATGAGGAAATACAGCGTACGGGCAAAGGTGCGCAAACCGTGATGGTGATTGATCGCAGCGTGAGTATGGACCACCCGTTTGCAGGCGACAATTCAGGACACGTGGCAGAAATCAAATCAGCAACCGCACGCCGAATCATTACCCAGTTCATTGATTCGCGTCCTGATGACATGATGGGCGTGGTCGGCTTTACCAACTCAGCACTTTATGGCGTTAAAATCACCTCCAATCGTGATGCAATTCATGCCGCCATTCTTGCCGCAACCAGCCCATCACTCAACCAAACCAACATCGGCGCAGGATTAACCGAAGGCGTTGGGCTGTTCGACAAAATTCAGAGTTCAGGCTCACGCGCTATTATTCTGCTTTCAGATGGTGCAGGCAAACTCAGCCCACGCGTTAAGTTTTTATTAAGCGAGCGTTTAAAGAGTCGCGGTTTAAGTATCTACTGGATCATGCTACGCGAGCCAGATGAACCCAGCATATTCTCTACCGTAGAATACGAAGAAGAACGCGTCCCCAATTCGATTGTGCTGCATAAGTACTTCCAATCATTGGGACTGAAATACAAAGCATACGAGGCAGATAATCCTGAGACCCTGCAATCAGCGATTAACGACATTGATGCGCGTGAGAAAAAAACCATTAAATACACCGAAACGATTGCAGGCTATGACTACGCAAGAGTCTTTATCATCATAGCTTTGGTGCTAGGGTTATTTCTGTTGATTATTAAGAATTTGAGGGTGCACGAATGAAAAATCGCGTAAAACGCATCAACCAACTGCTGGGTCTGGTGTTACTCGCAGGTTTAGCTGGAACCGCTTACGAGGTCTACCAAACTAACAAAATCAACAAAGTCAATCGCGCACTGCTATCGGGTGAAGTAGTGAACGATGAGCACTACCCATTCCACAAAAAGTTTGCCGATGCGTACCAGCAAGGTAAATCTGGCAATTACAAGCATGCTACACAAGGGTTTGGCCAACTGCTGGAGGCCCCTAAAAAGTTGCAGCAGGATGATGCTTTTGAAGTCAGCGCGGAATTAAAATCGCTCATTCAATTTAACATTGCCAACAATTTATTTCGCTCTGGTTTGCAGCGGCTAGTAGCTGCAGATGGCGCAATTCAGGAAGAAGCCAAGTTTGATTACCTGCAAGCAAAGGCCTCATATGAGCAGGCATTAAAGCTCAACCCAACATTACAGGCAGCTAAATTTAATCTGAGCCTGCTACTCTCAGTTATCCCAAGCAATATTAAAACTGTTGCTCAAGACCCATCTGGGATGGAAATCAGCAATTTGCCACAAGGTTTGCCATGAAAAAGATAGCCATCCTATTAAAAGAAAATTATGAAACCGCACTGCTGATTACCACCGCGCTGTTTTTGCTACTTGCTTTTATCAAACCAGAGATACAACTTAAACAGGAAGTACATAACTATCTGCTAGTTGCTGACGTATCACAAAGCATGAATGCAGAAGATATGAATATAGGCAATAACGTGGTAAGCCGCTTAGCTTACACGCAGCACCTGATGAAAGAAGTGGTCAAAACTTCACCCTGCGGCACTTATGTCAGTGTAGGTGTGTTTGCCGCAGAAAACGTTGCGCTATTATTCATGCCACTGGAAGTTTGTAAAAACTTTGATGTCATTACCGACACAATTGACCACTTGGAATGGCGAATGGCATGGAGCGGTAACAGCCGCATGACCTTTGGCGTGAAGGCGGCTGAAGCTACTTTTGAGTATCTCAACATCCCTGCGCAAATGCTGTTTTTCACAGATGGGGATGAAGCTCCAAAAGCCAATGGCATTAACAAGCTGGACATCAGCGACGTTCGTATTGGCAAAAATGTTATTTTTGTCGGTGTTGGCGGTCATGAACCCTCACCCATCAAACGCTTTAATGCCAACAATCAATTTGTCGGCTACTGGGGAACAGATGCCGCGGCTGAAAGTGCTGGCGGTGGCATTATGTACAACGATGCAAGTAAGGATGACCCAGACCCACCTGTGGCATATGCTGAATTTGACCGATTCTTATCTAAACTAGATGTAGAGCACTTAAAAGACATGACTGAAGAAATTAAAGGGCAATACATAGAAGGTGCGGATAAACCAGAGTTTTATCAGTTTATTCAATCGCAAGCCCCAGCGGCAAAGTTCGTCACTGCCTATTCTGTACGATGGATTTTTTTAACTATCGCAGCACTGCTGATACTGGCCACTTACATTCCTGATGTGCTTTCGTACCGCATGGGAAAACGTCTGTTTAGCTGGCGCTCCTAACTGATAACATACCTACAGCGAGTCCTAGGGGCTGAATAAAATCAGCCCCTGGCCTTTCCAACCCCTGCATCCCTCATACATACTGGATGCTCAGCTTATTAAAACTGGCTAACTAATTAGCAAGGGCTGCATAAAACAATCGCTGCTCCATACGTTTCTCCTCTAAAATAAGCACATGCTAAACGTACTGATTATTGAAGACGAACCAGCGATTGCGGAAACACTGATTTACGCATTCAATGAAATGGGCATCCAAACCACACACAAACTACTGGGTGGAGATGCGCTGACCGAGCTCAATAAAACGCCTTACGACTTTGTACTATTAGATGTTGGCTTGCCTGATATGTCAGGCTTTGACGTATGCAAAAAAATCCGCGAGTGCTCACAGATTCCCATTCTGTTTTTAACCGCGCGTAACCATGAGATTGACCGCATCGTCGGGCTGGAAATCGGTGCAGATGATTATGTGACCAAGCCCTTCAGCCCGCGAGAGGTGGTCACCCGCGTCAAGGCAATTCTGCGGCGCATTGAAAACCACCGCCCAACAACCAGCCACACCAAAAACACAACGCATTTTGTGGTAGATGAACTAGCCAACCGCATTCAGTACCAAAACCAGTTTTTAGAGCTGACACGTTACGAGTTTCTGTTACTTAAGATGCTGATTCAGCAGCCTCAGCGGGTATTTTCACGTAACCTGCTGATGGATACCGTTTGGGCCAATGCTGAAAACACGCTTGAACGCACAGTAGATGCCCATATTAAAACCTTACGCGCAAAATTACGTCTGATTGATGCCGACTCAGATGCAATCGTTACGCATCGCGGCATGGGTTATAGCTTGCTAGCATGAAATTTCCATTCAAATTCAACATTAGCTTGAAGATCTTTTTAGGCTATTTTGCGCTCGTTGGCCTGGCCACATGGTTCGTACTTACAATCTTTGTCGATGAAGTCAAACCTGGCGTACGCCAGGCAATGGAAGATACTTTGGTCGACACTGCCAGCCTGCTGGCCGAACTGGCAGTGGCTGACGTAAAATCTGGCAACCTCCAGAACGGTAACTTCGCCCTAAGTTTAGCGCGCTATCAAGTCAGTTCAAATAAGGCTAGCATCTGGGGCATTCCTAAGCACTCCTCTGACTACCGCGTCTATATCACAGACGCACGTGGAATTGTCATTTTTGACTCAGCCAAACTGGCTTTAGGGCAGGATTACTCTCGATGGAATGATGTGTACCTCACATTGCGCGGCAAATACGGCGCACGCTCCAGCCCTGTGGTAGCAGGTGACAAACATGGTGACACCATCATGTACATCGCAGCCCCCGTGCGCGATGATAAAAAAATCATAGGCTCACTCACCGTTGCCAAGGCCAACCGTACGCTGCTGCCTTTTATCGAACGTGCACAAAATAAAATTATCCGTTGGGGCGCTCTGCTGTTTCTGCTATCTGTTGCTGTTGGAGTGCTGTTTACTTGGCGATTTACCCGCGCCATACACCGTTTGCGCGACTATGCACTTGCAGTGTCAATGGGTAAAAAAGCAGCCAAACCAGAATCAAGCAACGATGAACTGGCTGAGCTTGCAGATGCCATGCAGGTTATGCGTAATGAACTGGATGGCAAAGAGTATATTCAGGAAGCGGTTCAGCACTTAGCGCACGAGTTAAAAAGCCCAATCACCGCCATTCAGGGTGCAACAGAACTGATTTCGCCAGAAATGCAAGCGGCTGACCAAGCAAGGTTTCTAACGCAAATCAAAACACAGTCTGAGCGTGTGCAGACGATTATTCAGAATATGCTGGGACTCGCCACTCTTGAACATCAGCAACACTTAACCCATTTGACTAACATCGACTTGACCGATCTGGTACGCACACAAATTGCACATTTAGCCGACAAAGCCAATCAAAGAAACGTCCAGTTTAAAATCATCGATGATGGATTCATACACCTCAAGGCGGAGGCGTTTCTTTTAGGGCAAGCCATTTATAACATACTGGAAAATGCGCTGGACTTTAGCCCCAAAGATTCAACCATTACGCTCAGCATCGGCCAACAAGCGGGTGATATCAATTTAACGATTCAAGATCAGGGTGCTGGCATTCCCGAATATGCACTCAATAAAGTCTTTGATAAATTCTACTCACTTCCCCGCCCAGCTACTGGCCAGAAAAGTACAGGCCTAGGTTTAAATTTTGTGCAGGAAGTGCTGAAATTACATAACGGAAATATAACGCTTCAGAATCATGAAGCAGGTGGAGTGGTGGCGACAATCTCACTGCCAAACAGCACACTCACATGAGCATTGTTTTACTAGCTTCATTACGGTACATATCGCTTACTTAAACCCAGACTTTCTATTATTAGGACTTGCAGTGGCAACTGCCGCACAGTTTAATGGATTTTTTATGCAAATTTTATGGTCAATAATCATTCTATTGACAGAAAATATGCGTAAAAAAAGACGCAAAGTGGGCAAGTTGACATGCAAGTGGATGTAGAATCGGCTAATGGAAAATCTGGGTTAAATCTAACGGAATATTTATTTTGGATCAGCAACCTCTCCACACACAAGCCAACATATGTGCAAAACCAGAACACACTGCGGTGATGCTCATGCCAGAAAATGAGCTTAACCTCTGGCTTTCATCTGCTACGAACCTGCTAAAACTCAGCGCAGACGAGCGTGAAGTCGCAGTTAATCAAATCAGATCGAATCACGCACAACAGAGCAGCGGCACACCTAGCGCATCTAGATTGGTAAATTTTATTAAGGATGCATTTACTTTTCCTGAAAATCTCAATAACGCGATTCTGGCGAAGGAAAGTCCTGACTGCGACCAAGCATGTGCACATGCACGCAGAAACGAAGTTTTCGCTGAAATGAGTGAGCAGTCATTCAATATCGTGCTGGGAGTGTTCAGCCCTGCGACCAAGTTCAAGCTGTTTGGCTCAACCTCATTAGTTGAAGGAAAGTTGTTGGGTGAAGGCAAAGATGCGGTCGTTTTTGCCTTAAAAGGAGATGATGACTGGGTCATTAAAATTTTAAAGTTCGGCGGGGCCGAACGTGCAGAAATGCTGGTGTATTATATTAACCAGCTGGCAGCCGATGCCCGCCTTAAAATACCGCAAGTCATAGATTTAAAAGACGGACGCATATTACAGCCTTTCGTGTATGGCACACCAAAAGCCAATTCACTCTGGGGAGAACATGCGCTGGCCTCTCAGTCACTGGCAAAAGAAATGACTGACATAGCCAGACAGAATCTGGGCATAAAAGAAGGGCAAGCTTTTATCAATCACCCCGAACTAAAAATAGGCGTTGACCCTAGCTTTGAAAACTTCCGCTTCAGTGAAGCAGGTGCATATCAAGGCTGGATTGACCCCATTTATGAAATAGTGGATCACAGCTTAAAGAAATAACCAGATCACTCTTGGTCAAGCCATATACAAGCTGGGCCAGTTTCTACGCCAATCACACTTCACATTCACTTCACACAAGCGCATCAACACTTCACGTTAGCTCAGTATCCTGCAAACTCTTAAACCAATAAGGAGCTTGTCATGAATCGATCTTTCGTTATTAAAGTATTGGGAATCTTCCTGATCACCATGCTGATGTCTTGGGCGGTGAGCTACGTCAATTCATTGATTATCGATCGAAAATATCGGCAGCAGCAAACCCATCAGGACATTGCCCGCAGTTCAGCAGGTAGCCAAACGATTGTGGGGCCTGTGTTAGCCGTACCTTATACTGAAGAGTATGTGGAGTCTGTAGAAGAGCAAACTGCCGATGGTGTAAAATTCAAAAAACCCGTTGTCCGACGCACCTCATCAACTGTATATTACCTGCCAGAGAGTCTTGAATTAAACGGTGGATTTTCCAACGAATACAAAAAATTAGGTATTTATAAGGCTCTGATGTATCAGCTCGGGGGAAATATCAAGGGAGACTTTCGCATACCTGCCAACTTCAACATCAATCCGGCACATAAAGATGGAAAAATCACCTATCACTCAGCTTATGTGAGCATAGGCATCAGCGATACTCGCGGCATCAATGGCAAGCCTGACTTCACATGGAATAAGCTGTCATTCAAATTTGAACAGGGCAGCAGCATTTCCGCTTTAGGTAATGGTATTCATGTAATGCTGGGCGATATCGCCGCCGAGACTGAGCAACTTATCCCGTTTGAATTCAAACTCAACCT
>JAQTXW010000003.1 GCA_028688575.1 Methylotenera sp. | reverse complement strand
ATTATTTCCGTTTTTTCTAATAAAACTGCTGATTCACAAGCACGACAGGCAATCATTTAAATTAGTCACAATTACTCAAATTTTAATAAACAAATTTGCAGCTTGAAGTTAGTCGCTTGAAGTTAGTCGCTTGAAGTTAGTTTGCAAAGACAATTAGTTTGAAAGTTACGTTACACAAAATTTAACGCGCCGCTATTATAACAGAATCAACATAAGGCTTTATATTAGGCACTCAAAAGCTTTAGCACGCGACATTTTCAAACACCGCCATTCATAAGTAATTGATTTTAATCATCCTATTGAAAAATTAAAATTTATTTTCAAAATAATTGCATTTCACCCTAAATTATCTTAATTCACTGCCGTTAAGAGCTTAACGAGATACGGTTAATAGTAGCCGAATCACCTCGAACGCATTAAAAATAGAGTATTAATAGGAGATGGTCATGTTCAACTCTTCACTAGAAGCTTATGGTGGCATTAAAGTTTCAGCACCTGTGCAAAGGGCGGCTGACAGCAGAGCCAATGTGCAAAATATCAGTAATGACAGAGCGAACCTGCCTGCCGAGAACGCAAGCAACAGGCCTGCCACAGAAGTGAATAAAGAGGCGCTCACCAATGCGGTAGGCAAATTGAATGAGCTGGTTGCGCCCGCGTTGCAGACGGTAAAATTTTCGATGGATGATGAAGCAGGCCGCATGGTGGTAAAAGTGATTGATACCGCTACACAAAAAACCATTAGGCAGATTCCTAATGAAGAAGTGCTGGCATTTTCTAAAACCTTGGGTAGATTGCAAGGTTTGGTTGTGAGAGAGCGTGCTTAAAATTATTTCGCACAAGTACAAGCATTTTATATAGCCCGTTTGTTACCCCCACAAGCCGAGTCAGCTTAACATGATTGATTCGGCTTATGTTCTAAAGCTTAAGTACACAAGCTTCGCCTTTGGCAATTGCTCCGCAAAATCCTTGTTTCAAAGACCCTATCTAAAAACCCGGCTTAATCCTTACCCAAAAAGCCACCGCTTTGATGCTTCCACAATTGTGCGTACAAGCCATTTTTAGCGAGTAAGGCTTGGTGGCTGCCTTGCTCAACAATGCAGCCATTATCCAAAACCACCAATCTATCCATTGCGGCAATGGTAGATAAGCGGTGTGCAATGGCAATCACCGTTTTACCCTGCATCAAGGTATAAAGACTGCTTTGAATAACAGACTCCACTTCTGAATCCAAGGCGCTGGTAGCCTCATCCAGCACAAGTATGGGGGCATCTTTGAGCATCACGCGTGCGATAGCAATGCGCTGGCGCTGTCCGCCTGATAATTTAACACCCCGCTCACCGACATGTGCATCGTAACCCACACGGCCTTTAGCGTCACGTAGCGTCATAATAAAATCATGTGCTTCAGCACGCTTGGCTGCCGCCATCATTTCTGCATCAGTAGCATCTGGCCTGCCATATAATATATTGTCACGCACACTGCGATGCAGCAATGAGGTGTCTTGCGTCACCATGCCAATTTGACTGCGCAGACTATTCTGAGTGAGCGATCTGACATCCTGGCCATCAATCAGCACCGCCCCTTGCTCTACATCGTAAAATCGCAGCAGCAGATTCACAATCGTTGACTTGCCTGCGCCTGAACGCCCGACCAAGCCTACTTTCTCACCCGCATTAATCGTGAGATTCAGCTCTTGCAGCACATTTTTTTGCATGCCGTAGGCAAAATTCACCTGCGCAAACTTAATTTCACCTGCCTCAACATTAAGTGGCTTTGCATCGCTTGCATCGTTAATCTGGTGCATTAACGATAAAGTATTTACACCATCCTGCGCCGTGCCAATCTGCTCATAGAGTGAGGTTAGCTCCCACATCACCCAATGTGAAATCCCATTCAACCGCAATGCCATTGCAGTGGCAGCAGCAACACCTCCCACGCTTACTTCGCCATGCGTCCACAGCCACAAAGCCACGCCTGAGGTTGCAATCACCAATAGCATGTTAAGCAGGTGATTGGTGACCTCCACTCCCGACACGTAGCGCATTTGTTTATGCACGGTGCCCAAAAAATCATGCATGGCCGATTGTGCGTAGCCTGCTTCTCGCCCTGCGTGAGAAAACAGTTTGACTGTACTGATGTTAGTATAGGCATCTGTAATGCGCCCAGTCATTAAGGCGCGCGCATCTGCCTGATATTGCGAAACTTTGGCCAATCTAGGCACAAAATAGCTGAGTGAAGCCACGTAGCAAATAACCCAAACAACAAACGGCAGCATGACCACCATATTAAAATGTCCGACCACCGCCACCATGGTTACAAAGTAAATCACCACAAACACCATGATGTCAGCCACGATAAACCACACATCACGCACCGCAAGCGCAGTTTGCATCACCTTGGCAGCAATGCGCCCTGCAAACTCATCCTGATAAAAGCTCATGCTTTGGCTTAACATCAGACGATGAAAATTCCAGCGTAGCAGCATGGGGAAGTTGCCTGCAAGCGTTTGGTGCTTAATGAGTGTCTGTACGCCTATGATTACCGGGCTTAATAGCAGCAACCCAGCCAGCAACAACAGATGACGCCCTTCACTTGCCCACAACTCGGCTGGGGTGGTGGTGCTTAGCCAATCGACCACTTTACCCATCACTGCGAATAAAAACGCCTCAAAACCACCTAGCATTGCTGTGAATAAAGTCATCACCAATATCAGCCGCCGTGAACCCTGCGTACATTGCCATAAGAATGGCCATAACGCGTTGGCAGGTGGGCTGATTTCCTTCTCAGGAAACGGATTTAATAAACGTTCAAACCAGCGCAGCATGTTCAAATCGCAAACTTTGCGTGCTGCACAATTAAACACACAGCCTCTGCCGCGATACCCTCACCTCGGCCAGTAAAACCTAACTTCTCGGTGGTGGTTGCCTTGATGTTAATTTGTGAGGTGTGTACATTGCAATCCGCCGCAATATGTTCACACATTTTAATGGTATGCGGCCCTAATTTAGGCGCCTCGCAAATGACCGTAGCATCAATGTTACCCACATCATAACCCTGTGCCTTGATTAAAGCGACCACGTGTCTGAGCAACTCACGCGAATCAATGCCTTGATAGCGCAAGTCACTGGGAGGAAAGTGTTTACCAATGTCACCCAGTGCCGCCGCACCTAACAGCGCATCACAAATGGCATGCAGCAGGACATCGGCATCAGAATGGCCATCCAGACCTTTTTCATACGCAATCTCCACGCCGCCAATCATACATTTTCGCCCAAACACCAACGCATGCACATCAAATCCGTGACCGATTCTTATCATACTGAGTCCTTTTGCATGATCATCTCCATCAAGGCGATATCTTGAGGGTAGGTGATTTTCATATTTCGTAGCGAACCCACCACCAGTTTTGGTTGCAAACCTAAAGCCTCTATCGCCTGCGCTTCATCGGTGGGTGTTCCGTTAAAACTTTGCAACGCATCCCTTAACAAAGCATATCTGAACATTTGCGGGGTTTGCGCCTGCCATAATGATTCACGCGGAATTGTATTCACCACGCGCATATCATTATTAGATAACTTTAAGGTGTCTGCCAAAGGCAAGGCTAGCAAACCGCCTACTGCGTCATGCTCCAGCGCATCTAACAAATTGGTAAGCAAATCATGTGTAAGCCCAGGCCTGGCTGCATCGTGGACTAAAATCCAATCATCCTCATCCACTTCAGACTCAATAGCCTGCAAGGTATTAACGACGGTATCGGCTCGACTATCCCCTCCCGTATAGTGCAGCTTTAAACGACTATGGCTATTGAGCTGTAATTCGCGCCAAAAGTAATCTTCAGGGCTTAATGCCAAATGAATACTTGTTATGCGCGGATGCGCAAAGAAAGTCTGAATGCTGTGAGAAATGGTAGGCTTGCCACACAAAGGCAAATATTGCTTAGGCATGGCACTTGCCATGCGGCTGCCTACCCCGGCAGCGGGGATGATAATGTGAAAACGGGCCATATTGAAATTAAAGCGTGATGAGATGTTCGTTGGATTCTAACATAGTGCGCCCAGATCAAATGATGAAAGCACTTAAGGCTCGCCTTCAAAATGTGTATATCACGCGAGTTACGACAGGATATTGCTTGAGTTACTTTTCAATACCATACTCGCGGCATCGGGATTGCCAGCCCAAAAATGGTAAAATTCTCGCACCACAACTAAAAATAAGCGACGATTTTGTTTAATGTTAAAAAGCGGCAAGGTTAGATCCATCGCCACACGGTAGGTTCTGTGGTCTTTTTCTGGCGCATTGCGCAACCGAATCAGGATGATTTTAGCGAGTTTAGAGCGTGTATCAACCAGTGACTGCTCTGCACCTTCTTGCCGCAACGCCTGCATATAGGCTTTTAAAGGCCAATTTTCAGAAGCCACAAACTTCTCTGTGAGCAAACTCTCAGTTAATGACTTTAATGAGGCAAAATCTGGCTTCCATTGCAAAACTTCAGTTTCAAAACCAGGGTTAAGATTAAGTGCAGCAATGGCTTTTATATCGCCCAGCCAAAATGGGTAGAACTCGCGTGCAGCGGTCAGGCAGTCATGCCAGTCATCCCCTGGGATAGTGTCCATGACCTCTTCAACCACAGTGCGATAGTCATGGCCATTATGCTGTTTACCTGACAACGCGTGACCAAGCTTATCTAAAAAAGATGATCTAGCGTGTAAGAGTGCACTATTGGCGCCCTTGCCCTGTAACAATTTTAAATAAGCACTAATCGCCTGTTTTTCACGCATTTCATTCACTCAACTTTGATTAGGGATGCCTGATTGAAGAGAACCGTTACAATCACTTAATAAACACTTTGTTCAACTTAAAATTCACGTAATATTACGCAAGGGCTAAAGCTCGCCGTGGCAACCCAAGCAAAAGCGCATATCATGTTTGCCAAGCTTTAGTTATTATGGTGCAAATCAGGCTAAATTGTAACCCCAATGGGTAGCGTTATTTTAATGATACATATTACCTTGAAATCCCTTAATCTAGCGTTTTATAAAACTTATCAACTTAAATATCGAATCACTACAAATGGAACTCATGTTAATTGTAATTTTGGCAGCAATCACCTGGTTTTGGATGGACAGTTTAAGTAAGCGTGAACGTGCAATTTTACTGGGTAGAGAGCTCGCGACTAAGCTTAACCTGCAACTTCTGGATGAAAGCGTGGCCTGTAGCAAAATCTGGTTTGGGAGAAACCGCCATGGGCACGTGCAGTTGCTGCGTACTTATGCATTTGAGGTAAGTCCAAATGGCAGTGAACGCCTGCCATGCCATTTAATTTTACTTGGCAACCAACTCAGCAGTTGGCATATTCCGCCTTATTTACAACCCGACATTCACTATATTTAACCATGTATATTGGCCGCTTTGCGCCCTCACCCACAGGTCCGTTACACTTTGGCTCGTTAGTTGCGGCAGTTGCCAGCTTTTGTGAAGCCAAAGCAAACCGCGGACATTGGCTGGTGCGCATGGAAGATTTAGACAAACCGCGTGAAATTAAAGGGGCAGCCGACACCATCCTGCATCAGCTTGAAGCGTTTGGCTTTGAGTGGCAAGGCAAGGTCATCTATCAAAGCTTACGCAATGATGCTTACGCCGAAGTACTTCAGCTATTAAAAGATAAAAATCTTATTTACCCATGCACCTGCACACGTAAAGAAATCGCAGACTCCAGCCATCAATCAGGAATTGATGGGCTTATTTATCCGCAAACCTGCCTGCACCAGCCATTAAAACGGAATGCACCAGCAGCGTGGCGTATAAAAACTGATGATGTGGACATCTGTTTTAATGATGCGATTCAGGGCAGTATCAAACAGAATCTAAGCCAGCAAGTAGGTGACTTTATTTTAAAACGCGCCGACGGTTTATTTGCTTATCAATTAGCCGTAGTAGCAGATGATGCAGCACAAGGCGTCACCCATATTGTGCGCGGTGCAGATTTACTAGACTCTACCCCGCGCCAGATCTACCTACAACGGCACCTAGACTATACTACGCCTGAATATGCGCACATACCCATCGCAACGAATGCCTCGGGGGAAAAGTTAAGCAAGCAGACCTTGGCAAAATCGATTGAGTCGAGCAGTACCAATCAGTTGCTGTATGCCGCTTTGTCTTTTCTAGGACAGCAACCACCTTTAGCCTTAAAAAGTGCGTCATTAAGTGAAATTTGGCTCTGGTGTGATTCTCATTGGCAATTAAGCAACATTCCAAAAGTGAGAAAAATAGCAGCGTCCACTCAAGTCACTTCAAGCTAATGAACTAGAGTGCCTAAAAAAGCCGCAATTTAATTTGCGGCTTTGCAATGGCAACGCTTGATACTGTACCTCAGCTAAGCAGGTGCACCGTAACGTATGACTAAAACTTATAACTCGCCCCCACCTCCAGATTACGCCCCACACCAGGGAAAATGCCATCAGGATTGCGGCTTGCAATGTACTTTTTATCAAACAAATTACGTACAGTACCAAATAACGACCATTGCTTATCCACATCATAATGTGCATTCAGGTTGAACGTGGTGTAACCTGGTATTTCACCTAGCGTACCAATGGCATTTTCTACTTTGGTATTTGCTGCATCAGCAAACTGGCTTGACACATAATATGCACCTAGATTGGCTTTAAAACCACCAGTTTTGTAATTTACATTCATATTACTGCTGAGCTCGGGAGCATACGGCAACCGATTACCCACTGGGCCTAATGCATTATTTCTAAACTCTGCAATCTGCACATAAGTGGCATTTCCATTCACACTCCACCCACTGCCTATCTCATATTCCAGTGCCACTTCGACACCCTGATTTAAAGTTTCCCCACCGTTGGCTTGAGTTATACCACTGGATAAACTCTGGTTTACAATCTGGTTTTCAAAGTCCATGCGAAACAATGTTGCCTCATAGGTGAATCGCTGCATGACGCCACGCACTCCAATTTCATAGTTAGTAGAGCGCTCTGCGTCTAACTGTTGGTCCACACCGTCACCTGAAATTGCAGTGGCCACCATCGCAGGTGAAAACCCCTTGAATGCTCCTGCAAACAACTGTGCTTGTGGTGCGACCTGCCATGTCGCGCCCACGCCTGGCATCACCTCAGTATTATTGGTTTTACCAGCCACACTGGTTAACTCATTTTTTCGTTTTTGGTCATAAGACTCAACACGTAGGCCTGGAGTCAAGGCAAATTTTCCATTCAACACAAAGCGGTTTTGTGCATAGAGTGCCAAGCCTTCAGCTTTTTGTGAGTCGTCACCTGTAAGCGCTCCTGACCTTGCGTTAGGGTCGGTTTTTGAACGCACGGTTTTATTGCTTAAAGCATCATGGTGTAGACGTACGCCAATTTCCGTTTCATTCTTGATACCAAAACTTTGATGCGTGATGAACAAACGTGAGTCCAAGCCAAACATTTCAAACTCACGATTACGCCCAGTCATACAGTTACTTACGCCATTACATGCGACAAACGTAGTTCCATCAATCGTTCTGCTTGCAATATCACGGCGCCAGAAATCACGATTTAGATTGCTCCAATACAGCAAAGTGTTCAATTTGACACCATGCGTAATCTCCCACTCGTGGTTAATATCGAACGATTTTCTATCCGTGATAAAGTAATCGTTTGGCGCTGGATTCTTACCTGGGTTATTTTTGTATTCGTTTGGTCTCAAGCCCACGTATGAAGTATTCACCTCATTGTCATAATAAGTAAACTTTGCGCTCAACCATTGGTTGTCATTTATTTGTAACCCTCCCTTGACTACCACATCGTTCAAATCAAAGCCATTATGTCTAAATCCATCACCGCGTGAAGTTACCACGCTAATCCCTGCAACCGCCTCATTTGACGGGCTAGCACCCCCAGCGTCCACACCCAGCAACCTAAAGCCATTACTGCCAACTCTTGCTGTGAGCTTTACGCCATCTTCTGGCGCCTTTGTTTTGTAATTAATCACACCACCTATGGTAGTTGGACCATAGCGCAATCCTGCCGCACCTTTTAACACCTCGATACTCTGCATGCGCTCAACCCGCGGGCTGTAATAAGACTCGTTGGCCAAAAACAAGCCTGGTGCCACTGGCACACCATCTTCCAGCACCAGTAGTTTCTGGCTTCGGTTAGGATTTAAACCACGCATACCTATATTAGGGATAAAGCCAAAACCTTCTTCTTCGCGTATTACTATACCTGGCACTGACTTAAGCGCATCTTGTGTTGATAAGGGCTGTGACAGCACAAGCTGCTCTTCGTCAATAACAGCAATAGAGCCTGGCTGCTTAGAGACTGCCAAGGCATATTCGCCAATGACGTCTATGCGTGGCAAAGTTATTTCGGCTGCCATCACTGGGAATTGATAAGTCAGTGCGGAACTAACCGCTACAACCAGCAAGTGTCGTTTATATTTTAGGTTAGGTTGAGCCATTTGATGTCCTTGCACATATTGATTAATATGATGAGATTCTACATGATAACCATTCTCATTTGCAATTAAAAAATAGATTTTTAGTTAAATTAAAAAAACAAGCAATGTTAAAATGTTGTAATGGAAAAACTTACCGATTCACTACAGCGCTTTATATTTGAAGACACCCCAGTACGAGGCAGCCTGGTTAACCTGACCCACACACTGCAACTCGCCTTAAACAAGCAAGAACTGCCGCAGGGCTTAAAACGTGCGCTAGGTGAACTGATGGCAGCAAGCGCCCTGCTCACCGCCACCCTCAAAATGCATGGCGCACTCGTGCTACAAATTCAGGCCAAAGGCCCACTCAAACTCCTGGTAGTGGAGTGCAGCTCAGAATTTGGCATACGCGCCACCGTCAAGTGGTCTGGCGAGATACAAGACACGCAAACTCTTTTTGATGTGTTAGTGCAAGGGCAGTTCATGATTACACTCGACCCCAAAGACGGCGGGCAAACCTATCAGGGGATTGTTGCGCTGGAGGGTGACAGTATCAGCACCATTCTGGAAAACTACATGCTACGCTCAGAGCAAATTGACACAAAAATCTGGCTCAGTTGTGATGGCAATACTGCCGCGGGTATGTTGCTGCAAAAACTACCTGACACCATGAACCAAATCACCCATGAGCATGACATAGATACGTGGAATCGTGTAGGGCACCTGGCAGATACCATCACCGATGAGGAGTTATTGCAGCTTCCAACAGAAACGCTGCTGCATCGCTTATTTCATGAGGAGAACGTGCGCTTGTTTGAAGCGAGCCATACAAAATTTTATTGTAGCTGCTCACGCAAAAACGTAGCGGGCATGCTGCGCATGCTAGGGGATGAGGAACTAAAAAGTATTCTGCAAGAACAAGGAAAAATTGACATCAATTGCGATTTTTGCGGTGCACACTACCAATTTGATGCTGTAGATGCCACACAATTGTTTGCATCTGAAATCACACCACAATCTAGCAAAAAGATACATTAGGCATGTTAAAAAAACTGTTTAAGCTAGCTGGTAAAGTTATCTGGCGTTAATAATCTGACCAAGACTTAAGCATCTCGCTAACTTGCAGCTTCCACATGAAAGAAGCGCACTTGATTTCTGCCTGAAGCTTTTGCCTCATACATTGCGGCATCTGCCCGCTTAATAATATCCTCTTGATCAAACTCGTGATTTACAAACAAAACCACACCAACGCTTGCCGTGCAGTGGTGCTCAATCACCGCATCGGCTCGCCCCTCATGCTTAATCGTTAACAAGTAAGGTTTAGCAAGGCTGGTGCAGATTTTATCTGCCACACTGGCAGCCTGCGATTTAGAACGTGCCCAATCCTCATCCAGTTCGTTTAAAACTACGACAAACTCATCACCGCCAAAGCGTGAAACCGTATCCACTTCTCGCACACATTTTTTCAAACGCTCTGCAACTTCAATCAGCAGCATATCGCCAACTGGGTGCCCATGTACATCATTCAGCGGTTTAAAATTATCCAAATCAAGAAACATTAACGCACAATAACAACCGCTACGACGGCTAGATGCCATGGTCTGTGTGAGTCTGTCCGTTAGTAAGCGGCGATTAGGCAAATGTGTTAATTGATCATAAAAAGCCAAAAGCTGGATCTCCTGCTCAACACGTTTGCGCTCGGTAATATCATGCGACACCACCATAACAGAAGCAGGTTCGCCTTTGCTGTTTCTAATCAGCGCCCCCGAAGACTCCATATAACGTACTGCACCGTTTGCCAGTAAAAATCTGAACTCAGCTTTTTGGCCTTGCCCTGACTGTATGGTGTTCTTAAAAACATTCTGCAAACGCTCACGGTCATCCGGGTGAATTTCAGCAAATGAATCAGTGCCTTCCAGAGATTTTACATCGCCAAAAATTCTGGTGTAAGCCTGGTTGTTATAAATACGACGCCCCTGCAAATCGAGCACCGCTATAAAGTCCAGGCTGTTTTCAGTAATCACGCGAAAAAACTCTTTTTGTTCAATCAGCTCATTCTCAATCTGCTTACGCGCTGATATGTTGGTATGAGTACCAATCAGCCTTAGTGCCTGCCCACTTTCATCCCACTCTGTCACCTTAGCTGCCGAGCTAATCCATATCCAATCACCTTTGTGAGCATGGAATCGATACTCCACAACCTTAGACTCACCTGTGGCGATACACTCATTAAAAGCATTGATCACTGCGTCTAAGTCATCGGGGTGAATAAAGATTTTCCAAACCGCATAGTCACTACAAGCTGCCTCCAGATGATTCCCCATCAGTTTAGCGCAGTCATCACACAGCTTCATCTCTCTACTGCGTAAATTGACATCAAACCAACCCTGATTACTCACTGACAATGCTAGACGCAGGCGATCTTCACCTTCTTTCAGAAGTTTCTGCGTTTTTTTACTCTCCATTGCAATGATAGAGAGCGCCATCCCCCCCACCGCAATAGCCATGCCGAAGAGCCAGAAGTCAGCAAGATCTCCCTGCGCACGCTGCTGCACAAAAGCATTAGCCCCTTCACTGATGCTCCACAGCGCCTGAAAGAAAACCAGTAATTGCAAGGCTGAGGTATGGTGTCGCCCAAAACGCAAGGCAGACCATACAATCAGGAGAATAATCCACGAAACACTGTGCGGCACATACTGATAGCCATGCAACCAGCCAAAGAACAAACTCTGCCCAAACAGAAAAGCACAGACAAAGACCAGCATGCACTCAATGAGATGAGATGGCTTTAAAAAACCTTGCGGCAGATTTTTCCAAACCAGAATAAACGGCGTGATAAAAGCAATGCCTAAAACATCCCCCATCCACCAGCGTAGCGCAATTTCACGAAACAAATTAGCTGGAATCTCCCCCAACAAGAGCATTGCCGTTGATGCAATCAGCGCACTAGCGGCACTGGCCAAACCCGCTGCCAATAATGTGAGTTTAAAAAAATCCTGGCGCGTTTCTAAAGCCACATTGAACTTTAGTTTATGGGTTAGCAGCCAGTAAGCCAAATAAGACTCCGCTGCATCAGCCACACCAAGCAGGATTGCCAGAAATGGGTGACTGACCGCCATGAATCCTGCAAAAACTGCACCTAATAAAATACCTGGCAGATATTTCAAGCCACCCAGAAGCAATACTGCAAGCGCAAAGCCACCTGCGGGCCAGAATATGGTAATGGTGGTGTTTTTAAGCGAGAAGAATAAACCTGCTTTTGCCAGCAGGAGATATAGCGCAACAACCGCCAGATTTAACAGCGCATCCTTCATGCGATTGCTTGAGTAAGTACGTATCATCCAGATACCTTTATTTTATAACCCAGCTAAAAACTGCTAACACTGACAGCTTGGTAACGTTGATTGCACAAATTAAGTGCAACATTGAACCGTCAGTATATTCCGCATCACATCACGTGGCAATTTAGAAAAAATCCAAGCGCTTGCTACACCAGTCTACCTTGACTTGAACTGGCGCACGCGCTCAAAAAGGCAAATAGCAGCGGCAGCACCTGCGTTTAAAGATTCCACCGAACCAAGCGCAGTTTTAGCCATGGGGATGGTGACGTGTTTTGAGCACGCAGCGATGGTTTCCATACGCAAACCTGCCCCCTCATTTCCCACCACAAAAGCGGCAGGTGTACTCAGATCCTGCGCATAAATTGACTCACCCGTCATTGCCGTGGCATAACTCGCACCATGAAACGCGCGCAACGCATTTATTAAGTCTGCGCGCTCAATAATAGGCATTACGAATTGGGCACCCTGTCCGCCACGTAACGCCTTAGGTGACCATGCGTCGGTACAGCCCATACTTAAATATACAACCTCCACACCTGCGGCAGCTGCCGTACGCAACATACTTCCCAAATTACCAGGGTCTTGAATATCTTCTAACATTAAAGCAAAACTTGGCGCTTCAGGCACGGAAATTTCTGGAATATTCACCAAGGCCAGCACGCCTGTGCTGCTAGTCACTGGTGTAATTTCAGCAAACATCAGCGTGGGTAACATCACGGTTGCTATATGCTCTAATGATTGAATTAAACGCGTTGCTTCTACACTGCTTTTGCCCTCTGGAATAATCAACACTTCTGGCTCACCAAAAGCCGCCACATACGCTTCAATCAAATGTACGCCATCAAGCAGTGTTTTAGCTTCACTACGGCGCTCACGCGCATTTTCAGAAAGCTTTTTATAGTATTTGAATACTGGATTATCGCGCGAGGTAATGTGCTTAAAACTCATAACATCCTAATCAAATTAAAGATTGTTTACAAAATCTAACGCTAGTTTAACCCAAACAAGGTTGTGTACATGCTATCTTTGCAGTAAATTGGCAGTGCAGTATCTGTCCATTAAAAAACCATTTAGATACGGAGGGTGTAATGTCATTAACAAAACGTTCATTAGCAGAAGTAATTGGAACATTTTGGCTAGTATTAGGCGGTTGCGGCAGTGCTGTGCTGGCTGCGGGCATTCCTGATTTAGGCTTAGGGTATTTAGGCGTTTCATTTGCGTTTGGCTTAACAGTTGTGACCATGGCTTATGCCATTGGCCATATTTCGGGTTGCCATTTAAACCCAGCAGTATCGATTGGTTTAGTAGCAGGCGGACGATTTAAAGCTTCTGAATTACCACATTACATTGTGGCGCAAGTCATCGGTGCAATATTGGCCGCCTTGTTAATTAAAACCATTGCCAGTGGTGCTGAAGGCTTTGCAGGCAGTTTGGCTTCTAACGGTTTTGCAGAACACTCTCCGCATGGCTACAGCATGGTGGCTGGTTTAGTCACAGAAATCGTGATGACAGCAATGTTCTTGTTTATTATCATGGGTGCTACCGACAAACGCGCACCTGCAGGATTAGCGCCGATTGCGATTGGCTTCACCTTGGTGCTTATCCATTTGATTAGCATTCCTGTGACCAACACCTCAGTTAACCCTGCGCGCAGCACTGGCCCAGCGTTAATTGAAGGCGGCATTGCCTTGCAACAGCTTTGGCTGTTTTGGATTGCACCCATCATTGGCGCTGTGATTGGCGCGGTGGCTTATAAAACCGTCAGCGAAAAATAAGGCCAAAAGCTGCATCTGCCAGAACAAAGCGCTCACATTTTGTGGGCGTTTTTATATCTGACGCTATAATAGCGCATGGCTAAACTAGACTTAGAACGCATCTTAAAAAAACAAGGCTTTGGCTCGCGCAAGCTTTGCCGCATCATGATTATTAACCAAGAAGTGACCGTGAATGGTGAGCTTTGTGATGACCCTGACGCGCAGTTTGATTTAGATAATCTGCACTTCACCGTTAAGGGTGAGGCTTGGGATTACCATGAGAAGTCTTATCTCATGATGCACAAACCCAGCGATTATGAGTGCTCACACAAAACCCAGCACCACCCTACCATCTACAGTCTATTGCCTCACCCACTGGTTGAGCGTGGCGTGCAGTGCATTGGTCGGCTGGATGAAGACACCACGGGGCTGATTCTGATTTCAGACGATGGGCAGTTTATCCACCGCATGAGCTCACCAAAACACAAAGTGCCTAAAGTATACGAGGTGACCTGCAAGCACCCAATTAGTGACGAGCAGATTGCACACATACTCAAAGGCGTGCAACTGATTGATGAAGACATGCCTATTGCCGCCTTAGCTTGCACAAAAATAAACGACCAAGTCATACACATGACGCTGGCCGAAGGTAAATACCACCAGGTAAAACGCATGGTTGCAGCAATCAGCAACCGTGTTGAAGCACTCAAACGCATTAGAATCGGCCAACTGGATTTGCCGCAAGATTTAAAAGTGGGAGAGTGGCGCTGGCTTAGCGCCTCGGATCTAAACGCATTGCAGAAATAGGATAATCATGAAACGCATCTATCAGTATTTTTTTCGCGGCCTGCTTACGGCTTTGCCTTTAGGTTTGACCGTTTACCTGCTCTATACGTTTCTCACATGGGCAGAGCAAATTGCCATGTGGTGGGTGCGCCCGATTATTGGTGATTTTTATGTTCCTGGGTTAGGACTTATGCTAGGGCTGGCTGGTATTGTGCTGCTAGGCTACCTCGTTTCTCACAAATACATCTACAAACTGCTCTCGCTGATTGAACTTCCATTCACCAATCTGCCCGTGGTTAAGAGTATTTATTCATCGCTAAAGAGTTTTGCAGATTATTTTGCGCCACATCAAAAAGGCGATTCACAACAGGCCGTTACCTTGAGGATTCCTGGATACGAGCTCGAAATGGTCGGCTTAATCACCAGGCAAACCACCCATCGGTTACCAGATGGCTTTATGCAGGGTGACCGCGTTGCCGTTTATTTGCCCATGGGCTACATGATTGGGGGCTATACCGTTTTTGTGCCACGCAGCTGGCTAACACCGATTGACATGCCTGTAGAAGAAGTCATGCGAGCCACACTCTTTGCCTGGATGTCAAAACCAGATTAAAGCAAATTTTCCATTACATGAATCTTGCCTGACTGCAACACACCATTTGATGGAATTTTTAAACGCAATGCCCTGTCTGACGACTACACATCACCTAGGAAGACCGCCTGCCACCATGATAAAAATCAACAACATGCTACGTTATTTACTTATTTGCACCAGCGCTTTACTCGCCTCGTGCATGGGAGTACCTGATAACGTCAAAGTAATTGAGCACTTTGACCCTAACCAATACTTAGGCACCTGGTATGAAGTTGCCCGTTTGGACCATAGCTTTGAACGGGATTTGGACAATGTCACGGCCTCATACAGCTTGCGTGATGACGGTGGAATCAAAGTCATCAACCGTGGGTATAACAGCAAAAAAAATGAATGGAAAGAAGCCGTAGGCAAAGCCTATTTCGTAGACCCCGCCAATGCAGACGGCTCGCGTACAGGGAAGCTGAAAGTGTCATTCTTTGGACCGTTTTACGGTGCATATAACATTATCACGCTCGACCAGCCCTACTATAACTACGTCATGCTGTGCGGCCCTGATAAATCTTATCTTTGGATTTTATCGCGTACGCCGCAACTTTCTTACCCAATCAAACAACACTTGATTGCACAAGCTAAAGAATTAGGCTTTGCCACTGAAAACCTGATTTATGTTAATCAGAACCCCGAAGTGATGAACTATGAGGCAGGAAGACATGTTGTGCATTAATCCATACGCTCAACACGATAACCTGCGAGCTTTAGACGATTTAATAAGCCACGCTGACCTGCCAGATGTGACGCACCTACTGCAACAAACAATTGCTTGGTTTGCGCTTCATTCAGTAAGCGCTCGGCCATCACTGCATTGCGATGGTCCATCAATTGCGTTTTCATCCGCTGCCACAAAGCATGGGGTAGCATGCCCCCCGTAATTTTCTCATTGAGCACCAATAGTTGAGTTGCATCTCCGCGCAGATATGCCTGCACCAGACGTTCGTAATCACGCTGCTTGGTTTTATCGCTGCGTTTAAGTACTGCCCGTAAAAAAACCAACTGCTCTTCAAGACTTAAGTGATCAAGTGCTGAAAAATGCTCTTCTGCGGTCGCCAACCCCTTCACTGCAATGCCAAAGTCTTCAGCCTTTGTCTTAAGGAGGTTGTCTTGTGCAAACGGAGTTAACGGCCTGGGAGAATCAAACACGACTGCCAGCAGCCAGGGCTTGGTGCGAAGCACAGTATCGCGATGCATGACATGAAACTCTGCCAAGCGGTAGACTTTTTCAAGCTCGTGCTCAGTGAGCATTTCCTGCAAATTAGCCTCATGCATCAGCAACATTTTGTTGTTTACTGGTGCTTCAGCTTCCATCATAAACAAATCGACAGCTTGAATTGCGTGCATGACTTCAGGCGAAAATGCCGTGACACGGTTATCATCGGTGTGTATCGTGCCAAATAAGTAAATCTGGCCACCTTCAGGTGAACTGGCTTTCCAAAGCAGGTTTTTTCCCGCAAATACAGGCAGCGCAATGCCAGCAAAAATAAGCAGCGCAATAAATCGCAGCGCTAATCTAAAAGATAGCAATCGCATTAAATATCCTCTATGCTCAATAGGCTCAACTAGCCGCCAGCTATAATTAACTCAAACCGTGCATCATATTGTATACAACAGGGCTAAGCGGCAAACAAATGCGGTGACTATCACCTCTACAAAAAACTTGCCACCAATACATGGACTCGCAATACTGCGGGCTAGGAATATTTGCGCTTTTTCTCAGACACACGTCTAGGCCGAGCGGTTCGCTCCAACTGCTCACCACGCACCGTCTTCACTGGCTTGTTTGGAAGTGGCTGCCATGCAGGAATCAAACACTGCTTGCCACTGCCAATTAAGTCTGCACGCCCCATCTTTTTTAAAGCCTCACGCAACATCGGCCAATTGTTTGGGTCATGATAGCGTATAAATGCCTTATGCAATTTACGCACATTACCTGCCTTAGGGATGGGCACGTCTTCCGAACTCGCTGTCACTTTGCGCAACGGATTTTTGCCTGAATGATACATCGCCGTTGCCATGGCCATCGGTGTAGGTGTAAAGGTTTGCACCTGATCCAGCTTGAAGTCGTATTTTTTAAGCCAAAGCGCTAAATTCAGCATATCGTCATCCGTGGTGCCTGGATGTGCGGCAATAAAGTACGGTATCAAATACTGCTTTTTACCAGCTTCCGCACTAAACTTTTCAAACATCGCTTTGAACTCATCATACGCATCCATGCCTGGCTTCATCATTTTACTCAGCACATTTTCTTCTGAGTGTTCAGGCGCGATTTTTAAATAGCCGCCTACGTGATGCTGCACCAATTCTTTCACATATTCAGGCGATTTCACCGCTAAATCGTAGCGCACGCCACTGCCAATTAAAATTTTCTTAACACCTTTTAGCGCACGCGCTTTTCGATATAACTGTATCAGCGCGCTGTGATCTGTATTCAGATTCTCACAAACGCCTGGGTATACACAGCTTAATTTACGGCAGTTTTTTTCAATAGATTCTGATTTACAGGCAATGCGGTACATATTGGCCGTGGGGCCACCGAGATCGGATATGACCCCTGTAAAGCCTTCTACTTTATCGCGAATTTCTTCCACCTCTTTCAAAATCGAGGCTTCACTTCGGCTTTGAATAATGCGGCCTTCATGTTCGGTAATACTGCAGAATGTACAACCGCCAAAGCAGCCACGCATGATATTCACGCTAAAACGGATCATCTCCCATGCGGGGATTTTGGCATTTTTATAAGCCGGATGCGGTTTACGTGCATACGGCATGTCATACACGTAATCCATCTCCTTGGTGGTGAGTGGAATCGGCGGAGGGTTTAGCCACACTTCACGGTCACCATGCTTTTGTACCAATGCACGCGCATTGCCTGGGTTAGCTTCCAAATGTAGCACGCGTGATGCGTGTGCATACAGCACAGGGTCAATTGACACCTCTTCATAAGAAGGCAAGCGCACCACTTGTTTGCTTCTGTCGGTTTTGGGCTTACGTAAAATTTCTATGGGTTTGGTGCCATCTGGTAACGCAGCTTTGTCAGATGATGCTTCAGTAGCACAACTGGCATCGGCTTTGCCCATCTTCATTTCATAAGGGTCAACTGGCTTGTCCACGACTCCTGGACGATCCAGCTTTGCACTCTCAATCTCACTAAAGTCTTCAGGAATTTTTTTACGCAAAAAAGCAGTACCGCGAATATCTTGTATATCCGCAACTTTTTCACCTTTTGCCAGGCGATGTGTCAGTTCGACCAAGGCACGCTCTGCATTACCATAAAGCAAGATATCCGCTTTAGAGTCGATTAAAACACTGCGGCGCACCTTGTCAGACCAGTAATCATAATGGGCAATACGGCGTAAACTGGCTTCAATACTGCCAATGACCAAAGGCACATCTGAATAAGCCTCACGGCAACGCTGACTATAGACCAGCACGGCGCGATCCGGGCGTTTGTTAGGCGCGGCGTCTGGGGTATAGGCATCATCACTGCGGATTTTTCTATCCGCTGTATAACGATTCACCATACTGTCCATATTGCCTGCTGTTACACCAAAGTAAAGGTTAGGCTTGCCTAACGCTTTAAAAGCCTGTGCATTCTGCCAGTCTGGTTGTGCGATAATCCCCACACGAAAGCCCTGTGCCTCCAGCAGACGTCCCACCAAAGACACGCCAAAACTCGGATGATCAATATAAGCATCTCCTGAAATTAAAATAATGTCGCAACTATCCCAGCCCAGCGCGTCCATTTCGGCGCGTGACATGGGTAAAATTGGCGCAGGCCCAAACCGCTTCGCCCAATAAGGACGGTAGCTGTGGATAGGCTTAGCTGACATGGTGGCGTAATGTTCCAAGGTGTGTTTGGTCTATTGATTAGTCTATAGAAGTGTGCGCATTTTACGCGCTAGTTGTATGATTAAGAAGCTTTTTTAAAGTTCATTCACCACAAAACTGCAATCGGCGCTAAAATCAACCTGGTGATGCTCAATCAACATCCGCGTTCATCCCACTATTTTTTATGGATATTGGTTTTTACAAAGGCAATCCGCTTTATGTGCGATTACGCAAATTTAGTTAAAACATTGCAGCAGTTTGCTGCCCAGTCTAAAACACGCCCCCTTACACTTGGTGAAGCATTAAACTCACTTGATGGGGCGGGTTACGCATTCATCAGCATCATACTCGTATTGCCTTTTTTGCAACCAGTGCCGCTTGGGCCTATTACAATATTGGGCGGGCTTGCTTTTGCCACGCTGGGCTGGCAGCTTTTGCGCGGGCACACAACCCCTGTGTTGCCAGCATCAATTGCCGCGATTGAATTTAACCAAAAAACCTGGCAAATCCTAGTTAAGGTATGCCTCAACATACTGGGATTTTGCAGAAAATTCACCAAACCCCGCTATTTCTCTGTGATAAAAGGGCATCGCGGACAAAAAATAGGCGGCTTTATTTTATGTGCTGCTGGCGCATTAATGGCCATCCCCTTTGGTGTGCTCCCCATGAATAACATGCTGCCTGGACTCGCGATTTTATTTTTCTGCATCGGCGAACTTGAAGAAGACGGGCTTATGGTTTTTATCGCGATCTTTTGGCTCATGGTTACTGTCATCTATTTCAGTGCGTTCTTTTTTGCACTTTGGTATTTTGGTGAAAAAGCATTTACGTTTTTCAAATTTCTTTAGCTGCCACTCACATGCAGTTTTTTGCACACCTGATGCAAAAAAGGTGGAAACCACAGTATAAATTGCCTGCATAATACGCATAAGACAGAAAAATCAAACATCAAGTAGATGAGTAACGGATATTACCAATTACCGAATGGTCGGGTTGCCTGCGTGGATGGCAATTGTGACTTCCCGCCAACCACTGAAGCGCTTGTCGAGCCCAACGGTTTAATTGCCATTGGCGGCGATTTATCGTTAGCACGTTTACTCAATGCTTATCAGCGTGGGATTTTCCCCTGGTTTAGCCATGGCGAGCCTATTCTATGGTGGAGCCCTAACCCACGCATGGTGCTTTATCCTCATGCATTAAAAATAAGTCAATCGCTCAAAAAAACGATTAAACAGCAAAAATTTGAAGTGCGCTTTAACTCAGCGTTCAAGGATGTCATCACCCACTGCAGCCAGACACCGCGTAGCCAGCAAGCAGGTACCTGGATTACGCAAGACATCATAGACGCCTACTGCAGACTACACGCCTCAGGCTATGCGATCTCTGCCGAAAGCTGGATGGATGGGCAATTGGTGGGTGGCTGCTATGGCGTAAAAATTGGCCGCATGTTTTACGGCGAAAGTATGTTTCACCATGTCACGGACGCGTCAAAAGTCGCTTTTGTCAGCTTGGTAGAATATCTAAAAACGCAGCATGTCGCGCTGATTGACTGCCAGATGAAAACCGCACACCTCACAAGCCTGGGCGCACATGAAATGCGCAGAGAAGACTTTACTGCTGAGCTATCACGCCTGATTCGGTAATACTCAAAAAACTGTCACAATCACAGCCTAACAATCGCCATCAGTAGCGCACAAAACCAGTTTGCGTTTATACTTCCATTATGAGTTTACCCAATGACAGCGCGTTGCAAAAACTGCAATTTTATGTCACCACAACTTACCACTGCGGCTATTTGCCACATCAGCTTGCACAAAGCCTGATTGCCACGCCCCAGCACCTCATTAACGCAGATGTCTATAGCCATCTGATACAGCAAGGCTTCAGGCGTAGTGGAAAGTTTGCCTATCGACCACATTGTGAATCATGCAAGGCATGCATTCCTGTAAGGATTGTCGTCAACGACTTTCTTCACAGCCGCAGTCAGAAACGCGCTTTCAGGCAACACCAAAACCTCACCGCCAATATCATCCCTGTAGGGTTTTATGAAGCGCATTATACGATGTATGCCGCTTATCAAAAAAATCGCCATGATGAAACCCTTAACGAAACAGAGCCCAAGGAGCAGGCAGATGCAGTGGAACAATATCAAAGTTTTCTGTGCCAAAGCAATGTAGAGAGCGTGATGGTGGAATTTAAAGAAAATGACACCCTCAAGATGGTGAGCGTCATCGATATCGTGCAGGATGGGATTTCGGCAGTCTATACTTTTTATGATACCTCAGACAAAAAAGCAAGTTACGGCACCTATAACGTGCTATGGCAAACCGAGTGGGCCAAAAGTCTGAAATTGCCCTATGTCTATTTAGGCTACTGGATAGAACACAGTAAAAAAATGGCCTATAAGCAAAACTACCAGCCACTAGAACAGTTTATAGGTCATGATTGGATTAAATAACAGGTCTGGTGATTTCACCTACCAGTTGAAAATCACCATCAATTAATCACTTCATTGGCAGGCTTACCTACATAATAGCCTTGCGCATAATCCACGCCATAGCTACGCAGAAAACCTAAGCTCCGCTCATCCCCTACAAATTCTGCCACCGTGCGTTTGCCAAAACCCCTGGCCACTTCTGCAAGGGCGCGTACAAACACCTGATCATCAGGACTATCTGCCAGATTGCGAATAAACGAACCATCAATTTTGACGTAATCAACAGGCAGATTTTTAAGGTAATAGAAAGATGAAAAGCCCACACCAAAATCATCCAATGAAAAAGCGCACCCCATGGCACGTACATCTTCAATAAACGCACGCGCCAATGCAAAATCTGCCACGGCGGCGGTTTCGGTGATTTCAAATATCACTTGCGATGCCAGTTCAGGATGCTGCGAAAAGAACGCCTGTAACCAAAGCAATAAATCCTGATCATTCATACTCAGCCCAGACAAATTGATGGCAACCTTGTGGTGCTTACCCTCCGACTGCAAGGCGACCCAATGCGTCAGGACCATCTCAACTACATTGTGATCCAGCTGACGGATTAAGCCTGTTTTTTCTGCTACTTCAATAAACTCAATCGGCGGAATCATCTCCCCATCGTCATCCAGCATACGCACCAGTGCCTCATAATGGCTAATCTTATTGGTGTGGATATCCAATATCGGCTGATACTGCATCACAAATTTATGATCACGCAGTGCGAGTTTAATACGGTCCTCCCAAAGCACGAAGTGCTCTAATTTCTCCTGCAGATGCTCACCTTCAGAGAATACATGCCAACGTGATTTTCCGATAGATTTCGCCTGATTCATCGCAATATCCGCATTGGCGAGCAAATGCCTTACGTCACGGTTAGCCACAGAAACAGCCACAATTCCTATGCTGCCAGATACATGATGATTACCCACCAAACCCGGGTAATTAATTTCGGCCAAAGCCGCATTTATGCGCTCTGCAACCTGAATCGCCTCAGCAGTATCGCAGTCATATAAAAATGCACCGAGCTCGTCACCACCTAACCTGGCAATAATCCCCTTCTCACCGCATATTTTGGTCATTAGTTCAGCCACCATGCGTAGCACGATATCACCTGCGTTATGTCCTGAAATATCATTGATATATTTAAAACCATCCAAGTCCAGATATAGCAAAACATCATGCCTAGATAAATTCTCAGTGTTAGACAACACCTCGTCTACATCGCGTACAAAACGCTGGCGATTAATCAGCCCTGTAAGCTGGTCATGTTCGGCTAGATACAGGCTTTTTTCTTCACTGCGCTTACGTAGCGTAATATCAACGCCAACAGACAATATCTGCACAACCTCACCATCCATTCTTGAATGATGCCAAGCAATTTCGCGCTCTACGCCATCGTGACATATCATGGTCGATTCATGATAATAGTGCGCTAATTGATTTAAGATAATCTGCTGGTAAATTTCCAGTAGTTTCTTATCGTCATCGGGCCGCTTGGATAACTGCATCAACAGTTTGCCTTGTAAGTGATCTTTACTCCAGCCCAGCAACTGTTCGCCATAGTGATTAATGCTGTGCAAATGTCCATCCATATCCTGGGTAATAATCACCACCTGTGCGGTATCCAAAATGCGCTCAGAAAAATCATTCGCCAGTGAAATGCGATGCAGCATTGCCATAATTTCAGCTTGATGCCGGCTCGCATCCTGCTCGAGACATTGCAGGCGGTTGGTCAACTGCAAGGCTGCTTCTACCAGCTTATCAACCTCATCCCGAAGTATTGGGTTCTTGCGTAAATCAATATGCCGCCGTGCTGAATCAAAGTCCCGTTGCCCGATAAACGGAATCGCCAAAACCGCCTTGGTGACCCGCCGCAACGGTGTATTTAATAAAAGATAAGTGGTCAGCATCACTAAAAATGAACCTAAAAGACCGATATTCAAGCGCCCAATCGCCTCTTTACGAATCAACGCTACTGACTCACTGACGTCATCAAATACAACCGCCACCGATAACAACTGCCCTTTTGCATCTTTTATCGGTGTAAATGCCAGCTCATGCGACGCGTTATCGTGATTTTGACGCAACCACAGCTTTTGCGCATGCTGACTAGGAATCTCAGTTAAACGCTTTAATAACGGCAGGTTAATTTGCTCGTTAGATAACCCTGCCACCCGCATGCCTAAGTGAGGCAATGCATACGTATCGTTACTCCTCACATTGTCGAGCAAAAACCCCAAGTCTGCGCCTGTGAGGCGATTAAAAGACAAAATCAAATCCGCCATGTTGGCAGAAACCACCACGGCGCCGACCACTTGACCAGAAGCCAGAATAGGCGCAACAGAATATTGCTGACAAACATAAAGGCAGTCTATCCATGAGTAGCTCACTTCCTGACGAATGGACTCCTGCACCCAGGTTAACTCATGCGCGCTTGCGGGCTGTGAGTCATTCCACAAAGCGATGACACGATTATGTTGATCATAAATACGCATGGACTCCAGGCCATAATCTACCTGTAGCGCGACCCATGCTACATCCACGCGATCTTTAGTGCGCTGCCATGAGTGCTGCTCCACTTGATCCACAGCTTGCTCATCAGCACTTGCGATGGTTGCAACTAAAGAGGATACTTGATTGATTTTAATCGAAAATTCACCCAGCATGGCCTGCAATTGAGCCAGATAGCGCTGGTTAATTTGATCCCGCTCCAGTTCAAAGCGGTTGATTTGATTAACATAAGCCCAGCTAATCAAAATAGTCATCAGAGTTAAAAGAATCAACCCCAACAACGACATAATCTTCCATTTGAGACTTAAATAACGGTCAGGAGTAAGTTTAAATGGCGGCATATGGATGAATTAGCGATTAAAAACGATAAGAACCAAGCAGCATTAACATATCCCAGCGCTTTTCCAATGCGCCAACGCCTGCCGTATTATCCAGCGGCGGTAGAATTGAAGTCCCCTCTATTGCGTGGTACTCGGCCCGCAACATAAATTCAGGTGTAACATCGTAACGCAAGCCCAGGGTCCAATCCTTGGTGTACTGAGTAAACCCTGGCCTACCCGTCGTTTTCGCAAAACCACGGCCATTACGGTCATCGCGGTTACTGTAAGCCACATCATAACGCAACATGAGCTCCCAATCGGGCATCACGCGATAAGTCCCCTGCACATAGTAACTTTCGCCCACCTGCCCCACATTGGGAATTGAACCAAACCCGCGCAACCTTACACTGCGACGTGCATACTCACTGGTTAAACTCCAGTTTTCAGCATTGTATTGGGCTGAAAGCATGGTGGGGTCAAAATGAAAGCTGCCTGATTGCAATGCGTCATTAGCCGCCCGCTTGTAACTGACACCTAGATTCACGTGCGTCAGCGCAAACACATACTGCCCTGTAGGGCTCTCATATTTCAGCTGATATAACTGGGTAAAATCAGTTTCAAAACGCCCTTTGGTGTTGGGGATAATCGCCGCCTCTGACGATTTATCGAGGCCTGGGGTTCCCAGCACCGCCTGAACACTGAAGGTGCCTACGTTCGTGCTTTTATCCGCATACAAATTAACACCATCGGATGACAGTGAGAGTTTACGTGTGCGCTCAAAATAAATAGATTGCGGCAGCATGATCCCAGGTCTGGTAAATGGCACGTCACGCGTGGTGTTATATAGACCAAATACGTTTTTAACACGCCCAAGACGAATACCAGCCCTGCCCCAATTTCCAGTAAATGCTGTCCAGTCTACAAAGGCATAGTCAATGTCGGGGTCACCGTTATCACTTTCTCCAGCGCGGTGTGACATCACTTGTGCTGAGAACTGCAATTCTGGACGCACCAAATAAGAGGCGTTAAGCGCAATTTCTCTAAAGTCGTAACTGATACTATCCTCTGAATCTCCCAAGAAATTATTACCTGTTGTATTGACCATGCCCTGCGAAACAAAGCCGTGCACCTGCAGATTGCCATCGAGCAGACTAATCGCCCCAGCAGCTCCTGGCAGCCAAAGCAGCAGGCTTAGCAAAAAATAAACCCACTTGCGTTGGCTAGCCCTATGGCTGAATTTGAAGGATGCGAACATCTTGATTTACCTCTTGCAACGATAGATAGCCAACACTGCCTGGCGTGGCACTGACTTTTGCTAACATTTCTTGAACTGATGCGACTTGTTCTGGATATTGCCCAAGCCCTGCGAACACTTGCCTATCCCAGGCTTGGCGCAATTGACGTGGAAAAAACTTAAGGACTTCTTTAGTGAATACTTCATGCGCAGGCACATTGTCTGCGTAGACAAAAACTTTAACTGGGGTGCCATCAGGCCATTTGGCGTAGCGCATTACAAAAATAGCACGCAGCGTATTCAGGCTAACTTCACCTGGATTATAGGACGACGCGGTCACAGCCACCATGCGTGCAGGCGAATCACCCACACCGGCGGCCTCCGCAACATGAAGGTTAGAACATGCTAAAGCGGCCACACCTACAAAAATAAGTATCTGCCAAATTTTCATTTTTATTGTTAAACGCGCAGCCTGATTTCCCTTAAAAGTCAAATTGTTAAGCTAGATTAAAACATAGCACTATATCTTTATTGACTGCAACTACTTTGTATAAAAAATGACAAGGTTTTATCTGTCAAATAACAACAATGTTACAATTCACGCTCACGTTACTTCAAGTCACTGTTCAATTGAAAAAAATTGTTATTTTCGGGGTGGGCCTCATTGGCGGCTCGGTGGCACTTGCTTTAAAAAAAGCAGGCTGTTCTGCGCAGATTGTTGGCGTTGGACGCTCTGCCTCCAGCCTGCAAAACGCCCTAGTCCTAGGCGTCATTGACCATGCTACCAGTGACATAGCCGAGGCTTTAAGCAATGCTGATATTGTGCTCATCGCTGCTCCTGTTGCCCAAACCCCCGCTATTCTGAATGCAATTAAACCGCATTTAAACAATACCACAGTCATTACCGATGCCGGCAGTACTAAAGGTGATGTATTAAACTGCGCTAACACGATTTTGGCAGAGCAATGTAGTCAGTTTGTGGGTGGTCACCCGATTGCTGGCGCTGAAAAAAGCGGAGTAGCGGCAGCAATGCCTGACTTATATCTCAATAAAAATGTCGTGTTAACGCCCACATCCGACACAAACCCAGAAGCCGTCAATCTGATACGTTCATTTTGGGAAACCTGCGGCGCCAGAGTGAGTGAAATGTCAGCACAAACGCATGACGGCATCTTTGCTGCCGTGAGCCATTTACCCCACCTGCTCGCATTTGCACTGGTCGATGAGATTGCATCCCGCGCAAACGCGCAGCAGTTATTTGGTTTTGCCGCGAGTGGCTTTAGAGATTTTACGCGTATCGCTGGCAGCCACCCTGAAATGTGGCGTGACATCAGCCTGGCCAACCGTACCGCTTTGCTTAACGAGATTACCGCATTTGAAGCTGCATTATCCCAAGTTAAAAGCTTATTAGAAAGTAACGACGGCGCAAACTTACAAGCATTATTCGAGCGCGCCAGTGCTGCCCGTAACGCTTGGGCAAGAAACCAACAATAATGAAATAGAAAAAATGGAACAACTACATTTACCCGCTTACAGCCGCGCGCAAGGCATCATTAAATTACCAGGCTCAAAAAGTATTTCTAATCGCACTTTATTGCTAGCCGCGCTTTCAAACGGCGAAACAGAAATTTTAGATTTACTCAAGTCTGATGACACAGACCGTATGCTTGAAGCACTTGCGAATTTAGGCGTGGCTTTAGAACAAAACCCAAACGATTCGCTCAACTGGAAAGTACAAGGCATAAACGGCAACTTTCCTAACAAAGGCACAGTTCAAAAACCAGTTGATTTGTTTTTAGGTAATGCAGGCACTGCCTTCAGGCCGCTTACCGCAGCACTGGCTTTTTCAGATGGTCACTATTATTTGCATGGCGTACCGCGCATGCATGAACGCCCGATTGGTGATTTAGTCGATGCTTTGCGTCAGGCTGGTGCCCAAATCGAATATCTGAAAAACGAAGGCTTTCCTCCATTAAAAATATCGCCAGCCAAGCTGGATTGCAGTCAGCCCATTAAAATTCGTGGTGATGTTTCTAGTCAGTTCTTAACTGCACTGCTAATGGCCTTGCCGCTTACAAAACAAAATGCCACCATTGAAGTGGTGGGTGAACTGATCTCAAAACCTTATATTGAAATTACATTGAACCTTATGCAAAGGTTTGGGGTAAACGTTCAGCGTGATGGGTGGAGTAAATTTCAAATTTCTGCAAACAATCTCTATAAAAATATCAGAATGATTGCCGTAGAAGGCGATGCATCAAGTGCATCTTATTTCTTGGCTGCGGGAGCCATTGCTGGTGAAAATGGCGTCACCGTAATTGGCATTGGGGAAAATAGCATCCAAGGTGATGTTAAATTCGCTAACGAACTAAAAGAACTGGGTGCTGATATTCAATATGGTGATTTTAACTCACAATTATCGAGCAAATTAGACTCCATCACGGCGATTAAAGCTAAACAAAAAATCAAAGGCTTTGATCTGGACTGCAACCATATCCCAGATGCCGCCATGACATTGGCCGTGCTGGCGCTCTTTGCTGATGGCACAACGAGCCTGCGCAACATCGCCAGCTGGCGCGTGAAAGAAACAGACCGCATTGCAGCCATGGCAACCGAACTGCGCAAAGTGGGGGCTACTGTGATTGAAGGTGCGGATTACATCACCATTACACCACCTGAGCAACTGACATCCCATGCCGTGATTGACACCTATGACGACCACCGCATGGCAATGTGTTTTTCACTAGTGAGTTTGGGTGGCGTACCAATCACGATTAACGACCCTGATTGTGTAAATAAGACTTTCCCTAATTATTTTGAAGAATTTAAAAAAATCGCCAAAGCATGATTACCCCAGCCCCTAGTCCTCAGCCCCTAGTCCCTGTCATTGCCATTGACGGCCCATCCGCTTCAGGCAAGGGAACTGTGGCACAACTTGTGGCGGACGCCCTAAGCTTTCATTATTTAGATTCTGGCGCACTGTACCGCGTAGTTGCTTACGCCACCCATCAAAACAACATTGACTGGGATGATGCAACAGCGGTTGCTGCATGCGCAAAAACACTCCATATCCAATTTAAACATGGCCAGGTTTTCCTTAATGACACGGACATTTCTGACCAGATTAGAACTGAAACCATAGGTAAAGGTGCCTCACGTGTTGCTGTGCATGCAGTGCTGCGGGCAGCATTAGTAGATTTACAACACAGCTTTCGCACAGCCCCTGGCTTGCTAGCAGATGGCCGCGACATGGGCACCGTGATATTTCCTGATGCAGTGCTCAAAATATTTCTCACCGCCACCACTGAGACCCGAGCCAAACGTCGCCACCAGCAGCTGCTTGGCAAGCACCAGCCAGCCGACTATCAAGCCATATTGCAGGACTTGCATACGCGTGATGCCAGGGACAAAGGCAGAGCCAGTGCGCCATTAATAATGGCAGAAGACGCTATTCTGCTGGAAACAGACAATTTAACGATTACCGAGGCAGTGGATTTTATTTTGCTAAATTATCAGCAGAAAATGTGTAAATAGTCTTTTATTTTTCAATGTTTTAGTTATAATTCTATCTTTGAGTTTTTACACTCATATTTAAGGTCTGCGCATCGCACCGATACGCAGTTTTTTAACTACCCCACTGCTAGGTGGGATTATTTAGGTAATTTTATTTAATGGCTTCTACCTCTAAATCTACTGCTTCACCCATGGAATCTTTTGCTGCGCTTTTTGAAGAAAGCTTAGCTCGTCAGGAAATGCGCTCTGGCGAAGTGATTACTGCTGAAGTTGTTTCTGTTGATAACGACCACGTGATCGTTAATGCAGGTCTTAAATCTGAAAGCGTAATCAACGCTGATGAATTCCGCAATGCTCAAGGCGAACTTGAAGTTCAAGTGGGCGACTTCGTAAAAGTAGCGATTGAGAAGCTTGAAGACGGCTTTGGCTCAACACAACTTTCACGCGAAAAAGCTAAACGCATGGAAACATGGCTGGATTTAGAAGACGCAATGAACGAAGGCCGTATCATTAAAGGCTTTGTCAGCGGCAAAGTTAAAGGCGGTTTACGTGTTTCTGTCAACGGCATCATGGCATTCTTGCCTGGCTCACTGGTGGATGTACGCCCAGTAAAAGACACCACACCATTTGAAAACAAAGAGTGTGACCTTAAAGTAATCAAACTTGACCGCAAACGTAACAACATCGTTGTTTCACGTCGTGCAGTGATGGAAGTTAGCGCGGGTGCTGACCGCGAGGCACTGCTTGGCACGCTGGCTGAAGGTGCTGTGGTTAAAGGTATCGTTAAAAACATCACCGATTACGGTGCATTCGTTGATTTGGGCGGCATTGATGGCTTGCTGCACATCACAGACTTGGCTTGGCGTCGTGTGAAACACCCATCTGAAGTGCTGACGGTAGGTGAAGAAGTCGAAGCTAAAGTATTGAAATTCGATCAAGAGAAAAACCGTGTTTCATTAGGTATCAAACAATTGGGCGATGACCCATGGGTTGCTTTGGCTCGCCGTTACCCAGTGAGCACACGTCTGTTCGGTAAAGTTTCTAACTTGACTGACTACGGCGCATTTGTTGAAATCGAACCAGGTATCGAAGGTTTGGTGCACGTTTCAGAAATGGACTGGACAAACAAAAACATTCATCCAGGCAAAATCGCTCAATTAGGTGATGAAGTTGAAGTCATGATTCTTGAAATAGACGAAGCACGTCGTCGTTTATCATTAGGTATGAAACAATGCCAGGCTAACCCTTGGGATGACTTCTCTGCAACGCACGCTAAAGGCGATAAAGTTTCAGGTCAAATCAAATCTATCACTGACTTTGGCGTGTTTATCGGCTTGCCAGGCGGTATTGACGGTTTAGTTCACTTGTCTGATTTGTCATGGACGCAATCTGGCGAAGAAGCAATTCGTAACTTCAAAAAAGGTGACGAGCTGCAAGCTGTTATCCTGGCCATTGATGTTGAAAAAGAGCGCATTTCATTGGGCGTTAAACAATTATCTGCTGATCCATCAGGTGCGACTTCTGAAGAAAAATCTGAAGCTAAACCTAAAAAAGCAGCCAAGGCAAAAGACACAGCAGCGCTACCAGATGATGGTGCAACTGCTGGCACAACCAACCTTGGTGCTCTGTTAAAAGCTAAGCTAGATAACAAAAAGTAAGCTTTTTAGCGCTTTATTTTAGTCTTAAGAAAAAAGGCACACAGCATGACAAAATCTGAGTTAATCACACTACTTGCGGAGCGTTTTCCGCAATTAGTGATGAAAGATGCAGAGCTATCAGTTAAAGCAATTTTGGACGCGATGTCTGATAATCTTGCTGCTGGCGAGCGCATTGAAATTAGAGGCTTTGGCAGTTTCAGTTTAAATTACCGCCCACCTCGCTTAGGTCGCAACCCTAAAACTGGCAGTAAAGTGCAGGTACCTGCAAAACATGTACCTCACTTTAAAGCGGGTAAAGAGCTACGCGAACGTGTTGATTTAAGCTAGGTATTGCTTCTGCTATACTTAATAAACGGCAATCTATATATAGATTGCCGTTTTTTTATGCCGCTCACAAATACTAACCTTACGACTACACACCAGCGCACATGCTATCCAGCACTTTCAAACGTATTTCAGGGAAAAATTCAACGTAAATCAGGTAAAATACTGGCTAATAAACACTTCAAAGTGAATGAACATGGAATTCGAGTTTTGGTGGTTACTGGCGTTACCGCTATTTTTCAGTTTAGGTTGGCTTGCAGCCCGCGTTGACTTAAAACAGTTGCTCGCTGAATCCACAGCGTTGCCTGCCGCTTATTTTAAGGGCTTGAATTTTCTGATTACCAATCAGCATGACAAGGCGATTGAGGCATTTTCAGAAGCGGTACAAGCGAACACGGATTCCTTAGAGCTTCACTTTGCCCTGGGGAGCCTATTCAGGCGACGTGGTGAAGTTGATCGCGCCATTCACTTACATTTGAACCTATTGGAAAAACAGCAGCTTGAGCCACAGCAAACACTGGCAGTGACTGCCGAATTGGCACAGGATTATCTTAAAGCTGGCTTGCTTGACCGCGCCGAAGAGCTTTTTGAGTCACTCAATGATGACAGATATCGCCAGCCGGCACTGCGTGCCTTACTGGAAATCTATGTTCGAGAGCGAGAGTGGGAGCGTGCAATTAAAGCCGCAACGGAGCTGGAACGTTTATCAGGCGTCCCGTTTCGCGTGGAAATCTCACACTATTATTGTGAAATGGCGGTTAAATCCAAACTCGCTAATGACACACACACCGCCCGGTTTGACCTGGATTTGGCACTGAATGCCAATAAAAACTGTGTACGTGCCAACGTTTTGCTTGGCGATCTTGAAGCAGAGGCAAATGAACATCGAATCGCCATTGCCACGTGGAAACGCATTGAGTTTCAGGCACCTGAATATTTGGGGCTGATTGCCCCTAAACTGCTGGCGAGCTATCGTGCACTTGATCAAACTGCCCAAGGCCTGAATCTACTCAGAACCTATCTACAAACCTATCAGTTGAGTGCAGTGTTTAATGTGCTTTATGATGCCACTTTGGCCGAAGAAGGTGCAGAAAGCGCAGCCAAACTGGCACGTAATGAGCTGATTAAAAAACCAAGTCTGAACACCTTAGATCAATTATTACAGGCGCGTGCCATAGTAGTAACCAACCAGCCGCAAAAAGCCAACCTGCCAGATATTCAACTGATGCAGCAGGCGGTACGTCATGCCATAGGCAACAAAACCGCCTATCATTGTGAGCAATGTGGGTTTAAAGCCAAATATCATCATTGGCAGTGCCCTGCCTGCAATGCCTGGGAGGCATTGCCTGCGGAACCTGTCAGCATTTAACCCATTGTTTCTATGACTGAAAAACTATATGAATGACCCAAAAATTATCGTTGCATTAGATTATGCAGATGCCGCCAGCGCTAACAAGTTGGTGAGCCAGCTCGACCCTAGCCTATGTCGCCTGAAAGTAGGCAAAGAACTTTTTACCGCGACAGGACCTCAGTTTGTCGAGCAACTTGCACGTTCAAATTTTGGTGTCTTTCTAGATTTGAAATTTCACGATATTCCAAACACCGTGGCTAAGGCATGCACGGCCGCCAGCAACTTAGGGGTATGGATGCTTAACGTACACGCAAGTGGTGGCAGCGAGATGATGCAGGCTGCGAAGCAGGCGGTTGACGCCAGCTCAACCAAGCCTTTACTCATTGCAGTGACGGTGCTCACCAGCATGAATCAGCAAACACTTAACCAAATAGGCATACATACCGACCTTGCACAACATGTACTTAATTTAGCCAAGCTCACACAGTTAGCTGGTTTAGATGGCGTCGTATGCTCAGCCCTTGAAGCAAAAACATTGCGCGCAGAATTAGGCGAACCATTCTGCTTGGTGACCCCTGGTATTCGCCCAGCAAACGCCAACAAAGATGATCAATCACGCATTGTTACGCCTGGCGACGCACTCGCGCTGGGCTCAAGCTACCTTGTGATTGGCAGACCCATTACACAGGCGCCTGATCCGGCAAAAGCTTTAACGCATATAGTGAACGAGTGCCAGGCTTACATCAGCTAAATGATGTTTTTTTATCTCAGGTAATCAAATGAGTATCAAAAATATGCACATATTTTTAATCATACTACTCACATTCAGCTTCAATGCCTGGGCCGCCATCGACATCAATACCGCGCATCAGGCTGAACTCGAGACCCTTTCTGGCATTGGTGCTGTCAAGGCAAAGTCCATTATTGATTACCGTAAAAAGCATGGGGCTTTTAAATCAGTGGATGAACTCGAACAAGTGAACGGCATTGGAAAATCGACATTAGATAAAATTCGCAGCAAGATTACCGTCAACCGTAAAAAACCTCAGGCTCAAAATAACATGAACCATGTTAGGACAGATGCAATGTCCACTGCTAAGAAACCTGACAGACCAGCTAAAGAACCCAGTGCACAAAAATAAAAAGCTCCTGTTCTAATCTAAGCAAACTGCCTTCTTAAATATCATCAACCATCGCACTATTTAACGCGCATACCGGGCTGTGCGCCAGCATCTGGTGACAAAATAAATGGACCACCGCGTTCGTCACTCGCAGCGAGCACCATGCCTTCACTCATGCCGAATTTCATTTTGCGTGGTGCCAGATTGGCCACCATGACAGTTAAGCGCCCCACCAATGTTGCAGGGTCATAGGCTGATTTGATGCCAGCAAATACCTGACGCGGATTCTCCTCACCTATATCCAGTGTAAGTTTAAGCAGTTTTTCCGCCCCTTCCACATGCTCGGCATTGACAATTTTAGCGATGCGCAAATCTACCTTGGTGAAATCATCAATACTGATATATTCAGCTTCAGTAGCGGCTGCATTTGTCTCATTCTGCTGATGTGCCGCATGGCGTTGCTCAGAGTGAGATTGTGGTGCAGCGGTTGCCTGCAGGTTTTCTTTATTGGCTTCGGTCATTGCTTCTATCTGCTTAATATCAATACGAGTAATCAAGTGCTCATAAGCGTTGATGATATGGTTAGCCTCCAGAGAGGCATCCACGCCTGCCCACGTTAATGGTGCAATATTCAGGAACTGTTCAATCTCAGCGGCCAGTTTTGGCAGCACAGGCTTGAGGTACAGCGTCAGCAGGCGGAACATTTCCAGCGCGTCTGAACAGACTTGTTGCAATGCAGCGTCCTGTCCTTCCTGTTTTGCCATTACCCATGGTGCTTTTTCCGCAACAAACCCGTTGGCAACATCGGCCAGACGCATAATTTCACGCAGCGCCTTGCCGTATTCACGCTCAGCGTAACTGCCTGCCAGTAACTGTGCTGAAGCTTTAATCTCGGCCACTACAGGACTGTTTACTGATGGGTTTAACTTGCCTGCAAAACGCTTATTAATAAAGCCTGCCGTTCTGCTGGCAATGTTGATGTACTTACCCACCAGATCGCTATTTACGCGTGCTACGAAATCTTCCAGATTGAGGTCAATGTCCTCCATCGTACTATTCAGCTTGGCCGCGTAGTAATAGCGCAGATACTCAGGATTTTTGATGTATTCCAGATAACTGCGCGCGGTAATGAATGTGCCGCGTGATTTGGACATCTTCTCGCCATTCACGGTTAGAAACCCATGGGCGAAGATTTGTGTCGGCTTGCGATGCTCTGAAAACTCCAGTGTTGCAGGCCAGAATAAGGCATGGAAATACAGAATATCTTTGCCGATAAAATGATAAAGCTCTGTACTGCTGTCTTTACTCCAGTATTCATCAAAGTCCAAGCCCTGCTTTTCACACAGGTTTTTAAAGCTCGCCATATAACCAATCGGCGCATCCAGCCATACGTAAAAGTACTTGCCAGGAGCATCGGGGATTTCAAAACCGAAATAAGGCGCATCGCGAGAAATATCCCAGTCATTGAGGCCATTTTCAAACCATTCGCCCATCTTGTTGGCAGCCTCACCTTGCAGGGTGCCAGAACGCGTCCAGTCTTTTAAAAATGGCTCACACTCAGATAGTTTAAAGAAATAATGCTCTGTTTCCTTGCGCACAGGCGCAGCACCCGACACCGCTGAATAAGCGTTAATCAACTCGGTTGGATTATAGGTTGCTCCACACACCTCGCAGCTATCGCCGTATTGATCTTTTGCATGACACTTGGGGCACTCACCTTTAATGAAGCGGTCAGGCAAAAACATGTTTTTTACTGGGTCATAAAACTGCTCGATGGTTTTAGTGGCTATTTTTCCTGCCGCCTTAAGCTTTTTATAAATCCCTTGTGAGAGTTCTTTATTCTCAGGCGCGTTGGTTGAGTAGTAATTATCAAACGCTACTAAAAACTCAGAAAAATCAGCCAAATGCTCTTCATGCACTTTGGCAATCAAAGCCTCAGGTGTGATGCCCTCTTTCTCGGCACGCAACATAATAGGCGTGCCATGCGTATCGTCTGCACACACGTAATGCACAGCATGCCCCTGCATCTTTTGAAAGCGCACCCAGATATCGGTCTGGATATATTCAACCAGATGCCCTAAGTGGATGCTGCCATTGGCGTAAGGCAGTGCAGAGGTGACTAAAATTTTACGTGGATTATTTGCAGAAGACATAAGATAAATGAATCTAGTTGAGCTAAAGCGCCATTTTAACAAATACTAAGCACTTCACCCAGCGATTTAGACGGCTCTTAAATACCCAATACCTTTGTTACAACAGGGTGCTATCAACTACGATTAAATGAAAAAATACCGCGCACTGATACAAACCTATCCTACAATCGGTTAAAATACCCTATCTTTTTACTCAAGTTATTTAATTAGGATATTTAACAACATGGCCATTACAGAGTTACTCATTCAAAGCACGCTCAAAGTATGTATAGATCCCAATACAGGCAAAGACTTTGTAAGCAGTAAATCTGCAAGAAACATTAAAATTAACGGCAATGATGTCAGCGTAGACATCGTACTGGGTTACCCAGCAAAATCTATCTTCGACAGCTTACAAAAACAAGTTGCAGAGGCATTATTAAATTTGGAAGGCATAGGCAGGGTAACCGTCAATGTCAGCAGTAAAATCGTCGCACACAAGGCGCAACAAGGCGTGACATTGTTGCCCAATGTTAAAAACATCATTGCTGTTGCCTCAGGCAAAGGGGGTGTTGGTAAATCAACAACCTCCGCCAATCTTGCGCTAGCATTGGCGGCTGAAGGCGCCAATGTGGGCCTGCTCGATGCCGATATCTACGGCCCCAGCCAACCGCAGATGCTGGGCATTAGTGGCCGCCCTGAAAGTGTCGACGGTAAAAGCATGGAACCACTGCTGGCACACGGCATACAAGCAATGTCGATTGGCTTTTTAATCGACACAGACACCCCGATGGTGTGGCGCGGCCCTATGGTCACAGGCGCCTTGGAACAACTGTTGCGAGACACCAACTGGCATGACCTGGATTACCTGATTATTGACCTCCCCCCTGGCACTGGAGACATCCAGCTCACTTTGGCACAAAAAATACCCGTCACTGGTGCCGTCATTGTGACAACACCGCAAGACATCGCCCTGCTGGACGCGCGTAAAGGCTTAAAAATGTTTGAGAAAGTGAACATTCCAATTCTAGGCATTGTAGAAAACATGAGCACGCACATTTGCTCGCAATGTGGTCATGAAGAGCCTATTTTTGGCGCGGGTGGCGGAGCGTTAATGGCGCATGATTACAGTGTAGACCTGCTTGGCTCGTTACCTTTGGATATTAACATCCGCACACAGGCAGATAGCGGAAAACCAACCGTGATTGCAGACCCAGACAGCCGTGTTGCACATATCTACAAAGAAATTGCACGTAAAGCTGCCATTAAAATTGCCAACGCCAGCCTGGATTACAGTACGAAATTTCCGAACATTGTGATTCAAAATACCTAAAGCTACGATTCCAGAATCTTAAGCAGTCAGCCCACAGCTTGGGCTGACTATAATAAACCCCAACAAAGCTTGGCTGCTCAAATTTTTAGCTTCGCTAAAATTTTCGGCCTCTCCAGACTCAGCACCATCCTACGAGCGGAGCGATATTTCAGGTAAAATGTAGCCTTTGTATTTTTAAACTCGGTCATTCTCCATGTCATTGCAAGAAGAAATCTCCCGCCGCCGTACTTTTGCCATTATCTCTCACCCAGATGCGGGTAAAACCACGCTGACTGAAAAGCTGTTATGGTTTGGTGGCGCTATTCAGGTAGCAGGTGAGGTGCGTGGCCGTAAAGCAGCGCGCCATGCGACATCAGACTGGATGGAACTGGAGAAACAACGCGGCATTTCTGTTACGTCAAGCGTAATGCAGTTTCCCTACCGTGAGCACATGATTAACCTGTTGGATACCCCAGGCCATGATGACTTTTCTGAAGACACTTACCGCACACTGACCGCGGTGGACTCTGCTGTCATGGTCATTGACTCGGTCAATGGCGTTGAAGCGCAAACCATCAAGTTACTCAATGTGTGCCGCATGCGTGACACGCCAATCATTACTTTTATCAACAAATTAGACCGTGAGAGCCGTGAGCCAATCGAGTTGCTAGATGAAATTGAAACCACGCTCGATATGGAATGTGCGCCGATGACCTGGCCAATCGGCATGGGTAAATCCTTCCGTGGTGTTTACCACTTATATAACGATGAAATTTCGTTTTTTGACCCACGTGCAGAAAAAGGCACTTCTGAAATCATCAAAGGCTTGGATAACCCGCGTCTGGATGCGTTGCTGGGCAAGCAGGCGGATGATTTACGCATCGATATTGAGCTTGTTCGCGGGGCATCGCATAGTTTTGATAAAACACGTTATTTAAGTGGCAAACAAACCCCAGTTTTTTTCGGCTCTGCGATTAACAACTTTGGTGTGCAATCTCTTTTAGATGCGGTGGTGGATTTATCCCCTCCCCCACAGGCGCGTAATACCGCAAGTCGCGTCATCGCCCCTGATGAAAATAAATTCTCAGGCTTTGTGTTTAAAATTCAGGCGAATATGGACCCGAAACACCGTGACCGTATTGCCTTCTTGCGCGTATGTTCAGGACGCTTTGAGCGTGGCATGAAAATCAAACAGATAGCCACAGGCAAAACCTTGAGCGTAAATAACGCCATCACCTTTATGGCGCAAGACCGCACCACCATGGATGAGGCTTATTCTGGCGACATTATCGGCATTCCAAATCATGGCACGGTGAAACTGGGCGACACTTTTACTGAAGGTGAAACCCTCAAATTCACTGGCATTCCTTCATTTGCACCTGAGTTTTTCCGCCGTGCGCGCATTAAAAACCCTATGAAAATGAAGCAGCTGCAAATCGGCCTCAAGCAGCTTTCAGAAGAAGGTGCAGCGCAGTTGTTTCGCCCCCTGCTTTCCAATGACCTGATTTTAGGCGCTGTTGGCATGTTGCAGTTTGATGTAGTGGCGCATCGTTTAGAACATGAATACGGCGTAGACATGATTTTTGAACCTTATGATTGCTATACTGCCCGCTGGCTCAAAGGCAGTGATGCTGATTTAAAAGCGATTGCTGATAAATATGGCTTTAACGTGGGGCTGGATGCCGCTGACGACTACGTCTATTTAGCGCCCAATCGGGTAAACCTGCAAATGGCGCAGGAACGTTATCCAGATATTGAATTTAAAGAAACGCGTGAAATAGCCTAAAACCACCTGGCACTACTACAAAAACACCGATGCAAAAACCATGCCCCTGCGAAAGCGCTAAACTGTACAGCCAATGCTGTGAGGTTTTTCATTTAGGGATTACCGCACCTAGCGCTGAGGTACTCATGCGCTCACGCTACAGCGCTTATGTGTTTGGTTTAGAAAGTTACCTACTCAACACCTGGCATCCCGATACACGGCCTCAGCAACTTGCTCTATCTGGAGATGACGCGATTAAATGGCTGGGATTAAGCATTAAGCGTCATGAAGTGGTGAATGATGATAATGCAATCGTCGAGTTTGTTGCACGCTATAAATATGCAAATAAGTTAGGTGAAAAAGCTGAGAAATTACATGAAACCAGCAGATTCAAACGAATAAACGATCGTTGGTATTATGTGGATGGTGATTACTAGGCGTTCATCTTACGCTCATATACTTATCATAAAACGGTCATTTTATATTCACACGATTTAAATAACATACTTTCTCAAGTCGCGCTCTTGAGGAGAATGTTGTGGTATATGAAAAATCTGCGATTGGGTTTAATGAATTTATCGCAAAAAATCGTACACTAAATGTACGTGAACGCCAAATACTGCTGCTAGTAAATGGTGAACGGACTTTAGATGATCTGGGCAAGTTCTTTAAAAAAGACCTGCTAATAGACACGATTCACAAGCTGGAATCCACTGGCTATATCATACGCCCCAACCAACAACAACCCTTACAACCTAAGCAGATCACACATTCCGTGATAAACACTCAGGTTGCCACAGCACCAATTTGTCAAAATCAACTGACTGAGGTGAAAGAAATATTAATCAAGGCATGCGATGATTATTTGGGAATTATCGGGCGCAATATAAAATCGCGTATTGAAGCTTGTGAGAATGAAATCGATTTAAAGTCATGTATTTCAAACTGGCATATGGCCATGCGTGAATCTAAGCTAGGACGTGAGTCTGCCAGTTTTTTAATGGAGCAGATTCACCAAACACTTGTCCATAAAACATCAGACTCCCCTCATGGCACTCGGTTAAGGATTTTGCCCCTAAAAATGGAGTCAGCCTCGATGGAATGAAATGCAATCGAGGTTGCTATGTGGAACCTTGATTCCGCCAAGCTTCATCAAGGCTACGCTCGCTGATAATGAAAAATCTGGATTCAATCCAGGAGGGCTGCACTCACTCCCACAATTGAGCCTATCACTTCTTTTGGGGTTCCAGATTCACTTACTACCAATTTCAGTTCCTCCCTAACCTTCAGCCAGCCAGCGTTTTCGGTTAAAAATCTGTATTCGTGAATCAGTAAGTCTTTTGCATTCATATTTTGCAAGCGTGCGGTTACCTTGGGCAGATCATCCTCATGAATATGGGCGTGCCAAAAACCGCTGTGTGCCATGAAGTGATCTTTGCTATAGCCAAATAGTTGGCTAATATTTTTGCTCACAAAGGTCATGGCGTATTCTGGCATTGGCGTTCTTGCAAAAAATATGATGGGAATGGTGTTCACAATCTCGCCTATGCGTGATTTTTCACGTTCAGACTCCAAAGCATCCAGACGCTTCTGCTCAGATTCAACATCGGTTACTCCATTTTTTGCGGTGAGATGATGCATCTGCGCTTCCATCAAATGCAGCAATTCATGGCTTTTAAGCTGCATGGCATGGGCAAGGCTACTCACCGTTTTTAAACTTGGCTGCTTAACCCCGCGCTCTAACATTGAAATAAAAGTACGCTCCAAACCAGAAAGAGAAGCGAGCATCTCCTGCGTAAGTCCAAGATCCTGACGCAATTTTTTTATGACTAAACCAAATAAAGACTTATGCATGCGCTTCCAGTAAATTAGCTAGATGATTCAGGGTTTCAGTGCGCACATACAACGGTGTTTTTACCCGCGTTTTTTGCTTCATATAGTGCATTATCAGCACCCGTTATCAGCACTTTAGGGTTGTTGTCGGCCATTGTCGAAAAAGCAATGCCAATACTGGCTGTTACTGACACAGCAATATCATTAAGCATCATGGGGTGAGCAATTGCCTCAATCAATTTGTAAGCAACATCAGTGGCACCCTCGTAACTTGTCACATCTTCCAGCACGATTACAAACTCATCTCCTCCCAAACGAGCCACAGTATCTTCACCACGAATATGAGTTATCAGGCGCTCAGCCACAATTTCAAGCACGCGGTCGCCTGACTGATGCCCATATTGGTCGTTGATTAGCTTAAAGCCATCTAGATCAATCATCAGCACCGCTATCAAATCACCCGTGCGTTTTGTACGGGATAAAGCATGGCTTAAGCGTGCGTTAAACAAAAGACGATTGGGCAGTTTTGTTAAAGGGTCATGATGCGCTAAAAACTCAAATTCGTCGTGCGCCAACTTAGAAGAGGTAATATCGGCAAACACTGCAATATAATTTTTCACCTGCTGGTCGGCATCCAAAATAGCGCTGATCGTTAACCATTCAGCATACGCCTCACCATTTTTACGCCGATTCCACAGTTCACCCTGCCAATATCCCGTGGTGTTGAGTGCCCCCCACATACGTTGATAAAAGGCTTGATCCTGCCTGCCTGAACTAAGCACTCTGGGGTTGCTGCCACGCACCTCGTCTTCTTCATACCCTGTGATTTTCATAAAGGCAGGGTTCACTGAGAGTATATTCGCATGAGCATCAGTGATGATAATGCCTTCAATTGTATTGTCAAAAATAGAAGCCGCCTGCTTTAGCTTACGTTCCGAGTGCTTTTTCTCGGTTTCATCCTGTATGGTTTGCACGTAACCTAATAAATGATGATCTTGGTCTTGGATAGGAGCCATGCGTACGTGTAGCTCAAACACTTCGTCTTTAATCTGATGCGCTAAATCATATTCATAACTCTCACCAGTTTGCACTTTATCCAAGGCAATCAGCAACTGTTCCACAGGCATATTTGCCTTGCGGAATAAACGTTCAAGCTTTTCGCCATCGATGCTCTCACGCGCGATGCCAAATAAACTTGTGGCGGCAGGGTTTAAATAACGTACTTTTCTGTCAGGGTCAGCAATAATCAAACTCACACCAAGCGACTCATGCAGCACCGCAGAAAGCACATGTCGCTCATCTAACTCCTTGCGTATGCGTACAATATCATCCGCTTGCCTTTGAATGATGGTATTGAGCATATACACATAGTGGCTCTCAATTCTTTTCACTACATCATGCTCGGCCATCAGCCCGGCTAACACACCGTGCTCGTCCACCACAACCAAGGTGCGTATTTTCTGCTTACGCATGTGCTCAATCGCAAAATAGACGGAACGTTTACTATCCACAGTTACGACAGGAGAAGACATCATATCAGCTAATAACGTTTGGCCACTCGCATGATCTTGCCCCAGCCGGACCAAATCCCGCTCAGTGATAATGCCAATCGGCTTATCTGCTTCGATAATCACAATACCGTTTGCATTGGATTTCAGCATCAACACCACCGCATCATTGAGCGTGTGATTTTTGGTGAGGGTATGCACATCCTTATGCATGATATTTTCAACGATTTCATGGCCAGACAACACATCAAACCCAAGCATTTTGATGAAATCGCTATCTGTGGCAATGCCATATACATCGCCTTCAGTATCCACGACAATGAGGTGGCGTAAATTCTTTTGTGCACAAAGATGATAGGCCTCAAAAAAATCGAGATGTAACGGTGCAACAACAGGCGCACCAGTCATCACACTGCCAATTGATGTAGTTTGTATATTCAATAGCTCAGGAATAATACGTAAAGCATCCCGCTCGGTAAAAATACCGACTGGCCGCTTACCCTCAACCACGACCACTGAACTAATACGATTGGCAGCCATTAACTCCAATACGACTGCAAGCAGAGCATGGGTTGGCACACAGATGGGGTTAGGGGTGCAAATTTCTTTTAAGGAAATTGAGGCGTTCATATCGCTTGATGATTATTTTTTTAAGAATGATGTTGAAGACTAATCAATGCATGTAAGCGCATCACATTCTAAGAGCTTTCACCCTAAGGCGCTATAGACTATAGTATACATCAGCACAATGACTCACAGCCTGCAAGCACACAAATAGCGAATAAGATTGCAGTAACTTATTGAAAGTTAATGATATTAATAAGAAGGATTTATAAAGCGAGCAATATCACCTGCTGAACACATGACTGGCTGTTCAGGATTGTGCTGAGAGGTTTTTACAATAGGAGTATTATCGCGAATGATTGCGCGAGAAAAATTTCAGGGTAAATTAAGCACTGAAATCACCATTCAGTGCTCAAAGCCATTGGCTAGATCCAACTACGCACTCTCAAATGCCTCGCATAACTGGCTCAAAAGCTGCCCAAAAATCGGCAAAATCTCTTCGCTGGTGTGTGGGCTATCATCATCGGTGCCTGCCACAATGTATGAAATCACGACTTTATCTAGGTTCTCTCTAAACTCAGTCCAGTGCTCAACCTCTGCTTCTGCAATTAATTTGAACTTATTAAATCCTGACTCGATCACTTCAACCAGTTCAGCATCTGGCAAGCCTGCAAAGAGTGTTTTGGCCATGGTAATTTGCGCAGTGTGAAAATCCGGCTCAACCCCTTCTTGCACCAAGGGTGAAGTAAAAAACGCATAAGCCAGCAAGGCATAGGCTTGATACACGCTCAACATATCAAAGTTTTCACTGCGCTCAGTTGCTGGCGAGCGATCGGCAAGCTGTATTGCCTTAAAAGTCACATAGCTACTCAGGTAATCAGCAGCATTCAGCGCATCATAGGCATCCAGATCTGTATTAGGTGCTTCGCCATCACGGGCGGTCGTTGCCAAACAAAGGGCATGCATGAATTTTAATCGTTCTGAATATGAGTTTTGCATCGTGCGTCCTATTTAAAATTTAATCTTTCTAAAATTCAATCTTGATTGTTTAATCAATTGCTGGCATTGCTTCCAATTGCTCATGCAGCTCCAGCCAGCGATATTCAGCCATTTCCAAGTGACTGCTGAGCTCAGCCTGGGTTTTCAAGAGTTGCTGAAGTGCGGTTTTATCTGCTGCACTATAAAGCGCAGCATCGTTTAATTGCTCATCACAAGCAGTTTTATCGGCATGTATTTTTGCCATGCGCTGTTCTAACTGCTCCAGTTCTTTTAGCAGTGGTCGACGTTCGGCTATGCGCGCCTGACGTTCAGCTTTATTGGTTGCGCGGTCATTTTTATTCGGTTTTGAGCTTAATTGCGATTGTGTCGCCTGCTTCTCTTTCACGCGCTGTTCATTAAGCCACTGGCTATAATCTTCTAAATCACCCTCAAACTGCGTGGCTTTACCTTCTGCCACCAGCACAAACTGGTCACAGCTTGCGCGTAACAAGGCTCTGTCATGAGAGACTAAAATTACCCCGCCTTTAAAATCCTGCAAAGCCAGTGTTAAAGCATGACGCATTTCCAGATCCAGATGATTGGTCGGCTCATCCAGCAACAGCAAGTTGGGGCGAGTCCATATCAGCAATGCCAGTGCCAGCCGTGACTTTTCACCCCCAGAGAAATTCGCACAAGGTGACCTTGCCATATCTCCCCTGAAGTCAAAGCCACCGAGATAATTCAGATGCTCCTGCTCACGCGTGAGCGGGTCTAGCTTCATCATATGCTGTAAAGGCGACTCATCTGGCCGTAACTGCTCAAGCTGATGCTGGGCAAAATAACCGACCTTGAGATCTTTACCTTCAACGCGCTTTCCTGACAGTGGCGCCAATTCGTGTGCCAGCAATTTAATCAGTGTGGTTTTTCCCGCACCATTTTTACCCAGCAAACCGATACGCTCACTTGGGCGCACTGTGAGTTCGAGATGACTAATCAGTGGCGTATGACCATAGCCGACACTCATGCCATCCAGCACCAGCAAAGGATCAGGCGCTGCGGCAGGTTCTCTGAACTCAAAACTAAATTGTGAGTCTACATGGGCTGCAGAGATCATCTCCATACGTTCCAAGGCTTTAATACGACTTTGTGCCTGACGCGCCTTGGTAGCCTGTACACGAAAACGATCAATATAACTTTGTAAATGTGCAACTTTACGTTGCTGCTTTTCAAACATCGCTTGTTGCAGGGCTAATTTTTCTGCACGCTGACGTTCAAAATCCGAATATCCACCACGGTAGAGCGTGAGGGTTTGCTGTTCAATATGCGCAATGTGATTCACAATTGCATCTAAAAAATCTCGATCATGCGAAATCAACAACAAAGTACCACGGTAACTCTGTAACCAGCTTTCCAACCAGATTACCGCGTCCAGATCCAGGTGATTGGTCGGTTCATCCAGTAGCAGCAGGTCTGAGCGGCACATCAAAGCGCGTGCTAAATTCAAACGTACACGCCAGCCACCAGAAAACGTAGCCACAGGCTGCTGCAAAGCCGACTGGCTGAAGCCTAAACCATTTAACAGCTCAGCGGCGCGTGCTTTGGCACTGTAGCCATCGATATCCGTTAAACGCTGATGCAGTTCAGCAATCAGCTCTCCCTGATGGCTGGTTTCAGCTTTTACCAGACTGGCTTCAATTTCACGCAACTCAACATCACCATCAAGTACAAACTCAATCGCGGGCATGGACAATGCTGGCGTTTCTTGCGCAACATGCGCCACCACCCATCCTGTGGGGATTTCCAAATCACCTTTTTCAGGGTGTAATTCTCCGCGCAACATGGCAAAAATAGAAGATTTACCCGCACCATTCGCACCCGTAAGGCCGACCTTATGACCAGGGTGCAACTGCATAGAGGCATTCTCTACCAGAATTTTTAATCCGCGCGTAAGTGTGAGCTGTTTAAATTGAATCAAGAGATTACTGTCTTAAAAAATAGGTCTATCTTCTAACCAGGGTCGTTAGTCGTAACACACAATAAACGCCCTATTGTTAGCGAAGGCAATATTCTAAATGATTCACTCACGTGTTCTTGCAATTTTTTTAGTTATATTGATGTATACAACGTAATTTTTACCAAGCTTTACATGTCAAATCGGCTGAAAGTCATGTAATTGCAGTAAAATGTAAATCTATACAAAAATATACGATGTCGACATAAACGCTCCTGGCAATGGTAAAGAAATCTCTATTCTGGCTTTACAAAACAATACTCTGGCTATTGGGCTTGCTTGTCAGCATCATCGTCGTCACAGCATTGGCTATTCACTTCTGGTTAATGCCTAATATAGACCGCTACAAAGATGATGTTGCAAAATTTGCAAGCCAACTAGCGAATCAGAAAATAGTCATTGGCAATATCAAGGCAGACTGGCAGGGAATAAACCCGCATTTATCACTCGATAATGTTGATATTTTTGATGCACAAGACCGCATCGCCTTACAACTCAGCAATATCGAAACCGCGTTTTCATGGTTGAGCATTCCCATGCTGGAGCCGCATCTGGCTGAAATCACCGTGCACGCCCCAGCACTCACGATCAGACGCAACGCGGATGGCGAAATATTCATTGCTGGCATATCGACACGTGGTAACGCAGAGCCGCAACTGGCTAATTGGCTATTAAGACAAAGTAGACTGGGCGTCACTAATGCAAAAGTGACTTGGATTGATGAGCTACGCAACGCACCTGAGCTGAGTTTAACCCAACTAAACATCGAGATATTTAGCCCGCCCTGGAAAAGCCTGATCAGAAACCATAGCTTCATCATCACGACCATTCCTTCTGTTGGCACAGCAGAGCCTATCCGTTTTGCTGGTAGCTTTTATGGCAAAGATGTCAGCAAAACAGAGGAGTGGCGCGGCAAGGCCAACTTGCAACTTAAAAATGCAGACCTCGCCGCATTTAAAAGCTGGCTAGATTATCCCCTGGATTTAAGAACTGGTTTAGGCAGCACCGACTTGAATGTCGAGTTCTCCGATAACCAGTTGCAATCATTGAGCAGTCAAGTCTCGCTTAACAACCTGCAGTTATTAGTGCAAGCAAATACTGCACCGTTAATGCTTGATACACTGAGTGGCAACATTGCCTGGAATAACCTGAATAAAATCCAGCTCAAGCAGTTGAAATCAACGCACTTTGGCCAAAAACTCTCTATTCAAAATCTCTCTGCAAGCACCAGCCAAGGCTTGAATATCAAAGAGTTGTCCGCTGACTTCACGCAAACCACCGATGGCGCGCAAATCATCAATGTTAATCTTGCGAGCTTAAACTTAAACGACATCGAGTCGCACCTCGCATTACTGCCTGTTAAAGAAGATGTGCTGCAACAAATTAAAGCGCTTAAGCCCAAGGGAAAACTTGAAAACCTGAAGCTTATATGGTCAACACGCAACAAAACCGTGGCACATTATGAAATAGCGTCTGACTTTAAAAATTTATCCATTCATGCACACAACAAAATGCCTGGTTTTAGCAATTTGACAGGCGCAATAAAAGCCGATGAAAACACAGGCAAATTGGTGCTCAACACCAGCAATGCGCAATTAGACTTTGCTGGCGTGTTACGCTGGCCAGTGCCCGCAGACAAGCTTAATGGCAAAGTTATTTGGGTTACAGAAAATCAGCAAACCAAAATCAACATCAACGCATTAGAGATAACCAACCCCCATGTATCAGGCATGGTTGATGCGAGCTATACTTTAGATCACATCAAAGGTGGATATCTGGATCTAAAAGGCAAATTTAATCACGGCAATGCCAAATATGCCCACTATTATTACCCTACGATACTAGGTGAAACCACATTACGCTGGCTGGACACCTCCATATTGGCCGGCAATGCTGAAGATATCAACTTAACCATTAAAGGCAGGCTGGATGATTTTCCATTTGTTAACAGCCAAAATAATCTAGACCCAGCCAAGGGCTTATTTAGAGTCACAGCAAAAGTCAGTGATGCCGTACTGGAATATGGGGCAGGCTGGCCTAAAATTGAAAAACTTGACCTGGACATGTTGTTTGAAGGCAAACGTATGGAACTCAATAGCACTAGCGGACGCATTCTCGGAAACCAGATCATTAAAAACAAAACCAGCATCGCGCAACTCGATGCCGATTACCCAATACTGAGCATTGAGGCCGACGTGACAGGGCCTGTGAGTGAAGGTGTTAATTTCGTAAACCGCAGCCCTGTGCTGGAAGTCACACAAGGCTTCACCGAAAACCTCAAAACCAGCGGCAGTGGCAGGCTCAACCTCAGCCTGAAGATCCCATTGGAAGATTTAGATGCCTCAAAATATCAAGGAAAATACCAAATCACCAACGGCAAAATGGAGAGTGACAGCATTCCCACACTCACCCAAATCAATGGTGCATTAGAGTTCACTGAAAGCAGCTTGAGCGCAAAGGCAATCAAGGCGCTCGCATTTAAGTCACCATTTTCCCTTGATATTCACACAGCAAAAGACAAATCAATACGCGTTACCACCAGAGGTAAACTCAGTGACGAAAGCATTAAACAGCTGTTCAGAGAACAAAACTTTGCCAAAGCCAGCAATTACATTAACGGGAGCGCAAACTGGGTAGGAGATATCCTGATACAAAAACCACGCGTTAATATTGCCATCCGTTCAGACTTGGTCGGCATCACCTCGCGGCTACCTGCACCTTTTAATAAATATCCTGATCAAGCACTCACTTTGCGCGTGGACAAAAAACAAGATATCAATACCGATAACACCTACATCAACCTGGGTAATAAAGTCATCGCAAAAGTTAATAGCAGTATCTCCAACGGAAAAAACTCTTTAAAAGCCGCTCATATACATATCAGCGGCGCTGGCAACCTTGCTAACACAGCAAACACAGAACCGAGTGAAACGGCAAAGGGCTTGAGCGTAACAGGCAATCTCGACTACATCAACGCTGACGCATGGCTTCATGTAATTAAAGACATAAGCGGCAGTAGCGCCTCACAGCACAACAGCCTGCCCATTCAAAAAATGGCACTCGATATCAAAGCGCTCGACTTTTACAACCGACGTATTAATCAGTTGAATATTTCAGAGTTGCTCGTCAGCCAAGACGCCATTCAGGCACAGATCAGGAGCCAGGAAATTACTGGGCTTGTGCAATGGAAACACAATGGCAAACTTATTGCGCGCCTCAGCAATCTGACTATTCCAGAAACCGCCCCAGATCAGCTGTCTGCAATGAGTAATACGGCTGAACTCAACCAAACGGATAGTAAAGATTTCACAAAATTGCCGCAAGATTACCCCGCTCTGGATATTACAGCAGATAATTTCAGGTTCAATAAAAAAAATCTGGGGAAATTTGAACTCACCGCCTACCCTGTCAATGATAATTGGGATATACAAAAACTTCAGCTGAGCACAGAACACAGCACGATTCATGCGGAAGGGCAATGGAATAACTGGATAAGAAACCCAAACACCTACCTTAATATCAAGTGGGATATCAAAGACCTGGGCGAAACACTTAAGACATTTGGCCACCCAGAAACCATTAAAGATGGCGCAGGCACACTCAATGGAATGCTACACTGGCCAGGCAGCCCTCATCAGTTCAACACCACGCGCCTGAACGGTGAGCTTGCTTTCAGTATAGACAAAGGCCAGATTTTACAGGCAAAACCAGGCGTGGGTCGTCTGCTAGGGTTATTAAGCTTACAAAGCCTGCCTAGGCGCCTCACGCTGGATTTCAGGGATTTATTCAGCAATGGCTTTGCTTTTGACAAAATTAATGCAGACGTTAAAATCGAGCAAGGGGTGATGCGCAGTAATAATTTCGCGATGTCAGGCCCCGCAGCAGATGTATCCATCAAAGGTGAAACCAACTTACAGAAAGAAACTCAACATCTATATGTTAAAGTGATGCCGCGCATCAGCGACAGTATCTCACTTGCGGCATTGGCTGGCGGGCCGCTGGCAGGAGCAGTGGCATTTTTGGCGCAAAAAATACTCAAAGACCCGCTTAATAAAATCGCCTCGAGCGAATATGAAATTACCGGCACCTGGGATGACCCGCAGGAAGTGAAAAAAACAGAACCTAAAAACACTGTATCTCCACTTAATTAATTTAGCATCACAAGACTCATCAGAAAAAACGCATTGGAATATTTATGGCTATTACCTCACGCTTAAAGACCACAAAAGCAAAACTAAGCAACCAAAACACCAATAAGGACATCATCAAGATTGCCGCCATTCAGATGGCATCAGGGCCGCACGTAGGTGCAAACTTAAGCGAAGCTGAGCGTTTAATAGAGGTTGCGGTAAATCAGGGCGCGAAACTGGTAGTGTTACCCGAGTATTTTGCTATTATGGGCTTGAAAGACACCGACAAAGTCTTGGTACGTGAAGAAGAAGGCAAAGGGCAGATTCAGGATTTTCTGAGCAAGATAGCCAAAAAACATAAAATCTGGCTGATAGGCGGTTCTGTGCCGCTCACCAGCAATTTCCCCAACAAGGTTCGCAACAGCTGTTTAGTCTACGATGACAAAGGCAAACTGGCTGCCCGTTATGACAAAATTCACCTGTTTGGTTTAAGTTTGGGTAACGAGCGTTACCATGAAGAAAAAACCATAGAACCAGGCGACGCTGTGAAAGTGGTGGATACGCCTTTCGGCAAAATTGGGCTCTCCATCTGTTACGATTTACGCTTTCCAGAGCTTTATCGCGCAATGGGTGAGGTCAGCATTATCGTGGTGCCGTCTGCTTTTACCGACACCACAGGCAAAGCACATTGGGAAAGCCTGATTCGTGCACGTGCAATTGAAAACTTATGTTATGTCATCGCCCCCGCACAAGGTGGCTACCATATTTCAGGCCGCGAAACACATGGCAACACCATGGTTGTAGACCCTTGGGGTGTAATTTTGGATAGACTACCGCGCGGTTCAGGTGTGGTCATGGCAAACATGAACCCAAAATATCAGGACAGCCTGAGAAAAAGTCTACCTGCACTGAAACATCGGACAATTAAAACTGTCGGATAATACATCACCCCATCGATTGAAAATTTTGACTGAATATCACGCCATGAAAACGCAAGAAATCCCAAGTCACTCAAGCCCTGCCACTGGGTCACATTTTGACGTAGCGACTGAAGCATTGTTAACGCCTGCTAATTTAGAACTCGCGCATTTGCAGAATGTGCTGGGTGACATCATGTCACATCAAATTGACTATGCAGACTTGTATTTTCAATATAGCCGCAGTGAAAGCTGGGGGTTAGAAGAAGGCCAGGTAAAATCAGGCAATTTCTCGATTGATCAAGGCGTTGGCGTGAGGGCGGTGAGTGGTGAAAAAACCGCATTCGCCTACTCTGACGACATTTCACTGAGTGCCTTAAATCAAGCGGCAAAAGCCACCAGGTCGATTGCAAGCTTGGGGCGTGAACAAACCGCAGGCAGCATTATCAAACCTCAAGCGCCACAACTATATTTACCCAACGACCCAATTGCATCACTCTCAGCAGAGGCAAAAGTGAAACTACTGGAGCATCTGGAGTCCATCGCCAGAAAGCTGGATCCACGCATCACACAGGTCACGGCCTCGATTGCAGGCGAATATGAAGTCATCATGATCGCTCGCCACGACGGTGTAATGGCGGCCGATGTTCGACCACTGGTGCGCGTAGGCATTAACGTAATCGCAGAGAGCAATGGTCGCCGTGAGCAAGGCTCCGCAGGGGGTGGTGGGCGCTTTGATTACAGCTACTTTACCGATGAAGTCCTGCATGATTACGCACAAAAAGCCGTGCATCAGGCAATCACTAATTTGGAAGCGCGCCCTGCCCCAGCAGGTAGCATGACGGTAGTTTTAGGGGCTGGCTGGCCGGGCATTTTACTGCATGAGGCCATAGGTCATGGTCTTGAGGGTGATTTTAACCGCAAAGGTAGCTCTGCTTTCAGCAACATGATTGGTCAGCAAGTCGCTGCCAAAGGTATTACCATAGTGGATGATGGCACCATAGCCAATAGACGCGGCTCGCTCAGCATGGATGACGAAGGCAACCCAACCCAAAGAACAGTGCTTATTGAAGATGGCATTTTGCGTGGTTATATTCAGGACACCCTCAATGCGCGCCTCATGAACATGTCGCTGACTGGCAATGCGCGCCGTGAAAGTTACGCGCACATCCCTATGCCACGCATGACCAACACTTATATGCTCAATGGCACATTACCGCCTGAAGAGATCATTAAATCTGTTAAAAAAGGGCTTTATGCAGCTAACTTTGGCGGCGGGCAAGTTGACATTACCAGTGGCAAGTTTGTATTTAGCGCAGCTGAAGCCTATATGATTGAGGATGGTCAAATCACCTACCCCGTCAAAGGCGCAACACTGATCGGCAATGGCCCTGATGTGCTCAAGCGCGTTTCCATGATAGGCAACGACATGTCGCTGGATTCTGGCGTTGGCACTTGCGGTAAAGAAGGCCAGAGTGTGCCTGTGGGCGTTGGGCAGCCTACACTTAAAATTGATGGGCTTACCGTTGGCGGCACTGGCTGATGATTAGAATCTGTATTGATTCAATAAGAGATGCCCTCTTCTGACACTTTGCGACTACGCTAACAACGATCATTTTACAATTCTTAACACTCACACATGATCACTGGTGCAATAATCTCAGCAGTGTGCAATGTGATTTTTGAATAATTGTAATTGATCGTGACACTGAAGCGACGCGCCCGATTTTTTCGCCTAGGCAATCACGCAACAACTCAATACTCCAAATCGGCACTCTCTCACTGGTAATTAACAATAATGATTATTGGACGATAAAAATGAGTAATGCGCCAAAATACGACACCCCTCATCAATTAGCTGCCCCCCATAAAACCTATCTAGGTACTGATAAAAAAATCATAGAGGCGATTGACAATCATCAGTTCACTGAACTTGGTGACCACAAACTGACAATGCATGCCAATACGCCAGGGGCGTTAATTCCTGATAGCCGTTATGTTGGAAATGAAGCACTGGATAGCGCACGAAAAAACGCTGAAACATGGACAAAAAAAGTCGCTGACGCCAACGGAGGTGGTATCTCAAAGGAAATTAAAGAAGGCTATGCCTCCGCAATGGCTGGTTTACGAAATATACACCATGAGATTTTACCTAAACTACCTTTTGATGCTGATCAGCATGCTAGAAAAGACATTGAAAAAGTGATTGAGAAAACAGCCCATGTACTTGGCAAAAAAGTGGCTGTAGTTGCTGGGCTGCTCGCTTCCAGCGCATCTTTTGCAGGTGAAGCCATTGATATAAGCGGAAAAGTATTGAACGGAGAAGAAGCTCAAACATCAAAACTCAAAACGTTAGGTTCAGCCGTCATAGACAAAGGTATCGAAGGTACCATGGGGATTGCTGATCCATTAGGTCTGATTGAAACAAAGGAAATAAGCCGTCAATTGCAAAAAGGCAACTTTGCGGCTGTAGCAGAAGCCTTTAATGAAGCACGCCTAAAGGCGGCCTCGGATATTGCAGATACAGCTATCGAATATTCAAGATAACAAGCTTTGCCTATTGCTGGAATCACATGTTGAATGTACGGGCATCTCTAACTGACGAAACTTAATCACTAGCAGAACTTGGACGTTACACGCGTCTAACGGCTATAATACCGTATTTATTTTCATTGATACGGCATCCTCATTCCATGCAGTTTTCCTTGCAACACCCTTGGCCTATGCCCCAATCTGGCCAGCATAGCCGCTTTGAGCTCTCGAACACTGGCGAAGATGCATTGGCACTCGCAACACTAGCCAGCCATGCCAACTTAAGCCAACAGCCATTGGTGATTGTTACCGCTTCCGCCTTTGATGCGCAGCGCTTGCTGGAAGAAATCCCCTACTTTGCACCACATTTAAGTGTGCATTTATTACCCGACTGGGAAACACTGCCATACGACCAGTTCTCGCCGCATCCTGATCTTATTTCAGAACGTCTGACAACGCTGTATCACATTGCACAGAATACGTGTGATGTCATCATTGTACCGCTTTCAACTGCGCTCATACGACTGAGCCCTAAAGCTTATTTAAGTGCCAATACCTTTATGCTTAAAAAAGGACAAAAGCTGGATATCGAGGCCTTGCGTCGGCAATGTGCTGAGGCGGGCTATCACCATGTGACGCAAGTGATATCGCATGGTGAGTTCAGCGTGCGTGGCGGTCTGGTGGACTTATTCCCCATGGGTTCTGCACTGCCTTATCGCATTGATTTGTTTGATGATGAAATTGAAAGCATACGCACCTTTGATGTAGACACACAGCGCAGCCTCTACCCTGTACCTGAGGTCAGATTACTGCCAGCGCGCGAATTTCCTCTGGATGAGTCGGGTGTTGCATTATTTCGCAGCCAGTTTCGTGAAGCATTCGAGGGTGACCCGCAACGCGCAAAAATCTATAAAGATATCAGCAAAGGCGTTGCGACTGGGGGTATTGAGTGGTATTTGCCTCTATTTTTTGAGCAATCGGCCACGCTGTTTGATTATATTTCCGATAGCAGCTTGATTTGCCTGCATGGCGATTTAGACCATAGCGCGCAGCAATTCTGGCGTGAGGCGCAATCGCGCTACCGCACACTGGCGCACGATGCAGAGCGCCCGCTGCTAACACCTGAAACGCTGCTGATTAAAACTGAAGATTTTTTTAGCAAAACCCATAGCTTTGCACGCATTTCACTCAATATCGGCAAAGCTGGCACCAAGCTACCTGCACTGGATATTGAACGCCGAGCAGAACAGCCAATCCATAAGTTAACAGACTTTATCAGCCAGTTTACAGGGCGTATTTTAATTGTGGCTGAAAGTCTAGGCCGCCGTGAAACCATGCTCCAGCTATTTATTGAGCATGGCTTAAAGCCAGAGATATGCGAATCATGGGCAGCATTTATGGCGAGCGATGCGCATGTCATGCTGGGGGTTAGCCCCCTGCATACAGGCGTAGCATTCAATGATGAACCATCCACCATCGCAATCATTACCGAAGCTGAACTCTACGCTGCGACCGTGCGCCAACAGCGCCGCCGTGAAAAAGAAAAAGCGCGCAGTACGGAAGGCATGCTCAAGGACCTTTCCGAACTGCGCATCAACGACCCTGTAGTCCATGAACAGCATGGTGTGGGGCGCTACAAAGGCTTGGTGAATTTAGACTTTGGCGAAGGCGAAACCGAGTTTCTGCTCCTCGAATACTACGGGGATGATAAGCTCTACGTACCTGTTTCACAGCTATTCCTGATTTCACGCTATTCTGGCGGCCCACCAGAAAGTGCACCACTGCATCGCTTGGGTAGCGGCAGTTGGGAAAAAGCCAAGAAGAAAGCTCTCAAACAGATTCGCGACACCGCAGCTGAACTGCTCAATCTTTATGCCCAGCGTGCTGCCCGCCGTGGCCATGCCTTCACGCTAAGCTTGCATGACTACGAAACCTTTGCTGAGGGCTTTCCTTTTGAGGAAACGCCAGACCAGCTTGAGGCGATTGAAAACGTCATTAAAGACATGCAATCTGGCCGCCCGATGGATAGATTAGTCTGCGGTGATGTAGGCTTTGGCAAAACCGAAGTTGCCCTGCGCGCTGCCTTTGTTGCCGTGATGGGAGGCCGCCAGGTGGCGGTGCTTGTGCCCACCACGCTGCTTGCCGAGCAGCATTACAACAACTTTAGTGACCGCTTTGCAGAGTGGCCGATCAAAGTGGCTGAAATCTCACGTTTTAGAACAGCAAAAGAGCAAGCCGAGGCATTACGCGGCCTTGAGGCGGGCGAAATTGACATCATCATTGGCACACACCGTCTGATTCAAAAAGATGTGAAGTTTAAAAATCTAGGTTTGGTCATTCTGGATGAAGAACACCGTTTTGGCGTGCGTCAAAAAGAGCAATTAAAAGCCTTGCGCGCAGAGGTGGATGTGCTCACGCTTACCGCCACGCCGATTCCTCGCACACTGAGTATGGCCATGGAGGGGTTGCGTGAATTCAGCGTAATTACCACGCCGCCGCAAAAACGCCTGAGCATCAAGACTTTCCACACCGAATATTCTGAAGGCATTATCCGTGAGGCTGCCCTGCGTGAATTCAAACGTGGCGGACAGGTATATTTTCTGCATAACGAAGTGGATACCATCCACTCCATGCGCGAAAAGCTCGAACGCATTCTGCCAGACGCCCGCATCGCTGTGGCGCACGGGCAATTACGCGAGCGTGAACTAGAGCAAGTGATGCGCGACTTTTATCACCAACGCTATAATTTACTCCTGTGCACCACCATTATTGAAACAGGCATTGACGTGCCCACGGCCAATACCATCATCATGAACAAGGCTGATATGTTTGGCCTGGCACAAATGCATCAACTGCGTGGCCGCGTCGGGCGTTCACATCATCAGGCTTATGCCTATTTATTAACCGAAGCCGGGCGCAAAATCACTCCACAGGCACAAAAACGCCTGGATGCGATTCAATTGATGGAAGACTTGGGCGCGGGCTTCCATCTGGCCATGCACGATCTGGAAATTCGCGGCGCAGGTGAGTTGCTTGGCGACTCTCAGAGCGGAGAAATGCAGGAAATTGGGTTTAATTTATATGCAGACATGCTCAATCATGCAGTGAAACAACTCAAAGCTGGCAAAGAACCTGATCTTAATGCACCTTTAGGGGTAACCACCGAAATCAATCTGCACACACCAGCCTTGCTCACTAACGACTACTGCCCTGATGTACATGAGCGTTTAGTCATTTATAAGCGCCTTGCCAATTGCGATGAAGATGATGCGCTGGACCACCTGCAAGAGGAACTGATTGACCGTTTTGGGCTGTTGCCAGAGCAAGGTGAGGCGTTAATGGCTTGCCATCGTTTGCGCATTGCGGCAAAACCACTGGGCGTCATTAAAATAGATGCCAGTGACAGTGCAATTCAACTACAATTTAACCCCAAAGCTGATATAGACCCACTCAAGCTTATCAATCTGCTACAGCGTGACAGAAGATGCCGCATGAATGGCCCAGACAAACTAAGAGTGACAGTCGGCCTGGAAGACATCAACCTTAGATCTGAATTTGTAAAATCACTACTCAAAGAGTTTATATAAAAGTGTTTACCCTGCTTAACGTCAATGGTAACAATGATGCCTGAAATATCGATGATGAAAATCCGCATTCACTTAACACAGCCTGTATTCGTGCAATCAGTCGATGGGGATATTGAGGGTTTACTAGGGTTCACTGCTCAAGACTTTTTATCAGGCCGTGTTGTGCTGAATGAGCGCATACATCACGATGACCAAGATATTGCCAACGTGCTGTTTTCAGACACCCCCTGCTTGGAGCAGCAAAGCATTCATTTGCGTATTAGGCATAAAAATGGCTATATATGCTGTGTCAAAGGAGTTTATACCAAAGAGCGGCATGACAATCATCAAGTGCTAGAACTGCTATTGCAGGATGTAAAAAGCTTATGGCAGCCTCAAACTGAGCAGCACACGCTCAGCAACTTTAAAGCCATGATGGATAATACTGATGACTTTATTTATTTTAAAGACCGCAATCATGTGTTTACAGGCGCGAGTGCATCACTCGTCAAAACAGCACCTCAATTAGAACACTGGAAAAACTTCTTAGGACTGACCGATTACGATGTTTATGAGGAGACATACGCAGATATTTATTACAGTTTAGAGAAAAAAATATTTGCAGGTGCTGAAGTCGCACATGATACTCAAGAAATGTTATTGGCTGATGGCAAAAAAGGCTGGGTGAATAACAGAAAATTCCCGATTAAAAACGCACAAGGTGAAATTACAGGGTTATTTGGCATTGCCCGTGATGTGACTGAAAGCAAGCTGACAGAGCTTGCACTGCTTGAAAGTGAAGCCACGTTAAAAGAGTCACAAAAAATCGCAGAACTCGGTAATTATGTATTCTATATTCCAGAACAAATCTGGAGCAGTTCTGAAACGCTGGATCATATACTCGGCATTGACAATAGTTACCCACGCACTGAAGCCAGCTGGGATGCACTAATACATCCTGACGACTTAATGCCAGCCAAGCATTATTTACGACGCAAATTCGCCAAAAAAGCAAATGAATTTGACCGCGAATACAGGATTATCCGCCCAAGCGATGGCGAGCAGCGCTACATTCACGGTCTGGGTAGGCTTGTACTGGATGCACAGGGCAAACCTTTGCGTATGCATGGCACCATTCAGGATGTCACGACACTTAGAAACGAACTCCTCAACGAAAAACGCGCCATTTTAGGTAACCAGCTTGTAGGGGCGCTCGCTTTAAAGCAGCGTAAAATTATTTGGGCTAATCAGGCATTTGAAACCATGCTGGGGTACGAGCCAGGCGAGCTTGTGGGCGTTTCCACCCGCCATTTTTATACCAGTGAGCAGGCTTTCCAATCTGTTGAGGCCACCTATGCCGAGATTTCAAAATATGGCATTGGCCACACCCAGCACCAGTATGTACGCAAAGATGGCAGTTTAATCTGGATGGCGCTAAGTGGCACATTACTCAACAAAGAGAGCGAAGAGTCACTATGGACGTTTGTGGATATCACAAAACAAAAAAATGCAGAAAGCGAGCTGCGCATAGCGGCAGTTGCGTTTGAGTCATATGAATCCATGCTGATTACCGATGCCAATAATATCATCTTGCGTGTGAATCGCGCCTTCACTGAAATGACTGGCTATGCGGCACACGAGGTCATCGGACATACGCCCAAGCTGCTTAAGTCAGGTGTACATGACACAAACTTTTACGCGGACCTTTGGCGCTCACTGCTTGCCAAAGGCAAATGGCAGGGTGAACTATGGAATAAACGTAAAAATGGCGAACTCTACCCAGAGTTTTTAACTATTACCGCAGTTAAAAATTTAGAAGGCGAAATTACTAATTTCGTTGGCAGTGCGACCGACATTACCCACAGTAAAGCTGCTGCTGCACAAATTGAAAATCTCGCTTTCTATGATCACCTCACAGCATTACCTAATCGCAGATTGCTGCTCGACAGATTAAACCAAGCATTGCTATACAGCGCCAGACACGGTAAAGACGGCGCTATACTATTCCTGGATCTGGATCACTTTAAAACCATTAACGACACATTAGGCCATGATGTGGGCGACACCCTGCTGAAAGAAGTAGCTAAGCGCTTAACCGCCTCAATACGTGAGGGAGATACCGTCGCTCGTCTGGGTGGTGATGAGTTTGTGGTGATGATTGAAGGCTTGAGTGAAAATAGCGCTGAAGCCGCCACGCAAACCGAAGATATCGGTGAAAAAATATTGGCCACCCTCAATGTGCCCTACCTACTGGCAGGCAAAGAATATCAAATTGGGGCGAGTATCGGCGTTGCATTGTTTAGCAATCATCAAGAGTCGCTGGACGATCTGCTCAAGCATGCAGACATTGCGATGTATCAGGCTAAAAAATCTGGCAGAAACAATTTACGCTTTTTTGACCCCATCATGCAAGCCAACATTAATGCACGCGTTGCCATGGAAAATGATCTACGGCTTGCAATCAAAGCGCAGCAATTTGTACTCTATTACCAGCCTCAGGTTTATCACAACAAAAAAATCACGGGGGCTGAAGTGCTGATTCGCTGGCAGCATCCTAAACTAGGGCTGGTGCCACCGCTTGAGTTCATTCCTCTAGCAGAAGAAACAGGGCTGATCATCCCCATCGGTGAATGGGTGTTAAAAACGGCATGTATGCAAATTAAATCGTGGGAAAACAATGTCCATACTCAAAATTTGCAATTGGCAGTCAATGTGAGTGCAAAACAGTTCTTTAAGCCAGATTTTGTCGAATCAGTGATTGAGGTCATTCATCTTACAGGCATCAATCCGGACAAGCTAAAACTGGAACTGACTGAAAGTCTGGTGCTAGATGACATTAAGGACACCATTCATAAAATGCAGCGCTTGCAATCTATCGGCGTACGCTTTTCTATGGACGACTTTGGCACAGGCCAGTCTTCACTGGCTTACCTCACGCAACTGCCTTTAGACCAGTTGAAGATTGACCAGTCTTTTACACGCAACATCGGCATTAAAAACAGCGATGCCGTCATCGTACAAACGATTATTGGCATGGGGCATCACCTCGGCATGGAAATTATTGCCGAAGGTGTAGAAACCGAAGCGCAGCGTGCATTTTTGCAAAAAAATGGCTGCCCAGTGTTTCAAGGCTACCTGTTCAGCAAGCCAGTGCCTATCACATCGCTCTCTGCGATGCTCGAGGACAATTAATCAAACGTAAAACTCATCACGGGTTTTTTTGCACCGTTTAAAGTTAGCCCTTGATGACCTAAATTCAACGGACTAAGTATCAATCATCCCAGACATTCCATTATGACTTGCAGTGGCGATGCCGCACAGTTTGATGGATTTTTTGTGCAGATTTTATGGTCAATAGTCATTCTATTGACAAAAAGTATGCGCAAAGAAGACTCAAAATGGGCAAGTTGACTGCAAGTAGATGCAAAATCGCCTAATGCAAAGTCTGGGTTAAAAAATCGTCAAGCTAAGGCCTGCTAGCTAAGCATTCGAAATATTAACGAGTCAAAATCACGGCAAGCACCACAAAACCTACAGTAGCCCAGCCTATACGATCCACATACCGATGCAAACTTGCTTCCATGCGGGCACCGCCCCATTTCATCAGCCCTGCCACCATAAAAAAACGTAAGCCACGGCCAATGACTGAGGCAATCACGAATGGCAGTAGCGGCATAGAAAGCGAGCCAGCCGCAATGGTAAATACCTTATAAGGAATCGGCGAGAAACCTGCAATAAATATTGCCCAGAATCCCCATTCTCCAAACCAATTGACCGCAGTTTGATAGGCTTGCCAGTAATGGCTTTTACTCAAGCTGGGGGCGATCAAATCAAATAGACTTGCTCCTATCAAATAACCTAGCAACCCGCCTGCCACCGAAGCCAGCGTGGTGATGAGTGCAAAATGCCAGGCTTTTTTCGGGTTAGCCAAGCTCATCGGCGCCAACATCACATCGGGTGGAATAGGAAAAAAAGAGGATTCAGCAAAGCTCAATCCACCTAAATACCATGGCGCTTTGGGTAGGCGCGCCCACCGCATTGCTCGCTCAAACAAATTCGAAAAAAATTTCATTGATCAACTTTTAATAAAAGATAATGTCATTCTAACAGGGTATACACCTGTAGTTTATGCTGACTATAGTTACAACATACAGAGTCTGCCCAAGCTCAAGAAGAAAATCGCTTTTTTGATAGGTAGCATTTCATCTGCAAATAGCATGGCGTAGTTATCTAATTGAGGTTTATATTGCTGTGCAATCGCGCTTAATTCACTATCAGCGAGGTTTTTCTCTAAAGCCACTGATTTATAATCAATAATCCAGCGCACGCCGTCTTCTATAAACGTGCGATCAATCACATAGCTTTTTATGCCATCGTGATGATAACATGTGATGCCCAGCTCCGCTCCTGCATCTGGCCTTGCCTTGAGTACCCACTGCCCATCCACACTATTAACCGTTTGCTCCAACATCTCCTGCACAGTCGCCGCAGCCGATTTTGCCGCCCGCGCCTCGTGCCCCTGCTGACGCAGCCAGTGATGCATTGCATGCTCAAGTGTTGCGATTCTATGAGCTGCCCATTGAGTAACATCTTGTTGCGCAATCATTTCAAGATATCGGTGCGCCAATGTACCAACATCCGCATCTAGACTACTCTGGTAAACTGGCTTGGTGTTCGCTTGGGTGCTTAATTGAGCATGTGTCTGGCGTGATGGATTACTTTGCAATATCGCAGGAATCTCAGGCTGAGCCAAACGAACCAGCTGTGGCGTAAATTCAGCTATATCATCAACTGCCACTCTCGCCTCTACATCTGGCTCATCAGCCTCAAATACTCTGCCTATTGTTGGCCATAGTAAATCCAGATAGGTATTTTTAGTCGGGTTGATTTCGCCTTTGGCATTTTGGCTGGCAATCCCCACCAAATGCAATTTACGCACCACACGCGTGACTGCAACATACAATACCCGGGCTGACTCATTAGCATCGCGCACTTTTTCACGCGAAGCCAAATAATCATAAGGACTCACCTTGTCATTATCGCGCAAACCTTTGGGAATAAAAGGCGCGGCAAGCAGTGCATGGCCTTGTGATGTTTTGACTTCTTCCCATAACACCAGCGGCTTATCATTATTATTGCCTCCAGTTGCCGCACCCAAGCCCAATAAAATCACGGTATCAAACTCCAAGCCTTTGGATTTGTGTATCGTCATCATTTGCAGCTGCTCACCACGGCTATCTGGCGCGGCAAACAATTGGGTGATTTCGCTTTGCATACGCTCGGGTGAAAACTGATTTGTGCGGTCAAGACGATCCAGACAAGCAAAAAACGCCTGCACATCCACCACGTCCGATGGTGCCCATAAACAATCAGCCGCACTCAGCATCAGCCAAACACCGCGTAACCAGCGGCTTACGTTCATTCGTCCCTGACTGGCAAACGCCTCCAGCAAAACTTCACGCATATGAGTTAAGCGCGCTTGTCCATCTTTGGACAAACGAGCAACAATCTCTTTATCCTGCATCAATTGCCAGATCGTGCGCTGATGGTCATGCCCAGCCAAGGCATATAGGTCATGCAAAGTTAAGCCGCACCAAGGAGCACGCAGCATTGCCAGCCAATGTACACGGTCCGCACGATGATGCAGCGCATACATGAGTGCAAGTAAATCCTGCACAACCTGACGACCTTCAAGCGCTTCAATCTCTACCGCCTGAAAAGCAATATTCTGGTAATCACGGCGCAGCTGGCTGACCAAGTACGCTAAATGTTTTTTAGAGCGCACCAGCACCGCTATGTTTTGATCAGGATTATTTTCCCGTGCGCGTAAAATAATGCGGATCACCGCTTCGGCCTCTCTCCGTACTGCGGTATCATAGCGCTCATCTGCTTGCTTAATAACAGGGTGTACTTCCACCCCCTCACCAAGCAGCCCCTGCTTGGTCGCTACAAATGGCCGGTAATGAATCGCACCCGCTGTTACGACATCTTGCTTCGGAAAAATCGGAGTAAAGGTCTGGTTAATCCAATGCACAATGGCAGGGCATGAGCGGTTATTGCGGTAAAGCTGCAAACGCTCCAGCTGAATACTCCCTATGCCATGAATGGCCGCATCGATAAACAAACCGACATTGGCCTTGCGAAAACGGTAGATAGACTGCATGGGGTCACCCACCGTGAATAAAGTACGGCCGTCATCCGCCTGCCAGCCAAGTGTGAGCTGCTCAATCAGTGCCACCTGACTCGGGCTGGTATCCTGAAACTCATCCACTAGCAAATGCTGGATTTTGTAATCAAGTTTAAGCGCCAGCTCTGTTGGCTCACCCAGGTGGTCTGAGAGTGCACGTGTCGCACGCTGCGCAATTTCTACAAAATCCACTTCACCTGCCCGTTGAAATACTAACCATAATTGGGCAACAGCAAGTGTGAGCAATTTGGCGAGTGCTGCAATTATTTGCCAGCCAGTGTGCTCGTCACTTAAATTAGGCAATGAGCGCACCCGATGCAAGGCATCCGCATCAGAAATTTCAGCAATGATTGCTGCCAGTTTTGCCTTTTGCGAGCGCCCCTCATCGTTCGCAGGAAAACCCAGTTTCACATTTAAGCCACCTTCTTTGCGCGGCTCACCTTTTGCCGTTAAAAGCAACTCTGCCAAGGCACACCACATAGGCAAGGCTTCCTGATTTTGTGCAAGAGGCACTTCCCACTCGGATAATAAGCCAAGCACATGCTCATCAGGCGAGTTGGCGGCAGCATACCGCGCAATCGGCATAAGCAGGTGCTGCAATCTAATAGGCAGGGCGAGTGCGGCAGTTTCAATCTCCTGCTCGACCAAATAGCGCAAAGTCAACTGCAAGGCTGCAGCATCGACCTCCACTTGGGCATGATGCAGCCACTGGTCCCGCTTCTCCAGCATATTGACCAGCAGAAGCTTAAGCTGGTTGGCATCATTATCCACGTAACGCAACGCGGTCTTTACCAGTTGGCCATGCTCGGCACTATCCATCAGGGCAAGTGTCTGCGCCGCCGCCTGCGCATACAAAACACCTGCATCAGCTGTGACGCCAGGCTGCGCACCAAAGCGACTCATCAGCGGCATTTGTCTTGCCAAATGCGCACATAAGCTATCAATGGTAAAAATACGTAGCCTAGACGGGTTTTCAATCAGCTGCCAATGATGCTGCTCAGATTGCTGCAAAGCCTGCACACTCAGCGCATAAGTCACTTGCTTATGTGGCTCGGCAGGCTTATCTTGCTTGGCTGCCCTTAATAAACTATCCAAAATACGCAGCCGCATTTCTGCGGCGGCTTTATTGGTAAAGGTAATGGCAATAATTTCTTCTGGTGCACTCACGGTTTGCAACAGCTTTAAATAGCGTTGCGTGAGCAATTCAGTTTTACCCGCGCCAGCAGGCGCCTCTACGATAAATGAGCTTAAATCTAGTGCGCGCAAACGATTTTGTGCATCAGACTCCAGTGTGTCTGACGGTGTGTAGCTAGCGTTAACCTGACTCATACATCACCGCCTGATCCAGGTTGCACCTGTGCCTGTGCTTGTGCATCTGCACGTTGAAATCGCTCAAACTGTAATTTACGTTCAGGCAACCTCAGTAAGGGCAGCACTTCACAATACATCAAATCCGCATCATCACTAAAGTATGTACCTGCCTGCCCAGCCCTAATTTCCATGGCGATGGCTTCTATCGAAGCTTTCCAATGCGTTAATAAATCTGGCCAATCTGTAAAGTCCTGAAGATAAGCCGGAGCGCGTTTGGCCTGCTCCACCTCAAAATCCGCTTCACCCACGCCTGAGAATTCATGCTCCGCGGTTTTCACCATGCCAAAATAAACACCAGCCACAGGCAGGTCTTTATCTGCATAGAAACTGGCATAAATAGGCAACTGCGGCTCTGTAATACGGTCCTCACCCCAGTTTTTTGTTTTTGGGATTTGCCCAGTCTTATAGTCTACAAAGGCTAATCCACCGTTTTCCAACTCATGAATACGGTCTATTTTCAAGGTGACTTCTATGCCGCAAATTTGCACCACTTTACTGATTTCACATCCCACTATTTTAAAAGCAACACCACGCGACTTTTCAAACTGTAGCCAATCACCGACCAGCTGTAACAGTCGCTCATGCTCTAACTCACGCATGGCAGGGGTCAGCACCTCATTATCATCGGCAAAAGCCTCCAGACTATGTACCACAGCCTGTGTCAAGGCTTGCTTAAAAGCATCCAGTGACATATCGCGCAAATCAGCAAAATGCCGTTTACGCCAGAACCGTTCAAGTACATCGTGCACCAATGAACCTCGCGCCATGCTATCCAAACCACTTGTGGGTGTTTTAAGCGCTTTGGCACCAAGTCGATATTGGTAAAAAGCCCATGCAGGACAAATGGCCTGCGCTTTTAATAAACCTGTGCCACCTGAAACATGCTCCCCTTCTTTGACAATCGGTGCCATATGGTCATCCACATGCACTAAGGTCTGGTGTGCGCCAGCACTTAATTGCTCAGCTAAAGTGCTGGCTAAATTTGGCAAAGTGTTTAATGGAGAAATACTTTGCATCAGGGGGGAAACGCGCAACTGGCTCTCGCCTTCGGTACGGCTGCTTGAAAATATCACCTGCTGTGCTGAATGCACAATGCGCTGGTGTATAGCGGCTGCAAAGGCTGCCTGAACACGATCATCGGCATTTGGCAAGCCTGCCAAGCGCTGAATAAATGCAGGCAATAACGGGTTGGGACGTGCTGGAGGTGGCCAGAGATGGTCGTTCATATGCATACACCAAATCGCATCCACAGGCTGACTCAGCCCTTCCATCATACCCAATATCTGAATCATTGGGGTTTGTTCGGTTTCTGGCTGAAACACCTGTTCAGTACAAATTTGCTGTAAATAAGCAACCGCCTGGCTTGCTGAGAGGCGCCTACCCAACACATCGAGCTGTGCCAGCTGCTGCAATGCTTTTTGCCAGGCGTTCAGCGCCTGATATTCCAGGCTGGTGATATTGCGCTCACCTGGCCAGCGCAAAAGATTGAGCAAACGATCCAATAAGCTACTCCAGTGTGAAGCTGGTGCTGAACTGCCAGGAGTTGCAGCGATCGTCGCTTTAAGGTCATGCAGGAGCTGCGCAATCTTCAAACCATCATCATATTGCTTTTGCGCAAATTCAATAAAGCGCGGCAATGTAAACTGCATCGGCAGCTTTTCACGCATGCGTACATCCAGCATTGCCCTTGCATCCGCCTCTTCACTGCTCGCCGACCAAAACGGAGAAAGCAGCATCGCAGAAACATCGGCATAGGCTAGCTGATACGCTGTCACTAACCTTAATAAATTCAGTGCAGCTTGAATCACAGGCTGCTGTGCAAGGGGTGTCCCTAAAGAAAAATTATAGCATCGCGATATGGCAACCAAGCTGGGGCGCACACTCTCAGGATAAAAAACATCATCCAGTAAATCAGCAAGCTGGTTTCTCACCTCACTTAACTTGGGGGTTACGATGGCAATTGTGGCTTGTGGATGCTCATTCAGGTACGATGCGGCCCACGCAACTGCGGCCCTGCATTCAGCTTCTTCATTTTCCAAGCACACCTGAGCTGCCTGCCCAGCCGCGTTTGCCGTGGTGGCATAATCAACCACCGTTACGCCACGCTGCATTAAAATATCGCGCAGCCGTTTTTCTTGTGGTGCCGTCTGGTCAAACCCAGCAAACTCAACATGAGGTGGTAGCGCACTACGGGTATTGCGCAAATAAGACAGCTGCCAATCAATATAACGCACGCTTTCCAGGACATTTAACTCAGCACAGCGCACCTGAAAAGCCTGCTGCCACAACATAAACTGGCGCGATTCTTCTGCCTGATGTTCGCTGGCTATGTCTAAATGCCAAGCCACCACATAACGGTTGGCCTCCATCGCCGCTTTCGCCAGGCCAGCCACATCAAACAACTCGCCCAATGCGTGTTTCTTTAGCGATTGTGCAATCACCTCTTGCCACATTGTCTGCTCGTTAAAGGCAGTTAAAACATAAGGCGTTGACTGCGCTACAATCTCACCTGTCAGCAAACCCTCTTCTATCACTCGCTCTAACCATTGCGATAAAGTCAGCACTTCAGGACTGAGCCATTGGCTTTTTGCTAACAGAAGCTGTTGCTGTGCTATGTCGTTTTGGATACTGCGCGCGAGGCGGGCTGAAGGGCAAAGAATAATCGGCTTCAAAGTCATTTCACAATTCTATTGGATTATTTGTAATAGGCAAATAAAATAGGCAGATTCACCAACGAAAGCCCCAACCCCACCATGATAGCTCGACTAAAAAAAATACTGACTTATGCGATTCTTTTGTTACTACTCCCCATCAGCCTGCTAGCGCTCTACACATGGGCTTCATTAAACTGGGTTTACTCCTCGGGTGAGCGCGCAGGCTATGTGCAAAAACTTTCGCAAAAAGGCTGGCTATGTAAAACCTATGAAGGTGAGCTTATTTTAGTGTCCATGCCAGGCACACAGGCCGAAAAATTCTTTTTTACCGTCAGGGATGAAAACGTCGCAAAAAAAATTAACCAGACTGTTGGTGAACGCGTGCGCTTGATTTATGAAGAACATAAAGGCGTGCCAACCAGCTGTTTTGGCGATACAAGCTTTTATATCAAGGATGTACAACTGCTGGACAAAAGCAAGGCCAGCCAGTAACCACCTCATGGCCGCTACCGACGAAAAAAACTACATCACCCCTGAAGGCTTTGCTGCGCTCAAAGCAGAATTCCATCAGCTTTACAAAGTAGAACGTCCAGAAGTTGTTCGCACTGTTTCGTGGGCAGCGGGCAATGGTGACCGCAGTGAAAATGGCGACTACATCTATGGCAAACGTCGCTTACGCCAGATTGATAGCCGTTGCCGCCATCTCATGCGGCGCATGGATTTAGCCGAAATTGTGGATGCTAGCCAACAACAACATCTGGAAAAAGTCTACTTTGGCGCATGGGTCACCTTGTACAATCTGGACGATGACACTGAGCACACCTACCGCATTGTAGGCAAAGATGAACTTGAACCCAGCAAGGGCCATATCAGCTGGGTTTCACCACTAGCAAAATCCATGATGGGCAAAACCACAGGCGACACCATTCGTGTCAGCACCCCGCAAGGGGACGCCTCGTTTGAAATCATTCACATCCAATATCAAACCCCATCAGCCTAAGCATAACCTATGCACTGATTGACCCAGCATCTTGCGCAAAATCCCGCATTAAAGAAAATACTGATCTAAGCGTGAGCCGCCTTACGGTCTGGCCTGTAGGCGCATGTCTATCTGACTCACCATCGTTGTGTTGGCTATTTACAGCAACCAATGGCTGATTTCAACCATACAAAAAACTCACGATATTTATAAATATTCAATAAAAACAGCACACTATCAAAAAAAACCACACCTGGCACACGGATTGCAAGCTATACAGCGCAAGTTTAATTGCGCTTATGGGGAGGTGCTGAACCTAGGCCATGCTGTTTATTACAAATAAACAGCATGTTCAGTTGCTTTCCCACCCTACACACAGCGATAGCTTGTTGTGATATTGCAAGTTCCCCCGAAGCCTCAAGCTTTGGGGGTTTTTTATAATACAACCGCTTTAGCTCAGATGTTTAATTAATGCACTCTAAAAAGCATTTACACAGAATTATTTACAGGGTCATTTTTTAATCATGCATACGTCTGCGTTGCACCAATAGCCATATATCTGTCAAACAGCGTCCAAAACTTTCCACTAATCAGCGTCCAATTGTTTCCACTTTTTCACTCTGCTGAGCACGGCTTTTGCGGTGCTTAAAACGGTAAGAATCATTACCTGTTTCCAATATTTCACAA
>JAQTXW010000054.1 GCA_028688575.1 Methylotenera sp. | reverse complement strand
CACCACCAAATTTCTTGGTCAATACAGTCGTAATCGCTGCCGTTAATGTTGTCTTACCGTGGTCAACGTGGCCAATCGTGCCTACGTTTACGTGCGGCTTGGTCCGTTCAAATTTACCTTTTGCCATGATTATTTCCTTATCTGTCTAAACTTAAAATTAATGAATTATTTCTTATTCATAATGGCATCAGCCACGTTTCTTGGTGCTTCAGAGTAGTGCTTAAATTCCATACTGTAAGTTGCACGACCTTGCGACAGTGAGCGAACAACCGTTGAGTATCCAAACATTTCTGACAACGGCACTTCAGCACGAATCGCCTTACCGCCACCAGCCATATCATCCATACCTTGAATAATACCGCGACGCGAAGACAAGTCACCCATCACATCACCCATGTACTCTTCAGGCGTTTCAACTTCAACTGCCATCATAGGCTCAAGCAACACTGGGTCTGCCTTGCGCATACCATCTTTAAAGCCGATTGAAGCAGCCATCTTAAATGCGTTCTCGTTAGAGTCAACATCATGGTATGAACCATCAAACAAAGTCACTTTAACATCTACCACTGGGAAGCCAGCCAAAATACCCGCTGGAATCGTTTCACGCAAGCCTTTTTCAACCGCAGGAATAAACTCACGAGGCACTGTACCGCCCTTGATTTGATCAACAAACTCAAAGCCTTTCCCAGCTTCGTTTGGTTCCATTTTCAACCATACGTGACCGTACTGACCTTTACCACCAGACTGCTTAACAAATTTACCTTCAACCTCGACCAACTTACGGATCGCTTCACGATATGCAACCTGTGGCGCACCCACATTGGCTTCCACGTTAAATTCACGCTTCATACGATCAACTAGAATTTCCAGATGCAACTCACCCATACCAGAAATAATTGTTTGACCTGACTCTTCATCTGAGCGCACACGGAATGATGGATCTTCTTGCGCCAAACGGCCCAAAGCAATACCCATTTTCTCTTGGTCGGCCTTAGTTTTTGGTTCAACTGCTACGTGAATCACAGGCTCAGGGAATATCATACGCTCAAGGATAATTGGCTTATCTACTGAACATAGCGTTTCGCCCGTTGTAACATCTTTCAAACCGATACAGGCAGCAATGTCACCCGCTAACACCTCTTCTACCGGCTCACGTGAGTTTGCGTGCATTTGCACGATACGACCCACGCGCTCTTTTTTATTCTTCACAGAGTTAAGCACAGTCTCGCCTGACTTTAACACACCAGAATATACGCGCACGAAAGTCAATTGACCAACAAACGGGTCCGTCATCAATTTAAATGCTAACGCCGAGAACCCTTCGTTATCATCCGCCTTGCGGGTAACAGGCTCACCGTCGTCATCCTCACCGGTCACATCTGGAATATCTACAGGGGATGGCAAGAAATCAATCACCGCATCCAACATACGTTGAACACCCTTATTCTTGAATGCTGTACCGCACAACATTGGTTGAATTTCAGTCGCAATAGTGCGAGTGCGCAAACCTAGGATTACATCCGCTTCTGACAAATCGCCTTCTTCAAGGTATTTATTCATCAAGTCTTCTGAAGCTTCAGCAGCTGCCTCCACCATGTTTTCACGCCATTTGCTAGCCGTTTCAACCAGATCCGCTGGAATGTCGCCGTAAGCAAACTTCATTCCCTGATACGCTTCATCCCAGATAATGGATTTCATCTTAATGAGGTCAACCACGCCCGTAAATGTATCTTCACGGCCAATAGGAATCACGATAGGGATTGGATTGGCTTTTAGACGTGTGCGCATTTGCTCTACGACTTTAAAAAAGTCCGCACCCGAACGGTCCATTTTATTCACAAATGCCAAACGTGGTACTTTGTATTTGGTAGCCTGACGCCACACGGTTTCTGATTGTGGCTGCACACCACCCACCGCACAGTAAACCATGCACGCACCATCCAGCACACGCATTGAACGCTCTACTTCAATCGTAAAGTCAACGTGGCCTGGGGTATCAATAATATTAAAACGATGCTCTGGACGTGACGTATCCATCCCCTTCCAGAAACAGGTCGTTGCAGCAGAAGTAATGGTAATACCACGCTCTTGCTCTTGCTCCATCCAGTCCATAGTAGCCGCACCATCATGCACTTCACCAATTTTATGATTTATGCCTGTGTAAAACAAAATACGTTCTGTCGTTGTTGTTTTGCCAGCATCAATGTGTGCGCTAATACCGATATTACGGTAGCGTTGTATAGGGGTTTTACGAGCCACGGTTATTACCTTTGCTTAAATATTATTGCTTAAATTTCTTAAAGAACATCTTACCAAAGAAGCATGCACCTTTTAAAGGTGCACTTTAACTCACTAGAATCTGAAGTGTGAGAACGCTTTATTAGCCTCTGCCATACGGTGCACTTCTTCACGCTTCTTCATCGCTGAACCACGACCTTCTGAAGCTTCAATCAACTCAGCAGCTAAGCGCAAGCCCATTGATTTCTCACCACGCTTACGCGCTGCATCACGCAACCAACGCATTGCCAACGCACTGCGACGGCTTGGACGCACTTCAACTGGCACTTGGTAGTTAGCACCACCCACACGGCGGCTCTTAACTTCAACCAATGGACGCAAGTTTGTAAGCGCAAGTGTAAACACTTCCAGCGCATCTTTACTTGTTTTGTTAGTGACCTGGTCAAAAGCACCGTACAAAATGCGCTCAGCAACAGATTTTTTACCACCTGTCATCAGTACGTTTACAAATTTTGACACTTCTTGGCTACCGAACTTTGGATCTGGCAGGATGTTACGTTTGGGAACTTCTCTACGTCTTGGCATGCTTAACTCTACTTTCTTTAGTCTCTATTATCATTTATGTTTTGCCAGCAACTGCTCCAGCAAGGCTTTTGGTTAGCCGCACATTAATAAAACCGCTTATCGGTTTAAATTTAAATTACTTAGCTTTAGCTTCTTTAGGACGCTTAGCACCGTATTTAGAACGTGATTGCTTACGATCTTTAACGCCTGCAGTATCCAAGCTACCGCGCACCATATGGTAACGCACACCTGGCAAGTCTTTCACACGACCGCCACGCAGCAAAACAACACTGTGCTCTTGCAAGTTATGGCCTTCACCACCAATGTAGCTAATGACTTCATAGCCGTTGGTTAAGCGAACTTTCGCTACTTTACGCAAAGCCGAGTTAGGCTTTTTAGGTGTCGTGGTGTATACACGCGTGCAAACACCACGTTTTTGCGGACAAGCTTCAAGTGCAGGCACCTTGCTCTTTGTGACCACTTTAACGCGTGGCTTACGTACTAACTGATTGATGGTTGGCATCGCCTATAACCTCTAATGTTCTCAATAAATTTACAACAAACTACAAAATAACCAGGATGGAAATTACCTCAGAGGCAATAACTCCATCCTGAAAAACTCAGCATTCTATTTAGCCTGACTTTTATTGTCAAGTCTTAATTGCTTCGCTTTATTCTGCAGCGGTTTCACTTCCCTCTTCTGCCGTCACCATCACCTCTTGAGTTTCGGCTTCAGATGCAGCTTCCTGTACTGACGCTTCTACCGCAGGCACCCCGCCAGCAACCGCTGCACGCTTACGCGCTTCGTGATATGCCAAGCCTGTACCAGCAGGAATCAAACGACCAACAATGACGTTTTCTTTCAGTCCGCGCAAATCATCACGTTTACCTAAGATAGCGGCCTCTGTCAGCACGCGTGTTGTTTCCTGGAATGAAGCGGCTGAGATAAAGGAGTCTGTTGACAATGATGCCTTGGTGATACCCAGCAACACATATTCAAACTGTGCAGGGGCTTTATCCTTCGCAATCACTTGCTCATTTTCAGCCAGTAAATCAGCGCGTTCTACTTGCTCACCTAAAATGAAGCTTGTATCACCTGCATCAGTTACACGTACGCGGCGTAACATTTGACGCACTATTACTTCAATGTGCTTGTCGTTGATCTTAACGCCTTGTAAGCGGTAAACATCCTGCACTTCGTCAATGATGTAACGTGCCAGAGCTTCGCGGCCTTGTAAACGTAAAATGTCTTGTGGATCAGCTGGGCCGTCAACAATTGTTTCGCCTTTAGTCACCACTTGACCATCATGCGCTGTCACATGCTTGTCTTTTGGAATCAGGTATTCGTTTGAAACACCATCCAAATCTGTAATCACTAAACGCTGCTTACCTTTGGTGTCTTTACCGAATGATACAGTACCCGTCACCTCTGCAAGCATACCTGCATCTTTTGGTGAACGCGCTTCAAACAATTCAGCCACGCGTGGCAGACCACCGGTAATATCACGCGTTTTTGATGATTCTTGCGGTACACGCGCTAACACTTCACCCACGCCAACTTCCTGGCCATCTTTCACGGTAATGATACATCCGATCTGGAACGTTACATTGACTGACTGATCACCGCCAGCAAGTTTCACTTCTACGCCATTAGCATCCAACAACTTAACTTGTGGACGCAGACCTTTGGTTTGACCTGCACGTTGCTTAGGATCGATTACCACCAATGATGATAAGCCGGTTACGTCATCAATTTGTTTAGCAACGGTAATACCTTCTTCAACGTTTTCAAATTTAACAAAACCTGCGTACTCAGTAATAATTGGACGGGTATGCGGATCCCACGTTGCAATCGCCTGGCCAGCTTTCACTGTTTTACCGTCAGTAATCTGCAGTGTCGCACCGTATGGCACTTTATGACGCTCGCGCTCACGACCGTTTTCATCTGCAATAATCACTTCACCATTACGTGAAATCACCACTTGCTCATTACGCGCATTAGTCACGTAACGCATCGTAGAAGTAAAGTTCAGGATACCGTTCGATTTACTTTCCACCTGCGAGACAGAAGCAGCACGTGATACCGCACCACCAATGTGGAATGTACGCATGGTCAATTGAGTACCTGGCTCACCGATTGATTGCGCAGCGATCACACCAACAGCTTCACCCATGCTAATCAGCTTGCCACGACCCAAGTCACGACCATAACACTTAGCGCAGATACCATAGCGAGTGTCACATGTCAGCGCTGTACGCACCTTAACTTCATCGATACCCAGGGCATCGATACGCTCAACTTCGTCTTCTGTCAGCAATGTGCCTGCTGGGTAGATCACTTCCTGTGTTTCAGGATTAATCACATCCAACGCTGCGGTACGACCCAGGATGCGGTCATGCAACGGCTCAATCACTTCACCGCCTTTAACCAGCGCCTTAGTCACCAGACCATCGGTTGTGCCACAATCATGCTCGGTCACCACCAGGTCTTGCGTTACGTCAACGAGACGACGTGTCAGGTAACCTGAGTTCGCTGTTTTCAACGCCGTATCAGCCAGACCCTTACGTGCTCCGTGGGTTGAAATAAAGTATTGCAACACGTTCAAGCCATCACGGAAGTTCGCTTTAATTGGCGTTTCAATAATTGATCCATCTGGTTTCGCCATCAGGCCACGCATACCAGCCAACTGACGCACTTGTGCTGCAGAACCACGCGCACCTGAGTCCGCCATCATGTAAATCGCATTAAATGACTCTTGGCGCACTGATTTGCCGTTAGCATCCTTGTACTGGCTACCATCCGCATTCAATACCGTCTCTTCGCGCAATTGCTTCATCATCGCATCCGCGACTTTATCGCCTGCACGACCCCAGATGTCGACCACTTTATTGTAACGCTCACCCTGTGTGACCAAACCAGATACATATTGATCTTCAATCTCTTTTACTTCAGCATCCGCTGCAGCAATCAATTGCTCTTTCTCTGGCGGCACCAACATATCGTTGATACTGATCGAGATACCTGCTTTAGTCGCGTATGAGTAGCCTGTGTACATCAATTTATCAGCAAAAATCACCGTTTCACGGATACCGACTTTACGGAATGAAGCATTGATAAGTTTAGAAATCTCTTTTTTCTTCAATGCTTTATCGATTGTGCTAAATGGCAGTCCTGCAGGCAGAATTTCTGACAGCAGCGCACGGCCTACCGTTGTTTCAACGCGGTTAATTTTTTCCGTTTTTACACCGTCCAGGTCCAACTCGTACTCTTTAATTCGCACCGTCACTCGCGCGTGCAAGTCGATTAAATTCTGATCAAAGGCACGCTGCACTTCTTTCACATCCGCAAAACGCATGCCAGTGCCACGTGCATTCACTTTCTCACGCGTCATGTAGTACAGACCCAAAACGATATCCTGTGACGGAACGATAATTGGCTCACCGTTAGCAGGGGATAACACGTTGTTTGATGCCAGCATCAAGGTGCGCGCTTCCATTTGCGCCTCAAGGCTCAGTGGAACGTGAACCGCCATTTGGTCACCGTCAAAGTCGGCGTTGAATGCCGCACAAACCAGCGGATGCAACTGGATCGCCTTACCTTCAATCAGGATAGGTTCAAACGCCTGGATACCCAAACGGTGCAATGTAGGCGCACGGTTCAGCAGCACTGGATGCTCGCGGATCACATCCTCGAGGATATCCCATACTTCTGGTCCTTCTTCTTCAACCTTTTTCTTCGCTGCTTTAATCGTAGTCGCCAAGCCTAACACTTCCAGCTTGTGGAAGATGAATGGTTTAAATAATTCCAGCGCCATTTTTTTAGGTAAACCGCATTGGTGCAATTTCAATTGCGGACCAACCACGATCACTGAACGGCCAGAGTAATCGACACGCTTACCAAGCAAGTTCTGACGGAAACGACCGCCTTTACCTTTAATCATGTCTGCCAGTGATTTCAACGGGCGCTTATTCGCACCCGTCATCACTTTGCCGCGACGGCCATTGTCTAGCAATGAGTCTACCGCTTCTTGCAGCATACGTTTTTCGTTACGGCAGATAATTTCAGGTGCTTTCAACTCTAACAAACGCTTCAAACGATTGTTACGGTTGATGACGCGGCGATACAAATCATTCAAGTCAGACGTTGCGAAGCGGCCGCCATCCAACGGTACCAATGGACGTAGCTCTGGTGGCAATACTGGTAAGATTTCCAAGATCATCCATTCTGGTTTAATGCCAGATTTCTGGAATGCCTCTAACACTTTCAAGCGTTTAGCAATTTTCTTGATTTTAGCTTCAGAGCCTGTTGCACCTAAATCTTGACGCAATGTCGTGATTTCGCGCTCGATATCCATCGTGCGCAATAACTCACGCACAGCTTCAGCACCCATTACAGCGTTGAATTCATCACCGTATTCTTCTACTTTTGCCAAGTAGTCATCTTCAGTCAGTAACTGACCGCGTGTCAGCGGTGTCATGCCTGGATCAACCACGATGAATGCTTCAAAGTACAATACACGCTCGATATCACGCAAAGCGATATCCAACACCATGCCTAAGCGGCTTGGTAATGATTTCAAGAACCAGATGTGCGCGACCGGTGAGGCGAGGTCAATGTGACCCATACGCTCACGGCGTACTTTTGATAACGTTACTTCAACACCACATTTTTCGCAGATGACACCACGGTGTTTCAGCCGTTTGTATTTACCGCACAAGCACTCATAATCCTTAATCGGGCCAAAGATTTTTGCGCAGAACAAGCCGTCACGCTCTGGCTTGAATGTACGGTAGTTAATGGTTTCCGGCTTTTTCACTTCGCCATATGACCATGAACGGATTTTTTCAGGTGAAGCTAACGCAATCTTGATTGCATCAAACTCTTCTTCTTGCGTTACCTGTTTAAATAAGTCTAATAGAGCTTTCATGTGAATTCTCTCCTGAATTAGTTGCGGTCTAGGTCAATGTCGATAGCGAGTGAACGGATTTCTTTCACCAACACGTTGAATGATTCAGGCATGCCTGCATCGATTTTGTGTTCGCCTTTGACGATATTTTCATATACTTTGGTACGGCCGGTGACGTCATCAGACTTCACAGTCAGCATTTCCTGCAATGTATATGAAGCACCATAAGCTTCCAGCGCCCAAACCTCCATCTCACCAAAACGCTGACCACCGAACTGTGCTTTACCACCCAATGGCTGTTGTGTGACCAATGAGTAAGGACCTGTAGAGCGTGCATGCATCTTGTCATCTACCAAGTGGTGCAGTTTCAATACGTGCATATAACCTACAGTGACTGGACGCTCGAATTTGTCGCCAGTACGTCCATCAAACAGCGTGACCTGCGTTTTGCCTGCATGGAACTGCAATTGTTGAGTACGTACATCATCATCTGGGAATGCCAAATCAAGCATCTCTCGAATATCTGACTCCGCTGCACCATCAAACACTGGTGTTGCAAATGGCACGCCATTGGTCAGATTCTGTGCCAAATCTAGAATTTCGGCATCGGTAAACGACTTGATATCTTCTTTTTTACCCGTGCTGTCGTTGTAGATTTTTTCGAGGAACTTGCGAATTTCAGCCACTTTAACTTCCTGACGCAGCATCTCTTCGATACGTAAACCCAAGCCTTTAGCAGCCCAACCCAAGTGAACCTCTAAAATCTGGCCAATGTTCATACGTGAAGGAACGCCTAGCGGGTTCAATACGATGTCCAATGGTGTACCGTCAGCCATGTGTGGCATGTCTTCTACAGGACAGATTTTTGAAATCACACCCTTGTTACCGTGACGACCCGCCATTTTGTCACCAGGCTGAATACGACGTTTCACTGCCAAGTACACTTTCACCATTTTTTGCACACCTGGTGGCAGTTCATCGCCTTGTGTCAGTTTACGTTTTTTCTCTTCAAAACGGTTGTCAAACTCAACACGCGCCTGCGCAAGGCTGTCTTTCAATTGCTCCAGTTGACGTGCGGCCTCTTCGTCTGATAAGCGAATATCAAACCAGTCATAGCGACCAACACTCTCTAAATACTCGGCAGTTAATGCTTCACCTTTTTTCAGTTTATTAGGTCCACCAGTCGCTACTTTACCTTCGAGCAAGCGACGAATACGGCCGAATGCGTCGTCTTCTACGATACGCATTTGGTCAGCCAAATCCAACTTATAATGTGCTAATTGATCATCAATAATCTGCTGGGCACGCGCATCACGCTCAATGCCTTCACGCGTAAATACCTGCACATCAATTACGGTGCCACTCATACCTGATGGCACGCGCAATGAAGTGTCTTTAACATCAGAGGCTTTCTCACCAAAAATTGCACGCAGCAATTTTTCTTCTGGTGTCAGCTGCGTTTCACCTTTGGGTGTGACTTTACCTACCAATACATCACCAGCCTCTACTTCGGCACCAATATGGATAATACCCACCTCATCCAAGCGAGCCAGCATGCGCTCGCTCAAGTTTGAGATATCTTGCGTAATTTCCTCTGGCCCAAGCTTTGTATCACGCGCAACCACTGACAACTCTTCAATATGAATTGAGGTATAGCGATCATCTGCTACAACGCGCTCTGAAATCAGAATCGAGTCTTCGTAGTTATAACCATTCCATGGCATAAAGCCTACCAGCATATTCTGACCTAATGCCAACTCACCCATGTCTGTTGACGCACCGTCAGCAATCACGTCGCCGCGAGATAGCTTATCACCAACTCTAACCAGTGGACGCTGGTTAATATTAGTGTTCTGGTTAGAACGTGTGTATTTAGTGAGGTTGTAGATATCTACGCCTACCTCACCCGCCTTAGCCTCTTCATCGTTGACACGCACAACAATACGGCCTGAATCGATGTAATCTACCACACCTCCACGACGTGCAGTTACCACAGTACCCGAGTCAACGGCTACCGTACGCTCAATCCCTGTACCCACTACTGCTTTTTCTGCACGCAGACAAGGCACTGCTTGACGTTGCATGTTTGCACCCATCAATGCGCGGTTGGCGTCATCGTGTTCCAAGAATGGAATCAAAGATGCCGCAACTGACACAATTTGACCTGGCGCCACGTCCATATATTGGACACGGTCTGGCTGCGTCATGGTAAATTCATTGTGGTGACGTGATGAAATCAAGTCATCAACAAATAGATTTTTGGCATCGATATCAGTATTTGCCTGCGCAATCATGTATTGACTCTCTTCAATCGCTGAGAGGTAGTCAATCGTGTCCGATACTTTATTGCCCTCAACACGACGGTATGGTGTTTCTAAGAAGCCATATTCGTTAGTACGTGCATAAAGCGCCAATGAGTTGATCAATCCAATGTTTGGGCCTTCAGGCGTCTCGATTGGACACACGCGGCCATAGTGGGTTGAGTGCACGTCACGCACTTCAAAACCTGCGCGTTCGCGTGTCAAACCACCAGGACCCAAGGCTGAAATACGACGTTTATGCGTAATTTCAGACAATGGGTTAGTTTGGTCCATAAATTGTGATAACTGGCTTGAGCCAAAGAACTCACGTATTGCGCTTGATACTGGTTTTGCATTAATCAAGTCATGCGGCATCAGGTTGTCTGATTCTGCTTGTGACAAACGCTCTTTTACAGCGCGCTCTACACGCACCAAGCCTGTACGGAATTGGTTTTCTGCCAACTCACCCACTGAACGGATACGACGGTTACCCAAGTGGTCGATATCATCGATCTCACCACGGCCGTTGCGCAACTCCAGCAACACGGCAATCACCGCAACAATATCGTCATTTGAGAGGATATTTGAACCTTCATCGCCATGGTCACCGACTGTTTCATAAAATTTACGAATCCAGTTTGATTGACGCTCTTCAGGCTTTTGTGGGAATACGCGACGATTAAACTTCATGCGACCCACGCGCGATAAATCATAGCGATCTTCATTGAAGAACAAAGCTTGGAACAAAGCCTCAACCGATTCTTCAGTAGGCGGCTCGCCTGGACGCATCATGCGGTAAATCGCCACGCGCGCACTGTATTGATCTGGAATTTCATCAATACGAAGTGTCTGTGAAATGTAGTCACCGTGATCTAAATCGTTTGAATACAAGGTGTTGATGGTTGTAATGTTGGCATCTACCAACTTCTCCAACAATGACTCTGTAATTTCATCATTTGCGTTCGCAACGACTTCACCTGTTTCTTTATCAACAATAGTGCTTGCCAATGCGCGACCAAGAATAAAGTCCATGGGCACAGCTATTTCACTGACGCCGGCTTTTTCCATATCGCGAATATGTTTAACAGTAATGCGTTTGTCTTTAGCCACAATGACTGAGCCATCTTTGGCCAGAATGTCAAACTTAGCCACTTCACCGCGCAGACGCTCCGGCACCACGGTAAATTCAACACCTTTTTTACTGATGTGGAAAGTATCAGAATCATAGAAAGTTGAAATGATTTGCTCTGGTGTAAACCCGAGCGCTTTCAGCAAGATCGTCACTGGCATCTTACGACGGCGGTCAATACGGAAATACAAGTAGTCCTTAGGATCAAACTCAAAATCCAACCATGAACCACGGTAAGGAATGATACGTGCTGAGAATAGCAACTTACCTGAGCTATGTGTTTTACCGCGATCATGCTCAAAGAACACACCAGGGCTACGATGTAATTGTGAAACAATCACACGCTCAGTACCATTAATCACAAAAGAACCATTCTCCGTCATCAAAGGCAACTCGCCCATGTAAACTTCTTGTTCTTTGACTTCTTTAACAGTCGGTTTTGACGCTTCTTTATCCATAATGGTGAGGCGCACTCTGACACGCAATGGTGCAGCATAGGTAAGTCCACGTTGCTGACATTCTTTCACATCAAAAGGCTCAGCACCTAATTGATAGCTGACATAATCCAAACGCGCATTGCCTGAATGGCTCACAATTGGGAATACAGAACTGAAAGCTGATTGCAAGCCATCTTCTGTACGCTGATCAGCAGGCACATCAGCTTGCAAGAAGGCCTTGTATGATTCTAATTGCATAGCGAGCAAGTAAGGAATCTCTTGCACACTTTCGCGTTTTGCAAAGCTTTTACGAAGACGTTTTTTTTCGGTAAAGGAATAGCTCATTGCATCTCCTAATGTTTGAGGGCAGAAATTAAAATACTTTTTTGCACTACATCCACTACGTAAGTATTTTCACCTCTAACCTCAGTTAGAATTAACTGATTTAGCTGCACGCTTGTTATAAACGGCTAAATTACATTTTGTTACACATCGCCCCATTACAAACGGCGAAGGCTGACGGTTTCCCGCCAGCCTTTTTCATACATACATTGATGTATTATTTGATTTCGCCAGTCGCGCCAGCTTCAATCAATTTTTTCAATGCTGCATCAGCGTCGGCTTTTGAAACGCCTTCTTTGATTGCTTTAGGAGCACCGTCTACCAAGTCTTTAGCTTCTTTCAAACCTAAACCTGTTAATTCACGCACTGCCTTAATTACGCTAACTTTTTGTTCGCCAGCGCCAGTAAGAATCACGTTGAATTCTGATTGCTCAGCGGCTGCCGCTGCTGGAGCTGCACCACCACCTGCAGCAACTGCTACTGCAGCCGCTGATACGCCGAATTTTTCTTCGATTTCTTTAATGAATGCTGTTAGCTCTAACACTGACATTGCGCCAACTGCGTCTAAAATATCTGCATTTGAAATTGCCATTTTGAATATTCCCTAAAATTAAATAATGTAGTTACTAAATTAAGCTGCTTCTTTTGCATCACGAATTGCCGCCATCGCACGAGCGAATTTGGTTGGCACTTCGTTGAGCGTGCATGCAAATTTCGCAAGCAATTCTTCGCGGCTTAATGTAGACGCAAGGGCTTGAACACCCGCAGCATCCATCAGCTGATTTGGAATCGCACCTGCTTTAATAACGATTTTGTCGTTAGTTTTAGCAAAGTTGTTGATCACTTTTGCAGCCGCAACAGCATCAGTTGAGATGCCAAACACTAAAGGACCTACCATTTGATCTGCTAATGCAGAAAATGGAGTGCCTTCAACTGCGCGACGCACTAAAGTGTTCTTCAACACACGCAAATAAACACCAGATTTACGCGCTTCAGCACGCAATACGGTCATGTCTGCTACACCAATGCCACGATACTCAGCAAGAACAATTGCCTGAGCCTGTGCCACTTGCGTACTAACCTCAGCAACTACCGCTTTTTTCTCTGTAAGATTTAGACTCAAGGTCTTTCTCCTTCCGTTAAAATCTCCACCTTATTGCTAAGGCAGAATCAGCTTTTATGATAAATCATCAATAAAAACTACTTTTTACGGCGACCTTCATCAGGGATTAACCTGTTAGGGATGCGCCATCTGCGTAGGATTCATTTTAAAAATGCAGAGGTTAAAGCTCGTAAGCTTTCTCACCCACATCAAAAAAACTACATTAAATCGTATCGATACCTACGGTCTTTGATAACCTCACTTTAATCAACATCGAATAAACATTAATTAAAATGAGCCCAAAGCTCTTTGAGGGTTAGCCGAAAACTCGCCTAACCCAACATTCAGTTTTATGCAGTTAAACTCGCCTGATCCAAGCGCACACCTGCGCCCATCGTGCTAGATACTGACAATTTCTTCAAATAAACACCTTTGCTTGACGTTGGCTTCGCTTTATTTAAAGCATCTACCAATGCCGCCAAGTTACCTTGCAACTGCTCAACAGTGAAAGACGCACGGCCGATTGTGCAATGAATGATCCCACCCTTGTCTGTACGATATTGCACTTGACCCGCTTTAGCGTTCTTAACTGCTGTCGCGGCATCAGGTGTCACAGTACCCACTTTTGGGTTAGGCATCAAACCGCGTGGGCCCAATACTTGACCTAAAGCACCCACGATACGCATCGCATCTGGCGTTGCAATCACTACGTCAAAGTCCATTACGCCTGCTTTAACTTGCTCAGCCAAATCTTCAAAGCCTACAATATCAGCACCTGCCGCTTTTGCAGCTTCAGCTTGTGCGCCTTGAGCAAACACTGCAACACGCGTGGTTTTACCTGTGCCATTTGGCAACACGATAGCACCGCGTACTAATTGGTCTGATTTACGTGCATCAATACCTAAGTTAACTACCGCATCAATTGATTCATTAAATTTTGCGGTCGCATTTTCTTTCACCAAAGTCAAACCTTCAGTGACTGCATATAGTTTGTTGCGGTCTACTTTTGCACGTAGCGCATTAATTCTTTTAACCATGTTATACACCCTCCACTTCGATACCCATGCTGCGCGCACTGCCAGCAATGGTACGTACAGCTGCATCCATATCAGCAGCAGACAAATCCGCCTGTTTTGTTTTAACAATTTCCTCAGCTTGAGCGCGAGTGATTTTGCCAACTTTATCAGTGTGTGGACGTGGTGAGCCTTTAGTAATGCCTGCTGCTTTTTTGATCAAGATAGTGGCAGGAGGAGATTTCATCACAAACGTGAAGCTCTTATCTGCAAACGCAGTGATTACTACTGGAATTGGCAACCCTGGCTCAACACCTTGTGTTGCAGCGTTGAACGCCTTACAGAATTCCATAATATTCAGACCGCGTTGACCCAGCGCTGGACCAACTGGTGGACTAGGGTTAGCTTTACCTGCAGGAATCTGCAGCTTGATATAGCCAATAACTTTCTTTGCCATGCTATTACTCCTAAAATGGGTACAAACGCTTTGTTTGCCAAAGCTCCCCGTTGATAAATACGACTAAACTTCTTTTTCCACCTGACCGAACTCCAACTCAACTGGAGTTGAACGGCCAAAAATGACCACTGAAACACGCAACTTACTTTTTTCGTAGTTAACTTCCTCAACATTGCCTGAAAAATCCTTAAATGGTCCGTCAACAATGCGTACAGACTCACCCTTCTCAAAGGTAAGCTTCTGCGTAGGATTACTTTTACTATCATCAATGCGCTGCAAGATGATATCCACTTCTTTATCTTTAATTGGTGTTGGCTTTTGCGCACTGCCACCAATAAATGCCGTTACGCGCGGTGTACTTTTCACCAAATGCCAAGTGTCATCAGTCATGTTCATTTGCACTAAAACATAACCAGGATAAAGCTTACGCTCAGAAATTGCCTTCTGACCATTCTTCATCTCAATCACTTCTTCAATCGGCACTAAAATTTGACCAAATTGATCCTGCAACCCAGAACGAACTACACGCTCTTCTAATCCTTTTTGTACAGATTTCTCAAAACCCGAAAAAGCTTGCACCGCGTACCATTTCATCGTCATTACGCGCCCCGTCCCATTAACCACTTCACCATATAGGCAAAACCAATATCAACAACCGCTAAAAATGCAGCCATAATCACCACCAGTACAAACACTACCAATGTAGTTTGCACCGTCTCTTTACGTGTGGGCCAAACCACCTTACGCGCCTCACCCGCGGCCTCACTTACAAACTCCAAGGCACGCTGCCCAACTGGCGTCGTCCAAAGCACACCTATCGCCGCGACCAAACCACCCAACACAGCCAATACGCGCACAACAGTTGGCTTATCAGCCAAGAAGTAAAAACCAGCCACACCTGCTACAAGCAGCGAAAAAGCCACAAGAATCTTAATTTTATTGAACATAAATTGTCTTAATATGTACTTGCTTAAATACAACAAAAAATACGGAACACATAACGCAAATAACTAGAAATGTTTAAATTTCTAGTTATCTAACGAAAGTACATTCAGTACTAAAATTTGGCAGGCCAAGAGGGTCTCGAACCCCCAACCCTCGGTTTTGGAGACCGATACTCTACCAATTGAGCTATTGGCCTGTACTTTTAAAACTTTCCCAAGAGTCTACACTGGGTTGCGAGCGCAGACTCAAAACTACAAGACTATTATTCAATAACCTTAGCCACAACACCCGCACCTACAGTGCGGCCACCTTCACGAATAGCAAAGCGTAAGCCTTCTTCCATCGCAATTGGGGCAATCAATGTCACTGTGATTGATACGT
>JAQTXW010000053.1 GCA_028688575.1 Methylotenera sp. | reverse complement strand
GGTTTTATGCATCAGCTTCAGGGCGGAGAAACCGTACTTGGTTGTTTTTATCGCCTGGTTCATACTGGATTTTTGCATCACGGTATCAAGCAAGGTGTGTGTATGTTCCAGCTGGTAGTGTGCATCACGCGCCTCTTCTGAGGCGTGCATGACTAAAACCGCATTGCCTTGATTAATCATGGATGCGGCCAGATTGGTAATCAAGCGCGCCTGATTTTGTGCGGGCGAGGCAGAAAGAATTGAGACTATTCTAGGCCTGGGCTTTGCCATGATGCGGCGGAGCCCTGCAGCCTGATCATTTTGCAGCACGGTGTTTTTAAATGCGGCCATGATTTAAGCTCCCATTAAATGAGAGGCATTGGCTGATTGAATGGTATTTCCCATGATAAACGGTAATTCTTCAGTTAAGAACTGAAAAGGTCGATTCGCAGGAGATTTTAAATTCATGGCTAAGTGAATCAGCTCAATCTTGTTTGCCAGATTGATGTCTTCAGGCACGCGTTGACCGTTAGCCGTGTAATAGAGTTTTAACTTCTCGCGAATTATCACATCCAGTGCATTGCCTATGGTGGCGGCTTCATCTAATTTGGTAATGATGCAGCCATCCAGCCCTTTGCCTTTGTAGGCATGAATCACATCCGTCAATGTTTCGCCTGTGCTGGTTGCATTGAGGCAAAGTAGTTTTTTAATCGGTGTTTTAGTGCTGGATAACAGCGAAATTTGCTCGGTAACCATGTGATCGCGCTGGCTTACCCCCACTGTATCAATCAGAATGGTGTGTTTGTTTTTAAGTTCGTTAAGTGCAATTTTAAGGTCTGCTTCATCTTTGACTGCATGCACCATAACCCCTAATATTTTGCCGTAAATCCGCAATTGTTCATGGCCACCCACGCGATAAGCATCGGTGGTGATTAACCCCAAATTCTGTGTGCCGTGTTTCATCACGTAGCGTGCCGCTAATTTTGCGGTGGTTGTGGTTTTACCTACGCCAGTTGGGCCAATCAATGCAAATACGCCACCTTGATCCAGCACTTCGGTTTCATTTTCAATGGTATTCAAGTTTTTACCTAAAATGAATTTAACCCAGGCATTGGCTTTTTTGCTATCTAGATTTTCAGGCATTTTTTCTGCGAGGTATCTTGACAGTGCTGGGCTAAAGCCAGCGCCTAACAATGTGCTTAATATTTCTGATTTAATCGGCTCGCGCTGCTGAATGTTGCCCCAGGAAATAGCAGTGAGTTGCGACTCAATCACATTTCGCATGTTGCGCATTTCACTTAGCATAAAGGCCATTTGCTGGCTGGTGGCAGATTTGCTAGCAGCCGATGGTTTGCTTTGTGTACTGGGTTTTGGCGCTTCGTTGACTGCGTCGGATGCAACTTTTGCTGCATGTTGAAACGTGCTTGATGAACTTAGCTCGCTTGCAGAGTTAAAGCCTGATTGGAGATCCATTTCCAGTGTGTCTGCCATATCGGTTGCAAAATAGTTTTTCGGTAAGTCATCCATTTGCATTGCGGCAAGCGGGTGCTTACGCTGACTGCCTTTATTCAGCAAAGAGAGCAGGGTGGTTGGTTCATCATTGTGCCCGCTTTGTGAGTAATCAAAGTCTTGCACCAGATTGCTCGGACGCGTTGCGGGTATCAATGGCTCGTTATTGGCAATGGCATGCATGTCTTCTTCTGTGAATGCCATAATCTCATTGCCGCCAGCTACCGCGCGATTAGACAGAATGACTGCATTTTCACCCAATGCTTTGCGCACCATGCTCAATGCTTCACGTGAGTTTTTGCCGAAAAATCGTTTAATGTTCATGCTGAACCTCCAATAAGACTAGTGACACGTATGGTTTTTGAATCGGGTAATTCTTCGTGTGATAACACACGTAATTGCGGAATGGCGCGCCGCAGAAACTTGGCCAGTGCCGCTCTCAGTGGTGCTGAAACCAGCAACACGGGTGTTAAGCCCATGAGTTCTTGCTGTTTGGCGGCATCTTCTGCTTGCCTTGATAATGTTTCAGCCATGCCAGGCTCAATGGCTGAGCCAGCAGTATTATTTTGCAAGGCTTGCATGAGCAGGCGTTCCAGGTTGTTGTCCAGTGTCATCACCGTGACTTCATTCCCTGTTGGGAATAACTGCTGCACGATGGCGCGGCCAAGTTGCACACGTACCAGCGCAGTTAATTCATTGGCATCCTGTGTCTGTGCTGCGTATTCAGATAATGTTTCAATAATGGTGCGCATATCACGAATGTGCACGCCTTCTGTCAGCAGGTTTTGCAAGACCTTTTGCACCACGGCTAGTGGCATGAGTTTCGGTACCAGATCTTCAATCAGTTTAGGAGATTCTTTACTGATGTGGTCCAGTAGCTGTTGCACTTCCTGACGGCCAAGCAGTTCTGCGGCATGCAATGAAATAAGATGGTTGATATGGGTTGCAATCACAGTGCCAGCATCTACCACGGTATAGCCCATGCTTTGCGCTTCATCGCGCGCGTCGGCATCAATCCAGACAGCAGGTAAGCCAAAAGCTGGGTCTGTGGTTGCCTGTCCTGCAATTCTGCCTGTTACCATGCCTGGGTCTATGGCTAAGAATTGACCATAGTGTGATTCTCCCGTTGCAATCTCCACCCCTTTTAACGTGATGCGGTAGCCTGAAGGTTTGAGCTCAAGGTTGTCACGGATATGTACTGTAGGTGCAAGAAAGCCAATTTCATTTGCAAATTTTTTGCGTAAGCCTTTAATGCGTTTTAATAAATCCCCACCTTGCGATTTGTCAACTAGCGGAATCAGGCGGTAGCCCACTTCCAGCCCCACCGTATCCACAGGTACGACATCATCCCAGCTTGCTTCTTCGCTTTCTGCTGGGGTTTCAGGCGCTTCTTCAACCACGGTTGCTTCAGCTGTTACTTTTTGGCGTGCGTTAATCACATAAGCCATGCCAGCCAACACGCTGGCGAGTGTTAAAAATGCAAAGTTAGGCATGCCAGGGATGATGCCCATGCCACCCACGATGGCCGCAGTGACGTAAATCACTTTGGGTTTGGAGAATAATTGCGTCATTAACTGACCGCCGATATCTTCTGTATTGGCCACACGAGAAACCACCACACCTGCGGCAACAGAGATGACCAATGAAGGAATCTGAGCGACCAAACCATCGCCGATTGCGAGCAGGGTGTAATTTTTAACGGCATCTGCAAACGCCAGGTCGTGTTGTGCCATGCCCACGATTAAACCGCCTACAATGTTGATAATGGTCACCAAAATACCAGCGACAGCATCGCCACGCACATACTTACTGGCACCATCCATGGCGCCGTAGAATTCTGATTCTTGTGCAATTTCACTGCGACGACGACGTGCTTCCTCTTCACCGATCAAACCTGCATTCAAGTCGGCATCAATCGCCATTTGTTTACCAGGCATTGCATCCAGGGTGAAGCGCGCCCCGACCTCAGCAATACGGCCAGCACCTTTAGTCACGACCGTAAAGTTGATAATCGTTAAGATCACAAACACAACAATACCCACAGCATAGTTGCCGCCAATCAAAAAGTGCCCAAAAGCCTCAATCACTTTGCCTGCAGCATCAGGGCCTGTATGGCCTTCGGTCAATACTACACGGGTTGAGGCCACGTTGAGCGATAGTCTGAGCATGGTGGTGACCAGCAGCACTGTAGGAAAGGCAATAAAATCGAGCGCCTTAGTGGTTTGCAAGCCGATAAGCAATACCATGATAGAAAGCGCGATATTAAAGCTAAACAGCACATCCAATGCGATGGCTGGCAACGGCAAGATCATCATGGAGAGTAACAATACAATGATGATTGGTGCCGCAACTGTGCGGCTGCCAAAATTATTCATCCATGCAGGTAAGCTGATTGGGTTCATTATGCGGTTACTCCTGCGGCGTCGGCGGTATCATCTACACCAGGTTTTGCTAACAGGCTATGTGGATCTAAATCATCAGGTACTGGTAATGTTTCTGGAACCTCAGGGCGGAAACCGCCATCCTTGTTGTAAATGCGCATTTGAAATACATAAGCCAGAATCTCAGCTACTGCAGCATAAAGCGCCTCAGGGATTTCTTTGCCCAATTCAGTGTGAGCATAAATAGCACGTGCAAGTTTGGGTGATTCCAATGTCACTATCTGGTTTTGCTGTGCAATTTCACGAATCTTCAAGGCCACGGCATCCGCACCTTTCGCAACAACAACTGGCGCACGCATGCCGCCCTCTTTGTATTTTACGGCAACGGCGTAGTGGGTCGGATTGGTAATCACAACGTCTGCTTTAGGAATTTCAGACATCATTCTGCGTCTTGACATTTCACGTTGCTGTTGGCGGATACGCGCTTTGATTTCTGGGTTGCCATCCGATTCTTTTGATTCGCGTTTAACTTCTTCTTTGCTCATTTTTAGTTTTTCAGCATATTGATAGAGCTGAAACGGCACATCAATCGCTGCAATAAACACCAAGGCTGCCACGATGGATAAAAAGCCGTAAATAAGTAGGTCGCTGATAAGTGAAATACCATCACTGAGCGGAAGCAGGGGGAGTGATAATATGGACTCCATGTCGCTCTTGATGACCCAGTATGACACCGTGCCCACCAATAATGCCTTACCGACAGATTTCACCAGCTCAGCAACGGAATTTTTAGAAAACATATTGCTAATCCCTTGAATAGGATTGAGCTTGCTAAATTTAGGGGCGAGGGCTTTTTCACTGAACACCCAGCCACCGATAAATGCAGGTGAGGTGATTGCCACAATGAATAGCACGACTGCGAGCGGGGAGAAAGCAATCAGTAGATCCAATATAATGTTCGAGAGGCTGAATATTAACTTGATCGGATCGTAGGCGATGGCGCGGTCAAATTGCAGGCCTGCACGCATGGATTGCCTTAACGCTGTGCCCAGGTATTCGCTCATGATGAGCATACTCAAGCCAGCTGCCAGCAAAACCGTGACCGTTGCCAGCTCGCGTGAGCGTGGCACATCGCCTTCTTCGCGCGCTTTTTCCAAGCGCTTGGGCGAGGCCTGTTCGGTTTTTTCTAAATCGCTATCTTCAGCCATGACGATTCCTGTTAATTAATACCAGATTTTTTGCGAAAATGCTGGCACTCGATTACTTGCTTAATTGCATCTTGTAATTTGCTTGGTGTAATTATTGGCTGAAAGATGGCCATTGCATCTGGAGAATAAAAGGGTGAAAACACCCCTTTCTTGCTAACGTAAGGATAAAAAATGCGAGAAATTAAGGTCTATTGAGCTTAATTTAAATGTTTTTAAAAAATATTTAAAATATATAGTGTTTAAAAACAATTGCTTATAAAAAATATTCAATTATTTTAAATTTTTTTTATCTATGACCCTAAATTTTGCAGATTAGCTGCCGATAAAGAGTTGTATGAAGACGCAGTGATTGTTTTAAATTTGTTTAATTTTCATTGCAACGCTGTGATTAACGGCATAAACCTTAAAAACTTTAGAGATAATTTTATAGGCTTCAATCAATAATTTAACGTGATATTTAAAAAAACTAAAATTAATCAATAATTTTATTATTTAAATTCAGTCACTTATATATATTCAATTAACCCTTGTAGGTGTTTGTAAGACAAACACCTACAAGGGTTTGTCGTGTCTGCTTACAAAAAAAACCGACAATTCCACATTGTTTCATTCATCTTAAAAGCTCAAAGTACGCCTAACGCAAGACATACTTATTAACGAGTTAGTTAAATTTTAAGAATCGGGAACAAAAATGACTGAAATAGATTTGATGTCGGAAATTAAAGATGCCAACCTCAACTATTTAATGTTGGCACAACAACTCATCCGTGCAGATAAGGCAACCGCAATTTTTCGCTTAGGCATCAGCAGTGATATTGCAGATCTACTTGAAGGCCTGAGCAATATGCAATTGGTCAAGCTCAGCAGCACCAACATGATGCTGGCGCGCTTCCGCTTTGAAGATAGTGCCATTCTCGGCATGTTGACTAATTATACTAAAGATCGCTCACAGGCACATTTGCACACGGCAATATTGATGTCGGGCCAGGCGACAGAATCAATGGTTTAATTAAGCGTAATTTTTAAAGAATAATAAGGGGATCATCATGGATAATCAAAAACCAGTGACAGCCGCTAAAAGTGTAGTGAACGAATCTGAGCAAATTCAGCTTGCCATGCAAATGATTAAACTAGGTGCAAGGCTACAGTTGCTGGAATCTCAAACTACCTTGTCACGCGAGCGCCTGATTAAACTCTACAAAGAATTAAAAGGCGTGTCTCCTCCTAAAGGGATGCTACCTTTCTCCACAGACTGGTTCTTGACCTGGCAGCCCAACATACACGCCTCCATTTTTTATAATATTTATAAATTCATGCTGGATTACACAGGTGTGAGTGGTATTCAGGCGATTATCAAAGCTTATAGCCTGTATATGCAGCAAGTGGAAATTGAGGGTTCAGATGCAGATCCTGTGCTTTCACTCACACGCGCATGGACTTTAGTGCGCTTTGTAGAAAGCAAAATGCTCAAACTACAAAGCTGCAGTTGCTGTGGCGGTAATTTTATTGTGAACACCTATGACATTAATCATCGCTATGTGTGCAATCTTTGTCATGTGCCATCACGCGCTGGCAAAACCAAAAAAGCCAAGGCATTAACTTATAAAGTGGTTTCAATGACAGCTTAAGCACCAGATTGTGACTGATTTAAATTTTTAAAATAGATTCAAATGTCGCCCAGTATATTTTAGTGGTAAATTACCGCTTAATATTCACTGGGCTTTGTGTTGGCAGGCAGATGCGGCATCAATTATTCAATAGACTTGATTTAAATCCCAGATTTTCCATCACGACTTGCAGTGGCAACGCCGCACAGTTTGATGGTTTTTTTGTGCAGATTTTATGGGTAATCGTCATGCTATTGACAGAAAATATGCGCAAAAAAGACGCAAAATGGGCAAGTTGACATGCAAGTAGAGGCAAAATCGCCCAATGGAAAATCTGGGTTAAAACCAGCCACACTTTCTTTGCTGATACAGTGCGCCGTGCTGATGGTTTTATTAGCCTCACTTTACTTGGTTCAAGTGGTTTCGAATCGCTACCTAGGGTTTTATTTTCGAATTCCACTTTTTGTATTTGTGTTGCTTCAAAGTGTTTTGACTTTAGCACTTGCTAGCGTTTTACGTATGCCTGCCTGGTGGCGGTGGATACACTTTTTTTTCCCGCTAGCTATTTTGATTATGTTTTATTTATCAATTCCCAGCGAATTTTACCTGGCTGGTTTTTTGGTGACACTGAGTCTATATTGGAGCACTTATCGCACGCAAGTGCCGTTTTACCCATCAACTTTGGTGGTAAGGCAAGCCGTTGCTGAATTGTTGCCGCAAGGCAAACCGATACGGATGATTGATATTGGCAGCGGTCTGGGGGATATGTCGATGTATCTAGCCAAACTCAGGCCTGAAAGCATGATTGAAGGCATTGAGCTAGCACCGCTGCCGTGGCTAATCAGTGTTGTAAGGGCTAAATTGAAGCATTCGCGTGCTGTGTTCACCAGAGGTGATTATCACGCTTTGAATTTTGCAGATTACGATGTAGTTTTTGCCTATCTTTCACCCGCGGCTATGCCTGCATTGTGGCGTAAGGCCAAGGCTGAAATGCGTAAAAATACCCTGTTGATGAGCTATGAGTTTGAAATTGTGGGGAGTGCACCCACTGATGTGATTCAGTTACAGGGGACAAAAAATAAGCTCTTCCTGTGGAAAATGACTTAGCAAGAGGTGATGCGCAGCTGCAAAAATCATATATCAAGTCATGTATATTGATAATTATCAAAGGGCTAAGTGTAAATTTCTGCTTCAATAGCCAAGTATTTGGAATGAGCATGTAAAAAAACGCTTTATTCATACAATTGAATTACGTTATATTGGCTATTCTTGAAGCGTAATTGTTAATATTGCAGTATCTGGCAAGGGGTATGGTTGTATGTTTATTATTATTGGCTATGTGGTGATATGTGGCGCTGTGTTCGGTGGCTACGCAATGGCGGGCGGCCATTTGGGCGGATTGTGGCAGCCGTTGGAAGTTGTGATGATTTTTGGCGGAGCATTGGGCGCATTTGTTGTTGGTAATGATAGTAAAACCATCAAAGCAACGGTCAAGACCTTGCCTGGTTTGTTTAAAGGCTCAAAATTTAACAAAGCGCTCTATATGGATTTGTTGGCGCTTTTGTTTGAAATTCTCACCAAGATTCGTAAAGACGGCATGATGTCGATTGAAAACGATGTGGAAAACCCCGAGGCAAGCCCGCTCTTTGGCAAATACCCCGCCCTCTTGCATGATCACCACCTGGTAGAGTTTATTACTGATTATTTGCGATTGATGGTATCTGGCAATATGGATGCGTTTCAGGTTGAAAACTTAATGGACAACGAAATAGAAACCCATCATATGGAGGGCCATGTACCTGCGCATGCCATTTCTAAGTTGGGAGATGGTTTGCCTGCGTTTGGTATTGTGGCCGCCGTGATGGGAGTGGTACACACCATGGAAAGCTTGCACTTGCCGCCCAACGAACTGGGGGTGTTGATTGGACATGCTCTGGTGGGTACGTTCCTCGGTATTTTGCTGGCATACGGGTTTGTCGGGCCGCTTGCGGGCTTGGTTGAGCAAAAGCTGGAAGAGAGCACCAAAATGTATCAAACCGTTAAGGTGACGCTGCTTGCCAGCCTGAACGGTTATGCCCCAGCCATTGCGGTTGAGTTTGGCCGTAAAGTCTTGTATTCAACTGAGCGCCCTGGCTTTGCAGAGCTTGAAACGCATGTTAAACAAGCGGCAAAAGGCAAATAACACATGTTGAACAACCACAAAATTTTAGGGTTTAGGCAATGGCTGAAGAGTTAAAAAAACCCATTATTGTTAAAAAAATTAAAAAAAGCGGTGGCGGCCATCATGGGGGCGCATGGAAAATCGCCTATGCCGACTTTGTGACGGCGATGATGGCATTTTTCTTGCTGATGTGGTTGTTGGGTTCAACCTCAAAAGCGCAAAGAGAAGGTATCTCTGAATACTTCAAAACGCCGTTAAAAGTGGCGCTGATGGGTGGCACTTCAATCGGCGCCAGTGAGACCTTAATCAAAGGCGGCGGCGGTAAAGATCTCACTAAAAAAGAAGGGCAGGTTAAACCTGTGGATGGCCCGCCTGGCAAACAAAAAGCGGTAGATGTAAAAGATGCAAAAGCTGCACTTGAAAAAGCCGAAGCTGAAAAATTAGTTGAATTAAAAAACAAGCTTGAAATGGCGATTGAAAATAGCCCTAATTTAAGCAAGTTTAAAAAACAGCTGATTTTGGACATCACCAGTGAAGGTTTACGCATTCAGATTGTAGATGAGCAAAATAGGCCAATGTTTGAATCTGCCAAAGCCGATATGCAGCCCTATGCCAAACAAATACTCAAAGAAATCGGACAGATGCTCAACGGTGTGGAAAATAAAATAAGCTTATCAGGCCATACCGATGCGGCCTCATATTCCAGCGGAGAAAAAGGCTACAGCAACTGGGAGTTATCATCAGACCGTGCTAACGCCTCACGCCGCGAATTAATTGCCGGGGGTATGGATGAAACAAAATTGCTACGCGTGGTGGGTTTGTCTTCGGCCTCATTATTTGACAAAGAAAACCCGTTAAATCCAGTTAATCGCCGAATTAGCATTATCGTGATGAATAAAAAAGCCGAAGAAGATGCGCTTAAGGATAGCGTTGCGGTCAATGTGCCATCCGATGCCGATCAAACGGCCATTAGTGATGTAGTGAATAGTGATGCAGTGAATAGCGATGCAGTGAATATAGAGTGATTGTTGTGGCGTGAAAGTTATGACGTGGAAGTTGTAGTGGGCGCGCTCAAATTTGAAGTGCAATAAAACAATAACAAGTCGCTTGATAGAGTTAGCAAGCGCGATTGGGAGTGGGGGTATAGCATGAATTTACGCAGCATGAGAGTTTGTGTATGGAAGTGAAATCACTGCCAATAGAGGAGCTAAGAAAGTTGCTGGCTGCCGTATCAGAGCATGGTAAGCAGCACTTGGTTGAGGTTGAGGCTGACCTGCTGCAAACAACCTTTCTGCTGAATGAAGCGATTGAAAAATTAGGCGCCAGTTTTAGTGCCATCCATGAAGCGGTCGCTCAGCAGCAGCATATCATTGATCAATTGGCGCAGAGTCAAACGCTACCGAAAGCCTCAGCAGAAAAACTGGATGTGTTAAAGCACACCATAGGCGATGAAGTGAATGCGGTCGTCACCAGTTTGCAATTTCAAGATTTAACCAGCCAGCTGATTTCTAGAACGATTAACCGCGTGATTGGGTTAAAAGGTTTATTGCATGAACTTGAAACACACAGCAATGCTATGGACCCCAGTCATGAACATGCGCAAATCGCACAATTCCTGGAGATGATGAGCCACAATCTGCATGAAGGCAGCCACGCGCTTTCAGGTGGCTTGCGTCGATCTGTGGGGCAGCAAGACATGGCAACAGGCGATATCGATCTTTTTTAATGCGTTATCCTAAATAACAGGCATTGCCTGCCGATAGCTAAGTTAAGTTAACTGTAAATAAATGTAAATTTTTAATTGGGTGGTTGTTTGTTAACGGTAAGTAAAAAGCGAGTATATAAATGGCAAAAACAATATTAGCAGTAGATGATTCTGGCTCACTTCGTCAAATGGTGGCTTTTAGCTTAAAAGCCGCGGGCTATGAAGTAGTGCAAGCCGTAGATGGTCAGGATGGATTAAACAAGGCTAAAGAAAAGACCGTAGATTTGGTATTGACCGATCAGAACATGCCGATTATGGATGGCCTGACCCTGATTAAAAATTTGCGTGCGTTAGGGTCATACCAAACAGTGCCTATTTTAATGCTTACCACCGAATCATCGGATGAAATGAAAGCAAAGGGCAAGGCTGCTGGCGCGAATGGCTGGTTAGTCAAGCCGTTTGACCCCAAGCGTTTAATTGAAGTGGTGCAAAAAGTGATTGGCTCTTAATTTTAACTCTCAGCGTTTTATATATGGCAAGCAGGCTATTTAATTGACAGGTAAAAAAATCAAGTCATTAGCCTGAATTGAAAAAGCAACAAGGCTTATCCCTCGTTAATTTACAGTTTAATTTCAGCGATTACGTGCGATGCTGTTAAGTAGCTTGAGTTAAGGCCATATTTAAAGATGCCTTTGGCGGGTGATTTTCTTCCTGAGTGAGCATGTAACGCTTTACTTTAAATTAATGCGATATTAGAAAACCACCAAGCCAAAAATGGCGAATATAAAAAATACTAAGCCAGAAATATTAAGCAAGTTAAGTAGTTAATATAGAAGAAAAAATACGAGCGGGGTATAGCAATGACAATCGATATGAGTCAGTTTTATGAGGTCTTCTTTGATGAGGCTGAGGAGCTGTTGGCGGAGGCAGAGCGATTGCTTTTGGGTATTGATTTAGAAGATCCTGACAACGAAGAGCTTAATGCGATTTTCCGTGCTGCACACTCGATTAAAGGCGGTGCGGCCACATTCGGTTTTATGGACATGACCGAAATCACGCATGTGCTTGAGAACCTGCTGGATAAAATCCGCAAACATGAAATGGCACTCACGGCTGAACACGTAGATGCTTTTTTGGCCGCTAAAGACGTATTGAAAATGGAGTTGGATGGTCACCGTCTGGCAACGGAAGTGGACCAAGAGCAGGTTTCAGATGTGAAAATGGTGCTTAAATCATTGTCTGAGGCACAAGGTGCTCCAGTTGCAGCCGCCGCTGTGCCAGAAGCCAAACCAGTGCATGAGCCTGTGCCTACTTCTGCACCCGTAGCACTTTCTACCACGGCTGAAGTTGCTCAACATGAAGTTCCTGAAGGCACCAGCTGCTTTAATATTGTGTTGCCTGAAGTAACCGAAAAAGATATTGAAAACCTGCAAGAAGAATTAGGCTTGCTCGGTATAGTAGCGGTAAGCAAGCAAGCAGACGGGCGCAGTGTTTTTACCCTCACGACCGATTCCTCGCAGTCAGATATTGTTTCAATCTGTTCATTTATCGTAGACCCTGATGATTTAATCATATCACTGGCGTTAGCGGCTACTCCCAAAGAACCAGTCGCAGAGAAAGTGGCTGCAACCGCTCCAACAACTACCTCATCTAGCAACACAAGCAAGTCTGAAACCGAAAAAATCGTACAAGAAGAAGTAGGCTATGGCCTGTTTGAAGAAGAAGGTAAAGAAAAGGTAGAAGAAGGTTACGGTTTTTTTGCACCGTTTAAGCCACATCCAGATGCCTTAAAAGCCGAGCTGATTGGCGATGATACAGTGCTCACTGAAGCCAATAGTGGTGCGAGCAGTGCAGCAAGTGCGACAGTTCAGGCTGCCGCTGAGGTGGTATCAGCCGCGGCGGCAGGGGCGCCAGGTGGCGTAGAACGCAGAAGTCCAGGCCGTCGTGAATCAGATAAAGCGGCAGCCAGTGCCGAGACTTCATCTATCCGTGTAGGGGTGGAAAAAGTCGATCAAATGATTAATCTGGTGGGTGAGCTTGTGATTACACAAGCCATGATAGAGCAGCGCATCAGCATGCTAGACCCTGTGCATAATGAAGCCTTGATTAATAGCGTTACGCAGCTTACGCGCAATACGCGTGACCTGCAAGAAGCGGTGATGTCGATTCGCATGATGCCGATGGATTTTGTGTTTTCACGCTTTCCACGCATGGTGCGTGATCTTGCAGGTAAATTGGGTAAAAAGGTGGAGTTTGTGACTGTGGGTGCGGCAACCGAGCTGGATAAAGGCTTGATTGAGCGCATTGTAGACCCGCTCACACATTTGGTGCGTAATAGTGTAGATCACGGTATTGAAATGCCAGAAAACCGCAAGCGTGCGGGTAAAGGCGAAACAGGCACATTGACACTTTCAGCCGCGCACAAGGGTGGCAGCATTGTGATTGAGGTCACCGATGATGGTGCAGGACTTAACCGTGACAAAATTCTGGCCAAAGCACATTCAAACGGGCTTGCTGTCAGCGAGAGCATGTCAGATAGTGAAGTATTTAACCTGATTTTTGCGCCTGGTTTTTCTACGGCTGAAGTCGTCACCGATGTTTCTGGTCGCGGTGTGGGCATGGATGTAGTCAAACGTAACATCAGTGCCATGGGTGGTGTGGTTGAAATTCGCTCTGCGCTCGGGTTTGGCACCACAATTTCAATTGCACTGCCACTCACATTGGCGATTCTGGATGGTATGTCAGTGTCATTGGGTGAAAGTATCTACGTGATTCCACTCAACCTGATTGTAGAAACCCTGCAACCACGCGAAGAAGACATTAAAACTGTGACAGGTGAAGGGCGCATGGTACATGTACGTGGAGAATACCTGCCGATTATTGCGCTGCATGCTTTATTTAACCATGCCACGGACATCACCGACCCTACTCAGGGCGTGCTGGTGCTACTGGAAGCAGATGGTAAAAAATCAGCCTTGTTTGTAGACCGCCTAGTAGGCCAGCAGCAAGTAGTGATTAAGAGTTTGGAAACCAACTTTAAGAAGATACCTGGCGTGTCAGGTGCCACCATTATGGGCGACGGCTCTGTAGCGCTGATTTTAGACGTGACAGCACTCATTCAAATGGGGCAAAGCGCAAATTACCTCACGGGTGCCCCCGTATTTTCTAACCAGCATCATCCACAATTACAAAACCAAAGTAATGCATAAGGAGCTTACGCAATGAGCACAGAAACCGCAGCCACAACAGGCTTAAAAACTAAGAGCGTAGAGGGAGAATACCTCACTTTTGTATTGGGTGCCGAAGAGTACGGCATAGAGATTCTCAAGGTGCAGGAAATTCGTGGCTACGATGCCGTAACGCAAATTGCCAATACCCCAGCATTTATTAAAGGTGTGGTGAACCTGCGCGGAAAAATCGTGCCGATTGTGGATTTACGCATCAAGTTTAATTTAGGCAAGGTGGAATATAACGAATTTACCGTGGTGATTATTCTCAACCTGCATGGCCGTGTGGTGGGCATTGTGGTGGATGGTGTATCCGATGTGATTGCGCTAAAAGATGAGCAGATTCGTGATGTGCCTTCACTAGTGACCAGCATCGATACCAAATATATCGTAGGGCTGGCAACAGTGGTTGAACGTATGCTGATTCTGGTGGATATCGAGCAACTGATGAGTAGTCAGGAAATGGCGCTGGTAGATGCGGTGGCAGCTTAAGGTGTTGCTTTAATGCGCTAAGTGTCAATTTTATATTGCGAAATTTACTTAGCAGAATCAGTAGATCAGTAGATTAAAAGCAAAAATAGTCAGGGGTAGTGATGAGTGCGAATCTTTTTGAGTTAATTAAAAACACGTTTCAAAGTAAACAACATAAAGCGCTGCAAGATGAGGTGGCTGAGTTTCATGCTTTAAAGCGCGAAATAGATAAAGCGCGCTGTGTGGTTGAATACAGTCCGCAAGGTGACATACTGACAGTCAATCAAAACTGGCTGGATGCGTTGGGCTATCAATCACATGAGATGGTGGGGCATCACCATTATGACTTTCTGACTCAAGAAGAACGTAAATCTCCGCAAGCGCAAGACCTATGGAATAAGTTATCTCGTGGTGAGAACGACACGGGTCAGTATCGGTTTGTAGCTAAAAACGGAGAAATTCATTGGTTTCAGGGTTATTTTAGCCCTATCCCCAATGCAAAAGGCGAGATTTACAAAGTCACCAGCTACATGACGGATATTACTAAAGATAAACAAAAATCTGCTGATTCAGAAGGACAGATAGCCGCGATTAGCAAATCGCAATGTGTGGTGGAGCTGACTATGGATGGCAAGATCATCAGCGCTAACCAGAATTTTTTAGATATTTTCGGCTATACGGCAAATGAGCTTGTAGGCCAATCCGATAGCTTATTAATGAGCGCATCACAGCGAGATTCGAAGGAATACCTTGATTTTTGGGCAAGTCTTAACCGTGGTGAGTATCAAGCTGGTCAGTATAAACACATCAGTAAAAGGGGTGTGGATGTCTGGATGCAGGCAAGCTACAACCCAATTGTAGACATCTATGGCAAACCCGTGAAGGTTGTAAAATACGCAACAGATATCACTGCGCAAAAAATCAGAGATAATGACTACTTAGGCCAAATCAACGCCATAAAGAAAGCGCAAGGCGTAATAGAGGTGGCTTTGGATGGCACTATTTTGTATGCCAATGATGTTTATCTCGATATGCTCGGTTATACATTAGAAGAGTTAGCTGGCAGGCATGTAAGTGTGGTGCTTGATCCAAGTTTTGCCAAAAGTGAGGCTTATAAAGTTTTTTGGCAAAAACTGGTCAATGGCGGCAGTGACGTCGGCCAATATAAACGCATTGCAAAAAATGGCAAAGAGGTCTGGATTCAGGCTTCATATAGCCCGATTTTAGATTTAAACGGAAAACCGTTTAAGTTGGTCAATTACACCATCGATATTACCGAGCAAAAACTGCAGGCGGCCAATAATGCTAGTCAAATCGATGCCGTCAATAAAATACAAGGCGTGATTGAGTTTGACCTCAAAGGCAATATCTTGGCGATGAATGAAAACTTTGCCAAAGTAACGGGCTACTCAGAGAAAGAAGTGGTAGGCAAGCACCATAGCATATTTGTTGAGCCTGATTATAAGGCTAGCCAGGAATACAAAGAATTCTGGCTCAATCTAGCAAAAGGTGAGTCTAATGCCGGTCGATTTAAGCGCATTAGCAAGTCAGGCGATGTTGTTTGGCTACAAGCGTTTTATGCACCGATTCTGGATCTGAATGGTCAGCCATATAGGGTAATTAAATTTGCCACCGACATCACCGAGCAACATAATAATGCGCAAGCGTTATCTGACGCCGTAGAAGAAACCCAAGCGATTATTGAAGATGCCAAAGCTGGCGACCTCAGCAGCCGCGTCCCCTTAGCAGGCAAAACTGGCGCCATTGCCAGCCTGTGTGACGGCGTAAACGCCCTGATGG
>JAQTXW010000088.1 GCA_028688575.1 Methylotenera sp. | reverse complement strand
GCCTTGGAATAGTTCAATTTCACCTGGGGCTTCTTCAGTGCCTGCAAACATGCCGCCTAACATCACGCTGTAGGCGCCCGCTGCAATTGCTTTTGCTATGTCGCCGGAGTAGCGGATACCGCCGTCTGCAATAAATGGCACACCCGTGCCACGCAAGGCTTCCTCAACATTGGCGATTGCACTGATTTGGGGCACACCCACGCCTGCGACAATGCGTGTGGTACAGATTGAACCAGGGCCAATACCGACTTTAACACCGTCAGCACCTGCATCAACCAAGGCTAATGCTGCACTTGCGGTGGCAATGTTGCCGCCAATCACATCAATTTTAGGGAAGTGTTTTTTAACCCAGGTCACGCGGTCCAGCACGCCTTGTGAGTGGCCGTGTGCGGTGTCAACAACGATGACGTCCACACCAGCTTCGGCGAGTGCCGCCACACGTTCCTCTGTACCTTCACCCACACCAACTGCCGCGCCCACCCTCAGTCTGCCTTGTGCATCTTTACACGCGTTGGGATGGTCGGTTGATTTTTGAATGTCTTTGACGGTAATCAAACCTTTTAGCGTGTCGTTGTCATCAATCACTAGAACACGCTCAAGACGGTATTGGTGCAGTAAGCGCATCACTTCATCTTTTGACGCACCTTCTTTAACGGTCACCAGCTTGTTGCGTGGTGTCATGATGTTTTTGATGGGTTGGTCAAGGTTGGTTTCAAAACGCAAATCACGATTGGTGACAATGCCAACAATCTTGCCGTTATCTACCACAGGAATACCTGAAATCTTATGCGTACGATTAAGTTCTAGTACATCGCGCACGGTCATATGGCTTTGGATTGTAATCGGGTCGTTCACGACGCCAGATTCAAAACGTTTAACTCGTGCAACATGCGCGGCCTGCTTCATAGCGGTCATGTTTTTATGAACAAATCCGATACCGCCTTCCTGAGCTAAAGCTATGGCAAGGGGTGCTTCTGTCACCGTGTCCATGGCAGCTGAAATGAGAGGGATATTGAGTTGTATGTTGCGAGAAAGTTGTGTCTGGAGCGACACTTCGCGTGGCAGCACATTAGAGTAGGCTGGCACTAATAGAACATCATCAAAAGTGAGAGCTTGTTGCAATAAACGCATGCGTAAATCCTTGTACCCAAAACGAAATTATACAGAGTTATAAGCCAGTTAGCGAGTGCAATTTAATCGGTCAACGATAAATTGTAATCAATCGTTAGGATTATAGTTGCTAGTATGCTTGTTTGTGCCTTACTATTACCGAATATATCTAAAAACCAACGTTACGAGGTCTGGTATGATAGCTCGATTACTTTTAATATGTTTTGCTTTGTCGCCATTATTCGCTCATGCTGAAATTTACAAATGGAAAGATAAAGATGGCAGTGTGCGTTATAGCGATGTGCCTCCGCCATCCAATATCAAGCATGAGCCCTTGAGTGGCAAAAAAGCAGCTAAACCCACTGGGCAACCTCCATTGGCACCAGTGGAAGGGGATGTAACAAGCGCGATTAACCGCGCAAAGGCGGCCGACAAAGCTAAAGAAGAGAATGCGCCACTTTCAAAAGAGGACGCTGCTAAAAAACGTGCACAAGATGCCGAGGTGCAGAAAAAGATTGAAGAGCAGAAGCAGGCTGAGTTAAAACTCAAACAAGAGAACTGCAGGGTTGCAAAATCTAACTTAATCACTTTTACCAATGGCGGACGGATATCGCAGGTGAACGACAAAGGTGAACGCGAGTTCTTGGGTGACGCTGAAATTGCACAAGGGAAAGCAGATGCAGAGCGTGATGTAGCGAAATACTGCGATTGACTTTTTGCCTGCAATTCAACGCGCTTAATCAACTTCTACGTTTTTTTGTTAATTGAGCGCGTTATTCAGCAATATCGCCACCGCCTTTTTTCATCATTTTGCCATCGGCTGCACGTTGTTTGCGTACTTCTTTGGGGTCAGCAATCAGCGGGCGATATATCTCGACCCTGTCTAAATGTCGCAACACTGTATCAAGTTTGGTTAATTTTCCAAAAATCCCGATTTTATTGGTGTTTAGATCAATTTCAGGAAATTTATTCATAACTCCTGAAGTGATGATTGCCTGCTCAGCTGTGGTGCCCTCGCTCACTTTGGTTGGAATAATGAGTTGCTCATCAGGCAGGGCGTAAGCGACTTCTACAGTAATTTCGTTGGGTAGTTTCATGGGTAATAAGTCCCTATTGGTTTAATGCTGGCTTCTTGAAAAGATTGTCAGCTCTTGTGACAAAGCCATCTACAAACGTATTGGCAATGTGATTAAATACAGGTGCGATGATTTTTTCTAATAGGGCACTTTCAAATTCGTAATTGAGTGAAAAGTCAATTTTACATGCAAGCGCATTCAGTGGCGTAAATTGCCAAGTGCCGTTTAAATGCTTAAATGGCCCGTCTTTTAATTCAATTTTCATCGTGGCTGGAAATGACTTTTCGTTCTTGGTGGTGAATTTTTGCTTAATGCCGTGATAGGCAATGTGCAATGTGGCCACGGTGATCTGTGCATCTTTTTCAATCAAATCCACGCCGCCACACCAGGGTAGAAAAGCAGGGTACTGGCTCACATCGTCCACTAAGGTGAACATGTTTTCTGCGGAGTGGAATACGAGTACTGTTTTTTTAACTTGCGCCATAGATAGGTACTTAAAATTTTGCTCGAATTTATCCTGGTTATTCTGCCGCTGGATTGATAACAGCCTGCTTTGCAAAACAAATATAAGAAGTAGAGTAAAATGCTAATTTTAAGCTATTCGCCAAGAAAATTTCAGTTTTATGAGCATTGCACAAAATAAGAAAGCATTTTTTGATTACTTCATCGAAGAAAAGTACGAGGCAGGTATTGTACTTGAGGGGTGGGAGGTTAAGGCGATTCGTGAAAACCGAATCAATATCAAAGAAGCCTACGTGATCATACAGCGAGGTGAAGTTTATCTTATTGGCTGCCATGTGACGCCTTTGGGTGCAGCCTCTACCCATATTCGACCTGATGCGATTAGAACGCGTAAGTTATTGCTGCACAATGAAGAAATTGCAAAGCTCATTGGTAAAGTTGAGCGTTCTGGTTATACCTTGGTGCCATTGGATATGCATTTTTCTAAAGGACGTGTGAAGGTGCTCATAGGGCTGGCTAAAGGGAAAAAGCAGCACGATAAGCGTGATACAGAAAAAGCGCGGGATTGGGAGCGCGAAAAAGGCAGAATCATGCGGGCGCACAATAAATAAACTAATCGCGTATAATAGCTACCAGACTATTTTTAAATTTGTTTGAACTTAAATTAAGTTGAGATAGTCTTAATTACACTGTTTACTTAAAGATTTTGTAAACTTCCTTATTGGGAGAATACACAGCTTTTGGGGCTGACCAGGTTTCGACGTGGGTTGCAAAGCAGTGCAGGGCATACCGAGGGTTCAGGTTTCCTCGTAAATCCATCTGAAAAAGTATAGTCGCAAACGACGAAACTTACGCTCTAGCAGCTTAATCCTGCTAGACGCTGCACCATCTCTCCCGTGGGGTGGATTGGGGTAACCCATACGCAGCGTCATATACACGGGATACGTGTTGTGTCGGGTTACTTGGCACATCATTAACCTTAAGGTAACTCGCCGTCTGTTTGCTTGCTCGTTGGTGTGCATGCGGTTAAATTAAACAACACAGCTAAGTATGTAGAACTGTCTGTGGAGGACTTGCGGACGCGGGTTCGATTCCCGCCTGCTCCACCATTTTAGTGTTTCAAAAAGTATCAAAAGCCTAGTAAATTCAACGTTCTAGGCTTTTTTTACGTCTCTTGATGTGTCGTATCATTTCTTGATATACCGTCATTTTTAGCGGTATCGTTGGCGG
>JAQTXW010000087.1 GCA_028688575.1 Methylotenera sp. | reverse complement strand
ACTAACTTCAAGCGACTAACTTCAAGCTGCAAATTTGTTTATTAAAATTTGAGTAATTGTGACTAATTTAAATGATTGCCTGTCGTGCTTGTGAATCAGCAGTTTTATTAGAAAAAACGGAAATAATCAATGAACTCATTACGTCAGGAGTGGTTTTCCAACGTCAGAAGTGACCTGTTAGCTGGGTTGGTGGTAGCACTTGCCCTTATCCCTGAGGCGATAGCCTTTTCAATTATCGCAGGTGTTGACCCTAAAGTAGGGCTGTACGCATCTTTTTCAATTGCAACAGTCATTGCTTTTGCAGGCGGGCGCCCAGGAATGATCTCTGCCGCAACAGGCGCGATGGCTTTAGTCATGGTACTGTTGGTAAAAGAGCATGGTTTGCAATATTTGCTGGCAGCAACCGTATTAACAGGTGTGCTGCAAATTTTTGCGGGCTGGTTTAAGCTGGGGTCGTTAATGCGCTTTGTTGGGCGGGCAGTGATTGTTGGGTTTGTGAATGCGCTGGCGATATTGATTTTTATGGCACAATTGCCAGAGCTTACAAACGTGACATGGGTCACCTACCTGATGGTAGCGGCTGGTCTGGGGATTATTTATTTGTTTCCTTATATCACGAGAGCAATTCCTTCACCTTTAGTGACGATTGTTGTATTGACGGCATTGGCTATTTTCATGGGTCTGGATGTACGTACCGTGGGCGACATGGGTGAGTTGCCAGACAGCTTGCCGATTTTTCTGATTCCAGATATTCCGTTAAATTGGGACACGCTACGGATTATTTTGCCTTATTCTGCCACATTAGCTGTGGTTGGTTTGCTGGAGTCCTTGATGACGGCTTCTATTGTGGATGACTTAACCGATACCTCAAGTAATAAAAACCGTGAGTGTGTGGGGCAAGGGGTTGCCAATATTGCCACTGGGTTTCTTGGTGGCATGGCAGGTTGTGCCATGATTGGTCAATCTGTGATTAATGTGAAGTCTGGTGGTCGTGGACGACTTTCAACGCTAGCGGCTGGCTTGTTTTTGTTGCTAATGGTGGTGTTTGCGGGGGATTGGGTGGCGCGTATTCCGATGGCGGCATTGGTTGCAGTGATGATTATGGTGTCTATCGGCACCTTTAACTGGGCTTCAGTTAAAGACTTACGCTCAAATCCAAGAAGCTTTAGTGTGGTGATGTTGGCAACAGTGGCGGTTGTGGTTGCAACGCACGACCTAGCGCAAGGCGTGTTGGTGGGTGTTTTACTGTCTGGTTTCTTTTTTGCGAACAATATCGGCAAGGTGTTGCATGTTGGTTCAACATCAGAAGATGAGGGGCGGGTACGTACCTATAAAATTACAGGGCAGGTGTTTTTTGCCTCGGCTGACCGCTTTGCCGCAGCCTTTGATTACAAAGAGGTGATTGAAAAAGTGCGCATTGACGTGAGCCGTGCGCATTTTTGGGATGTGACCGCAGTGAGTGCATTAGATAAGGTGGTGATTAAGTTCCGCAGAGAAAATACACAAGTTGAAGTGATTGGTTTGAATGAGGCAAGTGCCACAATGGTAGACCGTTTTGCGATGCATGATAAACCAGAAGCGGTTGAACAATTGATGGGACATTAAGGAGATACTGATGGAAAACGAAAATAAAGTACTCGCTTGTTTAGATCAATCACATTTTGCTGATTACGTGACCGATTATGCGGCTTGGGCTGCGCGTCGCATGGAAGCGCCTTTAGAGTTGTTGCATATTATTGATCGTCATCCTGAAGTAGCCCAAGACAACGATCGTAGCGGTGCGATTGGCATTAATGCGGAACAAAATTTACTGACTAAGTTATCAGACCAAGATGAGTTGCGTATTAAAGCCGCACGTGAATTCGGGCGTATATTTCTTAATACACAGCGTGAGCGTGCTATTCAAGGCGGTGTGCAAGCAACAGATGTACGCCAGCGTTATGGCGAATTAGAAGCCACTTTGGTTGAGCAACAAGAAGGTGTGCGTTTAATTGTGCTGGGTCGCCGTGGTGAATCCGCTGAAGTCACGCAACGTGATTTAGGTCGCAACGTAGAGCGCGTTGTGCGTGCATTGCAAAAGCCTATTCTCACTATTACAGAAAACTTCAAAGAACCTAAGCGGGTGTTGATTGCATTTGATGGTGGCATTGTGACACGCAGAGGCGTTGAAATGGTGGCAGCCAGCGTTTTATTTAAGGGTTTGCCTATACATCTTTTGATGTCTGGTAAACAACGCAAAGAGGCTACCAAAGACCTTGAATGGGCAAAGACAACGTTAACCAATGCAGGGTTCGAAACTGTAGCAATAATGATTCCAGGCGATGCCGAGCATGTGATTGCTCAATATATCGCAGAGCATGCAATCGATATGCTCATCATGGGAGGCTACAGCCACTCACCATGGCGCACGATGTTGTTTGGCAGCAAAACATCTGATCTGCTACGTTCGGCTAAGATTCCGACACTGTTATTACGATAGATTTTTTTTGAAGAGGGGCCCTGCAACTGACTTGGTTAAAAATACCCCGTTTAATATTAGACGCTTGTAGACGCTTGGAAAAAGCATTAAGTGGCTTTAATCAGCACAATCACCGCGCCACTGCCACCATCCTCGCGTTTTGCCTGTGCATAGGCGATGACTTCATCGCGCTGTATTAGCCAGCCACGTAATTTATGTTTAAGCACAGGTTCGCGGTTGCGTGAGCCTAGCCCTTTGCCATGCACAATACGCACACAGCGTAGCCCACGTTTTTTGCAGTCGTTAAGAAATGTCGCAACATACAGTCTAGCTTCATCAGAAACCAGCCCATGTAAATCAATGGCGGCCTGTATCACCCAGTGGCCACGCCGCAGTTTGCTCAGAATGTCGGGCGAGTGACCTTCGCGCAGGTACAATAGCTCTTCACCCGTTTCTAATTCATGCGCTGGAATATAGTGATCAGATAGCGAATCAGCAAGGGCCTGTGCTTCATCACGAATAAACTGTTTAGGAATGGGTTTGGGTTTTTTTGACAAGTGCACTGCACGGTCATGCTGCAGTGGCCTTACATTCTTAACTTCTTCAATAAACAAGTCGATATCAGGTAAATGTGCATCTTTACTCATGCCAGATGCCCCATTTTACCTTGTTGATAATCAGTCATCGCCTGACGGATTTCTTCAGGCGTATTCATGACGAATGGCCCGCTGCCTACGATGGGTTCGTTAATTGGCTCACCACTCAATAACAGTACCATCGCATTTTCGGCATAATCAATTTGAAGGATATTGCCCTCGCGGTGAAATAAAGCGACTTCCGCTGTTTGTAAGGGTGCACCATCAATCAGTAGCGTGCCACTCAACACCACCAGCATGGCGTTATGCCCATCGGCAATTGGCAGTTGCAGGGCTTTTTTATGGTTGAGCCGCATGTCCCATACTTGTATTGGTGTGTAGGTTTTTGCAGGGCCGTAGCTGTTGGCTAGATTGCCGGCAATGATGCGGGCAGTGCCTTGGTCACTTGGAAGCTGAATGACTGGGATTTGCTCACGGCTGATGCTTTGGTAACGTGGGCTGGCTGTTTTATATTGTGCTGGCAGGTTTACCCAGAGTTGCACCATTTCAAATTTTCCACCTTGTTTTGCAAAGTTGGCGCTATGAAATTCTTCATGAACCAGGCCTGATGCGGCGGTCATCCATTGCACATCGCCTTCGCCAACTGTGCCGCCTCCGCCAGCGGAGTCACGGTGGGTGACTTCGCCGCTGTAGACAATGGTCACAGTTTCAAAGCCACGGTGCGGATGTTCGCCCACGCCTAATTTTTCCTGAGTCGGCGGAAAAGTCACAGGTCCTGCATAATCCAGCATTAAAAATGGACTAATGACTGTACCTAAATTGGGATATGCAAACAAAGTCCGCACAGGAAAGCCATTGCCCACCCAGTGACTGCCAGCACTGCGCTGTATGCTGTGCAGCTTTTTAACGGTATTGACCTGTGCTGTTTGCA
>JAQTXW010000052.1 GCA_028688575.1 Methylotenera sp. | reverse complement strand
TCAGTTGTTATCCCCGTTTATAAAGCTGAAAAATGCTTGGATGAGCTCTATAAGCGTTTAAAAGATGCCATTGCACCTATTAGTGAAAGTTTTGAAATTATTCTGGTTGAAGATTGCGGTGGGGATGGTTCATGGCAGGTGATTGAGCGCTTAACCCAGCAAGATGCACGTGTTAAAGGCATACAGTTTAGCCGCAATTTTGGGCAACATTATGGCATTACTGCTGGCATAGATTACTGCACGGGTGAATGGGTGGTGGTGATGGATTGTGATTTGCAAGATGCGCCAGAAGAAATCCCCAGACTTTATGCTAAAGCGCAAGAGGGTTACGATGTAGTGCTGGCAAGCCGCACTAATAGACAAGATGCTTTTTTAAAAAGGCTGACTTCAAAATGTTTTTATAAGGTATTTAGCTACCTTGCAGATACTGAATATGATGGTAGCCACGGCAATTTTAGAATTATGTCTAAAAAAGCAATTAATTACTTTAAGCAAATGCGTGAGCAACTTAGGTTTTTTGGTGGCTTGGTGCAGTGGATGGGCTTTCCTACAACCAGTTTAGAAGTGATTCACCAAGAGCGATTTGCGGGACAATCAAGTTATACGTTTAAGAAATTATTAAAACTTGCTTCTGAAACGATTATTGCATTTTCAGATAAACCACTCAGAGTGGCGATTAAATTTGGTTTTATGATGTCCTTTCTCTCGTTTAGCTATGGACTGTATATCTTAGGTCGTGCACTTATTCACGGCTCCAATGTTGAAGGTTGGAGTAGTTTGATAGTTTCCATTTACTTTATTGGCGGCATTATAATTTCTATGCTTGGTGTAATCGGCATTTATTTGGGTAAGGCATTTGATCAGATGAAAAATAGGCCGCTTTATATTGTAAGAAGAACGACATTTAACAAAAATTAGGCATCAAAGGTAGTTTCTTATGGCTTTTTACTCTCAAGAGCAACTTGAAAGGTTTAACTTTAAATCAATTGGTAAGAACGTTCTTATCAGTGATAAGGCAAGTATTTATAACCACGCTCAAATTGAAATAGGGGATAACTCCAGAATCGATGATTTTTGTGTGTTGTCAGGAAAAATTACAATTGGTAGAAATGTCCACATAGCAGTTTTCTGCAATGTGGCTGGTGGTGAAAAAGGCGTAGTGCTTGAAGATTTCTCAGGGCTTGCCTATGCATGTCAGGTGTTTTCCCAAAGTGATGATTACTCAGGAAAGTCTCTTACAAACCCCACTGTGCCAGATGAATATAAATTCGAAACAAAGAAAGAGGTCAGGATTGGCAGGCATTCTATTGTGGGCGCATCATCTATGATTCTGCCTGGTGTGGTTTTGGCAGAGGGTACTTCCGTTGGAGCAATGACCATGGTCACCAAGTCGACTGAACCGTGGTCAATTTATTTTGGCGTTCCAGCAAAAAAAATTAAATCTCGTAAAAATAGTTTATTGCAACTTGAGCTTAATTATCTAAAAAGTTTAGAAAGCTAATGTGAAGCTTCTTGTATATATCATTCCAGTTGCAATGCTAATTGCTTATAGTCAATTAGTAGTCAAATGGCGCTCATCATCAATTTTGCTTAATCAACAATCTAATTTGATGGATAAGCTGATGGTTTATTTCTCAGATCCCTTGATAGTTTCAGCTTATTTGGCCGCATTGCTGGGCTCATTTGCATGGTTATTGGTTGTTACAAAGCTACCTCTTTCTATCGGGTTCCCCGTATATATAGGCGTTACTTTTTTATTAGTCATTATGGGGAGCTGGTTATTTTTGGGTGAAGATATTTCTGCTATGAAACTATTGGCTGTGTGTTTTATTTTTATTGGGGTTACTTTAGGGGGAATGAGGTGACTATGACCGCAAGCAATGGTCAATTATCAGGGGTATTGATAGAAGATTGGCTGGCGCAATTAAGGCTTAAGATTTTGTCTAGTGCCCCAAATTTAATTGAAATTTTCGATTTATATGCGTCTGAAGCCAAGTTTGGCAGAAATTATATTGCTACAGAGCTAGATAAATTAGCGCCTAATGCCGAAGTGTTGGAGGTAGGTGCAGGCTCGCTTATTTTAAGTACACAACTGGTAAGAGAAGGGTTTAAATTAACAGCACTCGAGCCTACAGGTTCTGGGTTTAGTCATTTCAATCAATTAAGAGAAATTGTCATAAGTGAGGCAAGGCTTAGTGGCTGTATGCCAAATTTGATTGAAGTATCTGCTGAGAGTCTCGATATTTCAAACTACTTTGATTTTGCATTTTCAGTGAATGTGATGGAACACGTTAACGACATAGAGCTTACTTTAATTAAAGTCATGCAATCAATCAAGGTTGGTGGGGAATATAAGTTTACTTGCCCTAATTATGTTTTTCCTTATGAGCCGCATTTCAATATCCCAACAGTTATTTCAAAATCATTCACTGAAAAGATATTTTCTAAGCGTATTTACAGTTGCAAAAACATATTAGACCCCCAAGGGTTATGGGATTCAATTAACTGGATAACAGTACCTAAGCTTAGGTCTTTTGCTAAGAATAACAGTGTTATTTCATTAAAGTTAAGAACAGATTTATTTAATGAAATGATTAACAGAACTATAGGTGACGAAGAGTTTTCAAAGCGTAGGTCTCCTTTCATTAAACGATTGCTTAGTTTAGTCATTAAACTGAAAGTTAATCGTGTGGTTCAGCATATTCCAGCGATATTTCAACCCGTAATCGACTGTAGCTTCATTAAAAGTGAGCAATAAAGAAATTTATTATGCAAGTGACTCATGGAATCAGAGCCGTACTTAGTAGCCCAAAAATCTATGATTTTTTTCAAAATATCATGGGTGCAAATCAGATTCGCCAAGAGCTGGTATCTGACTTTATTCGCCCAACTGATCATTTTAGAGTTTTAGATATTGGGTGCGGCACAGCTAGAATTTTAGAGTATTTGCCTAAAGATGTTAGCTATTACGGTTTTGATTTAAGCCAAACTTATATTGATGACGCTAAGGCTCGGTATGGAAGCCGTGGCAACTTTAGCTGCGCTTTGGTGGAACAAGCCACCATTGATAGCTTGGCGCCTTTTGATGCGGTGCTTGCAGTAGGCGTTTTGCATCATTTAGATAACTCACAAGCTATTGCACTGATGCAATTAGCGCATGCATCATTAAAGCAAGGCGGTAAGTTAATTACTATTGACCCAACTTTGGTGGATGGGCAAAACTTGATTGCAAAATATCTGGTTAAAAACGACCGTGGGCAAAATGTGCGTAGCCCAGAAGAATACTATTTATTGCCTAATAAAATTTTTTCAAAAGTCACGGGGCAGGTTAAGCACCGAACTTTTATCCCTTATACCCATTGGATTATGGAATGTCAAAAATGAAAATCCCGTTCAATAAACCCTACATGACAGGCAAAGAGTTATTTTATATCGCTGAAGCACACTTTAATGGCATGTTAGCAGGCGATGGCCCTTTTACCAAAAAGTGCCATGCTTGGCTTGAAAAAGAAACTGGCACACAAAAAGCCTTGCTTACACACTCATGTACAGCTGCCTTAGAAATGGCGGCTATCCTCGCTGATATTCAGCCAGGGGATGAGGTGATTATGCCTTCATACACTTTTGTATCCACTGCCAATGCTTTTGTGTTGCGTGGCGGCGTGCCAGTGTTTGTGGATATACGCCCAGATACGCTGAACATTGATGAAAGCAAAATTGAGGCTGCCATTACGCCCAAAACCAAAGCCATTGTGCCAGTGCATTATGCGGGGGTGGGGTGTGAGATGGATACCATTATGGAGATTGCAAAACGCCATAATTTGTTGGTGATTGAGGATGCTGCGCAGGGCGTGTTTGCTCAATATAAAGGTAAAACACTCGGCACTATTGGCCACATGGGGGCTTATTCGTTTCATGAAACTAAAAACGTCATTTCAGGTGAGGGTGGGGCGTTGCTCATTAACGATGCGCGTTTTATTGAGCGTGCTGAAATGATTCGCGAAAAAGGGACTAACCGTAGCCAGTTTTTTAGGGGGCAGGTAGATAAATACACTTGGGTAGATGTTGGGTCTTCATACTTACCAGGTGAGGTGATTGCTGCGTTTTTATGGGCGCAGTTAGAAGAGGCTGGCAATATCACACAAAGGCGCTTAAATATCTGGGAGCAGTATCACAGGGGGTTACATGCGCTTGAACGCCAAGGTGTGCTGGCACGGCCTATCACTCCAAGCCATTGCCAACACAATGCGCATATGTATTACATATTGCTTAATAGCTTGGATGCTAGAACTCAACTCATAGAGCAAATGCGTAAGCAGGAGATTTACCCCGTATTCCATTACGTGCCGTTACACAGCTCACCTGCAGGTAAAAAATATGGTCGCGCTTATGGTGAAATGACGTATACCAATGATTTATCAGACCGATTATTGCGTTTGCCCATGTGGACAGGGTTAGAGCCACAAATAGAGCAAGTGCTTTCTGTGGTGTTTGATAACATTGATAGCAAAGTAGTACATATTTCAAAGAGTAGATCATAAGAAAGATTTCATCATGTCTCAATTTAGGGTTTCTGTTGTAATTCCTGTGTATAACGCTGAGAAGTATGTAGAGAGGGCTATTAAATCTGCTCTTTCACAAAAAGAAGTGGCCGAAGTAATTGTTGTTGATGATGGTTTTGGTGATGGTGCATTTGATATTTGCGCACACATGGCTTCAATTGAACCTAAAGTAAAGCATATTTGGCATGAAAATCGTGCAAATCATGGCGCAGGGGCTACAAGAAACTTGGGCATATTGCATGCCTCTTATCCATATATTGCCTTTTTAGATGCTGATGATTATTTTTTACCAGAGCGATTTAAATTTACCAAAGAAACTTTCGCGCGTGACCGAAAGGTTGAAGGGGTTTATGAACCTGTGGGTTATTTTGTAAGTACTAATTATGCAATGGATAGGCTTAGCAAGATTAAAAAATCATTTAGAGAGCAACTAGAAAAGAAAGATGAAATATTGTCGTATGCAAAAATCCCATATGCTGGGATGGAGCTTTTTCGTAGCATTGTGATTGGTGGTAACGATGGTCCACATACTGATGGCGTGACAATAAAAAGAAGTTTGATTGCTAAAGCTGGTTTGTTCAATCCAATATTAAAACTTCACCAAGATACTGAATACTGGTTACGTTTAAGTTATTTTGGCAATTTAAGCCCGAGTAATAATCATACCCAGCCTGTAGCAATTAGAGACATGCATGATGAAAATCGAACCTATAGTCAAAATGCAGGTACTTCATTAAAGCTCTGGAGAGCTGTTCTTGGCTGGACGTCTCAGCTAGAGTTAGATCAAGATACTTTTGGTAAGATACTCACAAGGTATCAAAATTTAATGGCGCAAGTCAGTTCAAAGTAAATGAGCTACTTTGGTAATTTCCACTCAACTGTGAATCATGTAGAACCCGTATCAATACGAACTATGCATGACGAGAACCGTACTTATTATCAAACAGCCCAAACAACAGCAACCTTATGGCAGGCTATACTTGGCTGGGCGTCTCAAGCTAACATGACCAAAGATGAGTTTAATCATATTCTAACTCGGTATAAACAATTGGTTAATTAACGCTTCATTTGCCTTGTAATCTGTCAGTGAGTGCCTATCTGCCTACTCACCAGATAGAATTTAGACTCAATTAATTTAAATGAAATGAATGTGAGTAGTGCACTCAACATGCTGGCTGCCAAAAAAGCCGCCAAAAAGGCGTAAAACTGGCTGCTTATGTTGTTAAGTGCAATATTGGCAATGGTGGGGAAAAACACAAGGTGCCAAATATAGAGGCTATAGCTTGCCCTGCCAATGTTTAACATCAAAGGCTTTTCTAGCCACTGAATCAATAAGGTTTGTTTTTTAGCAGTAATCACCGCCACTAACATCATGCCTATTGATACTGCAATGATGCTGTAACCGTAAAGTTGCACCCAGGGCATTTTTTTGTAGGGGATAGGCGATTGCGCAATCCATGCCATCACGGTGATAAAAATAATGAGCCCTAAAATCGATATCAGGTTTTGATAAGTGCTTTTTATGTTGTGCAAACCTGGTAAGGCTGCGAGCAGGCACCCCACGCCAAGGGCATCAAATCGGCATAGGGTAAATGCATAAATGGCATTGTCTGAAGCACCCAAGTGCTGGAGCACGTATCTGCTATAAAAAGCAAGTGCAATCAATAAAATTGCGATAAGCCTGATAGATTTAAGGCAGTAAATCAAAATAGGCAGCAGCAAATAAAAATGCCATTCGAGCGCTAATGACCAAAAATGCACTAAATTAAAATGTGCATCCATTAACGCGGTGCGGTGGATAAATGCACTTTGTATGTTGCTGGTCATGGTCCATAAATGCAGCGAGTTATTAAGCACCTTACTTGTTGGTACCAATAGCACCGCGATGGTCGTAAACACTAGCAGGCAAAAAACATAAGCAGGTAATAAGCGCCATGCGCGTTTAATCACAAATGCTTTGTAGTCAGATAAGCGTTGTATCGGGCGGTTAATCAGCATTTTAGTAATGAGGTAGCCCGAAATCACAAAAAAAATGTCGACTCCCACCCAGCCAAGGTTGGCCATTGCTGAATAAATTGACCACGCAGATCCTTGGTTAAGCAATACCTTGCTAAAAGGGGATGAGTAGTGATGCAATACCACTGCCAATACGGCGATTGCTCTTACGCCATCTAAGCCTGGAATATAGCTCAGTGAGCTAGATTGGCGTATGCCATGGTTGCTAGCGTTCATTTTTTTACAAATTTTAGTAAAAAGTGATGCAACATCAATGAAAAAATCACCACACCACAAACTAGCCATATAGGAATCATGGGGTAGCTATATCTTGGAATATAGTGAGTGAGCAAGGCGTGAAAGCTAAACATACCAACAGGAAATAAACTTATTGCAAAATAGTGACTATAGCGATGGTTTAGCCCGATCAAAAATAAACCGATTACACTCATCAGCCCTAGTGCAGAAGCAATGTTTTTATATTTCCATGCGGAAAGACCAGGGGTTTTTCGGGAAATTTCAATGCCATCAACCATGTTGTGTGGCCAGGCACCTCGCCAAGCAAACAGTAAAGAAGTTTTTAAATGCCCCGCTAAATTATTTTTGATGCGTGCGATGGCTTCGCTTTTAATTTGTTGTTCAGCTAACATGCGCGCTAATTGTGGGTCATCATACTGTTTTGCATACGATTGATAGATGTTGTTAGCATGAGTGGTGGCCTTCATGTAAAAGCCCACCGCGCTGGCTTCATCGCCCCGCGCTCTGGCTGCTTCATCTTGTGCATGAAAGCGCCTAAATCGCTCTAGCCGCCCGCCTAGCTCACGGTCTTTTGCGCTAAAGCCTGTCAAATGGCTCAATGTGGGTTTGAGCCATTGCGGGGCATAGGCATAAAATCCACCTTTAAACTCTTCATCAGTCATATTGCTTTTATAGGCACGTACAATCAGCACAATCGGTCCACGCCCGGCCAGGCTCCACTCGCCTACTTGGTAGTAGTTTCTGATGATCCAAGGGCTTACTAAGCTGATGGTAACTAAAAAGGCAATCAAGCCGCCAGCCAACAACGATTTTTGCTTAAATTGAAGTGCGCGTATGCTCCACAACATTAAAGCGCCTATGCCTATGTAGGCAAAGGCCGCTTTGGTTAAAATAAGTGCAGCAAGTAATACACCCACCATCACAAAGTGGCGTGCGCGTTGTGTTTTGCTTGCCAGCATTGCAGCCCATGCCAGCCAAATGAGCAATGTTGCAGCGTGTAGCTCGGTGAGTAAATTATTCACAATATTGAATATCGGGAAAATAGTCGCCACAAGAAAAAGCGTGATTAACTGGCTAATCAACAACATTTGATTGCTTAAAAAATCAGCCGTAGCAACTCTAACAAGTAAAACCACGCCCACTAGCAACGCTGCTACCCATAGCACATTTGAATATTTAAGCAGTTTTAATTGTTGAGGCTGGTTTAATACTTGCAAATTTTCTGCGTTAGATAATGCGGGTATCGAGTTAATCCAAAATGCCACAAACGCAATGGGCAAAGGCTCTCTATTATGAGTGGCTAGCACTTTGCCATCTTGCTCGGTTGCCATCACCCCATGATGTGATAAATGGTATGCGTAATCGAGATTATTGGGCGCATCTCCACTCAAGGGTGCGCCATTGATTTTTAGCAATGCTATCAGCGTAACCAAAACAATGCTGATGCTGAGTATCAAAAAATGTAGTTTTTTCATGGTACGTAACGCCAGTGCGTTGATTTAGCCAGTGTGCAGATGGTAAAAAAGAGCACATCGCCCATGCTGGTAATGATGCGCCCAATCACCACAATTGTGAGTAAATCAGATTGCTGAATGGTGCCTTGTAAAATAATCCATAGCACTGCTTCACGCACCCCAATGCCTGCGGGGGCACCTGGCGTGACTAAGCCCGCAAGCCAAGCCAATATGTAGCCGCCTAATACCAGTAATGTTAAGTCTAAGGTCCATGCGGGGGCTGCAAACACATGAAACAACATCACAAAAATCAGCCCGGAACTAGCCAAAAATAGCCAATACAAGCAGGTAGCCTTAGCTAGCGCCTGGCTAAAAGTCAAGCGAACCAGTAAGAAAGCGCTAATACTCAGCACAATAAATAACAAAAGACTCGCGAGGTTATTGATTACAACAAAACGATGTAAAGTGAGTGTGGCGTATAAAACCCCACATAACGCCAGCAGAATAAGCTCGTAAACAGATGATTGAATCAACGGCTTAGCAGGTAATTGACTTAACTGCCCGATGACTTGCCGGCTTGCAATGTGAAAAATATTCCCAGGGATATATTTGGATAACTGCGAAACGCCATAGGCTTTTATCGCCCATTGCGCAGGCACCGCTAAATTAAAGTGTGCTAAAACCTGTAACCACGCCATAGCAAGTAAATTATTGGCGCAGGCGTATGCAATTGATAACCCTAAAACAATGCCGTAATGTAATGGCCGTAATTGTCCAATGTGAATTTGCGCACCGTATTGAAAAAGTTTTGTAACAACAAAAGCAATGCCCAATATGGCAAGAATACGCCCTAACCATTCAAATAACAGCTTGAAATGATTTAAATGGGTTTGCACAGCAACATCGTCCAAGGTAGGGGGCTTTTGATTTCTACAATTTCAAAGTAATTTGAAACTAACGAGATAAAGCCATGTTTAGACCAGTGCTGAATATGGCCTGGTGTATTGCCCCAATCGCTTAAGTATTTAGCTCTGGCTAAATTTAAGGCACACCATAAGGGCTCGCGAGGCACGCTGATGATTAAATTTTTTGTCACTACACGTTGCAAAGCCTCAAGTGCAGCTTTGGGGTTTTCAAGATGCTCGAGTACTTCACAGCAAATGATTAAATCGGCACTGTGTTTGGTGGCGTTTAAATCATAAATACTTAAGGTGTTAAATAAAGTGGGTGCAATTTGGCTTTGTACGGCATTTTTACGCGCTATTTCGATGACTTGTGCAGAGAAGTCAGTGCCAATGGCTGATAAGCCTTGTTTATTCCAATGTAGCACCCAGTAGCCCTCGCCACAGCCTATTTCATGGATTGAGCCAGGGTTTGCACGTTGTACAAGTGTGGTGAGTGCAGAGGCAAAGCCTCGCATGATATAGCGAACAAGCGGGTTTTTTGAGCCGTATTTATCATAAGTATTGCCAACAGCAATACCGTTTTCTTCAATCCCACCTGCTATTTTGATACGCATTGAATCATTCCTTTTTACTTATAAATGATAACAGGCTATTTCTCTCGCCCATCCATATTGGCATTTTCATGCCGATGGTTAGGCTGGCTGACTTTAAAGCGTATATCTTCAAGTAGCTTGCGGTTGGCTGCTAATAAATCTGCCAAAAAGGCAACCAATACAGTTTGAAACCCCATGCCTAATAACAGTGCGGCAAGGATGACTGATTGAATATGCCCTTCACCCTGACCGTGTAGGAAATACCAAACAAATCGTAAGCCCAAAACTAAACCAATAACAAACAAACTGCCGCCGATGGCGCCAAAAAAGCGAAACGGGCGGTAAATGACAAAAATCCTAAAAATTGTAAAAATACTGCGTTTAATGTATGAGGGAATACTTTTAACCAGTCTGGAAGGCCTTAAATCACCATTGACGCGTATGGGCACAGTTGTAATGGCCATGTTTTTTTGCCCTGCCTGAATAATTGTTTCTAGCGTGTAGGTGTAATCACTAAAAACAACTAAGCGCTGTGCCGCCGCGCGACTAAACGCTCTAAACCCACTAGGCGCATCGGGGACATTGGTTTTGCTGGCAACCCTCACCACCCAGCTGCCGAGGCGTTGCAATAGTTTTTTAACCAGTGAAAAATGCGCTATGGTTGCAATAGGTCTGGCGCCAATCACTATGTCTGCCCTGTGCTCTAAAATTGGCAAGGTAAGCGCAGGAATATCATCCGCGCAATATTGATTATCAGCATCGGTATTGACAATGACATCGGCGCCAAAGTTTAAGCAAGCATCTAAACCAGACATAAAGCCTCTGGCCAAGCCTTGGTTGCGTGTGTGCCGAACAACGTGATCAACACCATTAGCCTTTGCCACTTGCACCGTGTTGTCATGGCTGCCATCATCAATAATTAACCATTCTACTTTGCTAAAGCCAGCCACTTTTCTAGGGAGTGCAGCCAGCGTAATAGCTAAGGTTTCAGCCTCGTTGTAGCAAGGTATTTGAATAATCAATTTCATGGTTTATTCCTTGTTGTGATGCAAGATATTAGGTGGGAAATGACAAGTAGGAGTGACAATAATGCTAAAGGAATTAGTGGGGCAGAGTATCTAGGAATAGCATGGCTAAAAATAGCATAGAACCAAAATAGACCTACCCCGAAAATTGAGAATGCAAACCACTCTGGTTTTTTGCGTATGATGGCAATCATGGGTAAGCTAAGTAATGCAAAAAATGAGAATAGGTTGATCGCATCAATCAAGATACTTTTATTGCCTGGAGATTTTGGGTTGGCATCGCCAAAAGACCAGACAAGGCGCCAGGCAAATGGTGCACTCATCACAAAGTGGTTTTTGAGATTTTCTTTTATTAGCTGCATTGCCTGCGCTTGAACCTGTGAGTCCAGTGCGGTTGTCGGCTGTTTATTGCGCTTTATTTGATAGCGCATTTGCGTTTCAATCGCGCGCATTTTTGCAAAATAGCTAATGGCATTTTCTGGCTTCCCTAATGCCACAGCTTCACTATCACCCGTCTGGTAACGTATTAATTTGCCGTAAGCGCCTCTGGCTTTTAAATCTTCTGGCTTGAAATTGAGTACTTTTTCAAAAATTTTCTCTTTAAATGAAGCAGGCGCATACGCGTAAAAAGCGCCTTTATATTCATCATTAGACATTTGGTTTTTTAATGCTCTGACTAAAAGCACGCTCCCGCTACGTTGAGATATATTCAATTCACCAAAATGATAATAATTTCTGAGCATCCACGGAGCGGTGCAAATAGCATAACCAGTCAGGAGCACCATCAATAGTGGTAAGGCTTTTTTTAAGTTAATTAACTTAAAATACAGCATACCTAAGATTAGTATAGGAATCGCCACTATCGTGACATAGAGCGCAGCCGCTTTAGTGAGTGTTGCGCCAGCTAAGAATACGCCAGTGAAAAAAGCCATTAAAATGGATTGCCGACGATACAAGCTAATAGCAGCAGCTGTAGCTAGCAAAATAAACATTGAGGCAGGAAACTCAGTAATTGGGCGGTAAAGATACGTAAAGTTATAGTAAAAAAATATCCAGCTACTTATTACTGCGAGTATGGATATCACGAAGCTTGTACTAAGTAGAGAGGAAAGCCACCAGATTGCCAATAGCGAGATTGCTACATAATATAAATTCACATAACTGATTTGTTGTAAATAACTTTTGGATGCAAGTAATGCTTGAGGATAAGTCAGATTGACCTGACTGACTTGCAACTTTGAATTTTCAGATTTTACAAAATCATTTTGTGGGAAATGCTTAGGCACATGGGTCATTAACGCCATATGTGCTGCTGTAATCGCAATAGGAAGAGGCTCTCTAAAATTGCTGGGATTCACCCCATCTGTACTGATTGTGCCAGCACTCCACAAATGGTAGCTCGCTACAGTAATTTCTAAAGGGTCCCAAGTGAATGGATGCCCTTTAATTTTAAGCGATGAAGCATAGGTTAACATGGCAATTATGCTGGCCATACATAAAAACTTAAATGCGTGTAAGAGATTGAATTGTTTTAAATTAAAATGTTGTATTGTCATAGCGCACATGGCTCGCCATCTGTCATACGTTTAAAAACAAAGCCATCAAAACTGCCATAGTTCATAGTTTTTGATTTTGGAATGTAAGCAACAGGCTTATATTGCTTGTCCTCCACCACTACATTGAATATTTCATAAAAATCTCTGCTAGCACTACTTGTGATTACTACAATATCAGGGGGGCAGCTTGTGATTAAATGATGTAGCTTTGTTGCGGATTTATCATTGAATAAGTAAGCGTAGCTCAAATTGCTGAGGGCGTAGTGGGGCGGTTTTAATTTGGCAAGTGGAATGAGCCCAAGAAAGTTTCCATGTACACTCAAAGTTGCATCTTTATTTGCATGATGATTGATAGCGCGTGTAATTGTTAGGTAATTACTTTGATTAACGATTTTTTCAGGCCAATCTGCTAATAGCGTGTTGAACGTCAGATGCTTGGTGTATTTTTGATAGATGTCTTCTACTTTTTTAAATTTTGGAAGCAATGTGATGCCTATGAGCAGTATCAGTAAATAAGCGAAAAGTTTGGTATGCGTACCAAAATGTAACAAGCCGTCGCGGTAGCCAAGCGCTATTAGCCCTGATAATCCAATTAAACAAACCGCGTAATGATACGGAAAGCCATTTTTCAAACTGGGTTCTAATAAAGGGGAAATCGCGAGTAAACCCCAAAACAAATAACGACCTGGATGACTTAGTTTTTCACCCTGTATTTTTTTAAAGCAATATAACGAGAGTACTAAACAGACTAAAATCAGCAAACCAATTGCATTTTTTAAAAAAATAAAAAGGCTATCAATGCTGCGGATATTTTTACCAACCCCCATTGCATCAACCAATATTGCAACGTCAAAATAGGCCGGTAACAGTGATTGAATGCCACCCCTTAGCAAAATAATCAATATTGATGCTACCAATGCGGCGGTAATCCCGCCTGAAATATATTTCAAGGTTGCATTCAAGCCAGCTTTTGCATAGATGACGAGAATGCCAAGTATTGCAAAAACGACAAAAGGCTCTCTTAGTAAAACGGAGATTGCAATCAATATTCCAATTGCAAACCATGCGCTATTGGTGCATTGCGCCTTGCTACCAATAAGAATCGCTATAAGCAAAGGTATGTAGGCTGCAAAAATACTGTTTTTGAAGCCAAACTGGACAAAAACGGGGTCGTTAAGCGTTAGAATTGTTGCGATTGCAATTAAACCGCCTGCAAATTGATTGTTGCTTTCTTGGACAATGAGCTTATACAGCAACAAACCAGCCAATGAGGCAATGACCGCATCCACTAATCGCAATGCAATAAAATGATTCCACTCAACACCAAACACCCAAGATAACAGCATAGGGTAAAGGTTAAGTGTGCCAAAGTCTGGTAAAAGTAGCCCTGGTTTAGGGTTGAGGTGAATCATCAAGGCATTAAAAGCGTAGATGCCTTCATCAGTCGCGGGTGGTGCGCCAATAATCAGTAAGCGTGGTAATAGCGTTATCAAAAAGATAACGGCAACCACTCCCCAACTGATTACTTTACTTTGCATATCTAATTTGCTCAGTCTTGCGCAAATAAATCGCGTGTGTACACTTTGCTGGCCACATCTTCAATATCAGTGGTAATGCGGTTGGCTAAAATCAAATCTGCTTGCGCTTTAAACGCCGCTAAATCATTCACTACGGGAGATCTAAAGAACTCGGCTTCAGTAAGCACAGGTTCGTACACAATCACCTGAATACCACGTGCTTTGATACGCTTCATCACCCCTTGTATGCTTGAGGCACGGTAATTATCTGAACCTGCTTTCATAATCAGGCGATACACACCCACTACTTGTGGGTTTTTGTTAATCACATCAAAGGCAATAAAATCTTTACGCGTGCTATTGGCCTCTACAATGCCGCGAATCAAACTTTGTGGCACATTTTCAAAGTTAGCCAGTAATTGTTTGGTGTCTTTGGGCAGGCAATAGCCACCATAGCCAAAAGAAGGGTTGTTGTAGTGGTTGCCTATCCGTGGGTCAAGGCAAACCCCTTCAATGATTTGCCGTGTATCTAAATTGTGGGTAAGCGCATAACTATCTAACTCATTAAAATAAGCGACTCGCATGGCTAAATAGGTATTTGAGAATAGTTTAATGGCCTCTGCCTCAGCACTATCGGTAAACAGTGTGGGGATGGATTGTTTAATCGCACCCTGTTGCAGTAGTTGGGCAAAAGCCTCCGCCCTTGCAGAGCGCTCACCAATTACAATCCGAGCAGGGTGCAAATTGTCATGCAGCGCTTTGCCTTCACGCAAAAATTCAGGTGAGAAAATAATGTTGTCGCATTGGTATTGATGTTTAACGCGCTGGGTAAACCCAACAGGCACGGTTGATTTAATCATCATCACCGCATTGGGGTTAATCGCTAGTACATCCTGAATAACAGACTCTACCGACTGTGTATTGAAGTAATTGCTGACAGGGTCGTAATCTGTTGGGGTGGCAATGACCACATAGTCTGCATGTTGGTAGGCGATCTTTTTATCTAGTGTCGCAGTAAAGTTTAATGGCTTATGTGCAAGAAATGTTTCAATTTCCGGGTCGTGAATAGGCGATTTTTTTTGGTTAAGCAGTGCCACTTTTTCAGGCATCACATCAAGCGCGATGACATCATGATGCTGCGCTAGCAAAACCGCAATCGATAGCCCTACGTAGCCAGTACCTGCGATGGTGATTTTCATAAATACAATTTTTAATGATTAAAAAGCTAAAAGCAAAATACCGCTAATTTAGAATAAACGCACGAATGCTTTGATCAGAAAGGCCTCTAAAAATATCAAGCTCATTTTCAAGCACCACGGACGGCTCTGTTAAGCAGATCAATCTAGAGCCTTTGGTGGCTTGTTGCTTGACGATAGACATCACTTTAGAAACATCGGCGCCGCCATCAACAACTACTGTATCAAATGACGCTAAATCAACATTCTCAATAGCGCCTATATGTGAAGCGTAACGCGATGGGTGAACTTTTTTAAACCATTGGTCTGCGCTGAGGCTAAGCGCATCATCATTAGGTAGCGCCTGCGTGCAGTGGGCGCCGCTAAAATTCAAAGCCAATAATTGATTGTGACTTTGAAGACCAATAAACAAAATGCGCTTTGATTCGGCAATGGATGCTAAAAATAGCGCTTGCGTGTGCCCTTTTCTTGGGTCTGGTATTGATAAAGGGGTGTTTTGCATCCCGCTAAAATAAAGTACGCTTTCAGGAATTGCCAATTGGCATTGCGCCAGGTTTACGTTTAAATCAAATAACTGCAATAAAAAGCTGCGTGGCCATCTGTCAAAAGTTGCACTGTAATTTAAATGATTTTTATCAAGCTTATTAAATACATTTAGATTAAATGCGCGACCAATAGATTCATCGTTACGCCTTATTTGGCCTTTGTGCCCTCGGCTAGCGTCATTGCCCCATTGGAATAAATTATTCTCTCTTAAATTGATGGGCATCGATAAAACGGGTGTGGCAAGTTCCCAGCGCACAAAGTCAAAGCCAAGCTGATCTCGTTTGGAGTGTTCACTTAAAACCTCCCACCAGCGTGCATTATGTTTTTTAACCATCGCACTTCGGTGATCCCTCACCATAAAACCAGTTGCATGCAAGCCAAATTGCTTAGGGTAGGTGAGTGACTCATAATAACGAATCTGCTTCATGACAGGTGCAGGGGCATCTTTGCCTGTTTTTAAAATTTGTACAGCTTCATCATAAATGCAGTTTCTAAATTGATGCCTGCAAACGGCTATTTCGCCAGCGCTTAAGATGCGTAACACATAATCAGCACTTAAACATTTTAATGACATGTTGCCATCAATCCATACCGATGCCTGATAGTCTGGTAAAAATAAATGAGACAGCACTTTTACCCGCCTAGCATCCACTTGCGGGTCATCAAATATTCTTGGCATTAACCTTAATTGCCAAGGGGAGGGTAAGTTTTCAATGGGTTCATCTGTGAATAATATGTAATCAATGTTCGGGTCTGGTTTTTCAACTTTTGGCGGTAAATCATATCCGCCAAAAATTGCAGTAAATACCGCTATGGATTTTGGTTGAACAAAGTCCTTGTTCACAGGATAAATGGTGCTGAATTTTGCGAGCACATCGTGTGCTTTTTGTGTGTTGGTGATATTTAAATAGCGCGCGACTTCTTTTGATTGAAAGATGGGTGAGGCATCCACGAGTTGCGGCTGTGCTAAAAAGTGCTCAATGGCTACTTTTTCATTCGCTAGCCCGTAATGATGCTGATACCAGTTTAAATCAAACCATGGATTAGCCATCAGGCTTTGCGTTGGGTCTTGGGCTTCTGCTGGTTGGTCTGAGGCTGATTTTATTGGCGTGAGACTGCTGACGGCCTGCTCGGCAGGCGCTTTAAGCAGGGTATGCCATTGTTGGCTAATCGTATCAATCGCATATTTTGCCGCTATTTCATCTTGCGCTAACTGAATGCGTGTTTTAACCTCACTTGCATGATTGACTGCCCAGTCAATCCCTTCAATTAAATTTGAGCTTACCCAGGCTAGTGTTTTAAATGGCATATATGCAGGGTGCTGCCCGGCGACCACAAAGCGACCACACCACAATGGCTCGAGCAGTCGGTTAGGGCTTTTGGCATTTTTAAAATCAGAGTCCAGTGTTGGAATCACCACAATGTCGCAATCTGCAATGGCTTTTTGTGTTGCAG
>JAQTXW010000051.1:16613-17273 GCA_028688575.1 Methylotenera sp. | reverse complement strand
TGGTCACCCCAGCTGGCACAGTAACAAAACCACCACTCAACGTTACCCCATCACTGAATATTGGCGTTGAATCAAAATCAACACCAGCAGTTGCAGTAGCTCCAGTTAAGCTATAAGCAAAAGTTGAGTCCTGAGTAGAAGCATTACTCAATGTAACCGTGTGCACTAATGCAGTACCTTCATCTGCAGATGCAACTGAAATAGCATTAACAATCGGTGCACTATCATTATCCAGAATATTTGCACTACCAGTAGCACTACCAATATTAACCACTACCGTTTCATTACCCTCAAAAACACTATCATCAACAGTAGGATAAACAATCGTAAAACTAGTCACACCAGCAGGAATAGTAATTGTGCCAATCTCAGCATCAAATATCACCCCATTAGTAAAAGTCGGCATGCCAACATCAGCTGCATCTGCACTACCCGTCAATTCATAAGGGTAAACAACGTCTATTGCACTTGGGTTGCTGAGCGTTACAGCAAAACTCAACGGATTGCCCTCAACAGCGTCTGTACCAACAATATTGATGGTAGGCGTGCCTGTGGTGTCAATGATGCCGCCGGTGCCAGTGACGCCGCCTATGGTGAGTGGTACCGTTTCTATCGGTTCGCCTGCCACGCTGTCGGTCAGGGTCGGTACCGTCACCGTGA
>JAQTXW010000051.1:15381-16513 GCA_028688575.1 Methylotenera sp. | reverse complement strand
GGGGCGAGTGTGATGGTGCCGTCGCCGTTGTCGGTGACGCCTGCGCTAAAGACCGGGCTGCTGGTGTAGTCGCTGCCAGCAGTGGCGCTGCCGCCGCCTAGCGTAAACGCAAAGCTGGTCGGGTTGAGGCTGGTGCCGTTCACCGTGACGTTGTACACCAGGTTGATGCCTTCGTTGACATTGTTGTCAGCAATGCCTGGGGTGCCAGGTTCTACCGTGTTGATGGTAGGCGTGCCTGTGGTGTCAATGATGCCGCCGGTGCCAGTGACGCCGCCTATGGTGAGTGGTACCGTTTCTATCGGTTCGCCTGCCACGCTGTCGGTCAGGGTCGGTACCGTCACCGTGAAGCTGGTGACGCCGGGGGCGAGTGTGATGGTGCCGTCGCCGTTGTCGGTGACGCCTGCGCTAAAGACCGGGCTGCTGGTGTAGTCGCTGCCAGCAGTGGCGCTGCCGCCGCCTAGCGTAAACGCAAAGCTGGTCGGGTTGACAGAAACACCAGCAACACTTACGCTGTAAACCAGATTAACGCCCTCATCTACTGCATCATCACCTGGACCAATCGCACCAGGTTCTATATGAGAAATTGTAGGGATAGGGTCATTATCGATAATGCTGGTAGTAATTGATCCTTGGGTTGGGCTGATAACGAGATTTTCGTAATTGCCACCCACTGCTGAAACAATCGTAATTGTGAAGCTTTCGACACCTTCTGCCAGCACATCATCAATGGTCGAGATATTCAGGAAGCCAGTATCATTTCCTGCCAGAATAGTGACGGTAGTTGTACCATTGAAATCAACGCCGTTAATCGCTGTGCCACTGTATGCGAGCGTTACGATGACATCCGTGGTGTGCTCTTTGGCATCTAGCAAGCTTACGGTGTAATTGGCAGGGGCACCTTCAACCACACTAGCAACACCTTCAATAAAAACAATAGTAGGGTCAGCATCATCTATGACTGTGTTGGTGACGGTGCCTGTGGTAGTCACGGCTTCATAGTTAGCACCCGTGGTGCCTGTGATGGTGACGCTTAGATTGTCTGTGCCATTGATAAACTCGTCGTCAGAACGCACATTGAAGGCAGCACTGTCAGCACTGCTGCTGCCCACTGGGATGGTGATGGTCTGACCGT
>JAQTXW010000051.1:0-15281 GCA_028688575.1 Methylotenera sp. | reverse complement strand
TGCTTAAGTTCACCACGAGTGGTGTGCCTGTTACTGGGCTGCCGACACTGGCAGTGTAGATGATGCTGCCGCCTTCGGTAATGGCAGTACCGTTGGTGACTGAGCTTAAGGTGACGGTGGTGCTGTCCGCGTCATCGACCACGGTGTTGGTGACGGTGCCTGTGGTAGTCACGGCTTCATAGTTAGCACCCGTGGTGCCTGTGATGGTGACGCTTAGATTGTCTGTGCCTTGCACATAGGCGTCATCAGTACGTACCGCCACTGGATTGCTGTCGGCGCTGGATGCACCCACTGGGATGGTGATGCTGGCGCCGTTGCTTAAGTTCACCACGAGTGGTGTGCCTGTTACTGGGCTGCCGACACTGGCAGTGTAGATGATGCTGCCGCCTTCGGTAATGGCAGTACCGTTGGTGACTGAGCTTAAGGTGACGGTGGTGCTGTCGATTGTGTCATCCACCACTGTTACGGCTGATGCAGGGTTGATATTGAGTGCAATACCACCTCCGACAGCATCGGTCACGCTCACGCTGATGCTGCTTGCATCTAGATATACATCATCCGCAGGCGCGGCAACACTGAGGCTGCCAGTTGCACTGCCTACTGGGATACTGATTACCAGGCTGTTGCTTAGGGTAATGTCAATTGGGCTGGTGTGCACTGGGTTAGATAAGGTGACGGTATAAACAATCGAGCCTCCTTCATCCACATTAGGCGTTGCGCTTAAACTTACCAAGCTTGTCGGTGTTAAAACAGCAGCTTCTACGGCCAGAGGCTCTTCAGTAATTGCAACAGCGGGCACCGCTTCAATTCTGCCAGTACTGCTTGAATCGAACACAAATCTAAAGTTGTTTAAATCATCGTTAATTCTTAGCAAATCAACAAAACTAAAACCATAGCTTGATGCGCCACCGATACCCGCAGCGGTATCTTCCAACACATCATTAATGTCTCTACCCTCTTCAATCGCTTGAATCACGGTATCGATTGTGGCGCTATCAATTGCACTATCGGAGGCATCTGGCACATACACATCAACGATGGCATCATCAAAAGCAACCAGTTGCTCCGCGCCGATATGTATCATACGACCATTCGCCAACTCCATATCCACCTCAACGCCTTTAAGCGTTTTGATGGTATCCGCGCTTTGAATATTGTCACCCACTCGCAAATCACGTGAATTACCATTATTTGAAATAAGTAACCCTGTACCTGTCATTGCGACGATTTTGCCAATAAGTGCCATTTCAATATCCTTATACTGTTTAGTGTTGTGATAGCTTTACCACGGTTGCATTAAACACCTTTAATTGCTAGAAATATATTGTACTAATGGCCAATATCGCTAATAAAAACGTATACACATAGCTCATATTTTAAATTTAAAATTACTTGCATCAGTTAAGGTATGATTTAACTTTACAATATAGCCACAACGATTATCGAGGCTCTAGTGCCATTTAAAAACAGCACATCATTGAACATCACTCACATGCGATTAAGCGTTGTTGCTGTTGGCATGGCGATACTTATGTGCTTTGGTTACCCGTTGGCAGCAGACACTGATTTTAATAAGCTGGCGACCATCGCAAAACAAAGATATGGCGATGAAACCTATCAGGATATCCGTCAGCTAGAGCAGTTGATTTCAGGTTTAAAATCCGCCTCTGAGGCCGAGAAACTCGCGCAGATTAATCTTTTTTTTAATCAAAAGATCATGTTTACTGATGACGTGAATATCTGGGGGAAAACTGACTATTGGGCAACACCTCTCGAAGCCCTCGGCATTCAGGCTGGTGACTGTGAAGATTACAGTATCGCAAAATACATGTTCTTAAAATCATTAGGGATTGCGAACGAAAAACTCAGGCTCACTTATGTAAAAGCCAAATACATGTATCAAGGTCAATTAACCGTGCGTGCACATATGGTGCTCAGCTATTACAGCACCCCTAATGCAGAACCTTTAATTTTAGACAACCTGGTGCCTAATATATCCTCTGCTTCCAGCAGAAAAGATTTATCTCCCATATTTAGTTTTAACGACCAAGGACTTTGGGTAGGCAATAGCACCAAACCAAAAGCTGATTCACAAACGCATTTATCAAGATGGCGCGATGTGCTTAACCGCATGCGCGCCGATGGAATAGAATAATCGAAAGCAAGGAAAAAATTATGTCTCTCATCAAACAATTATGGCTAGCCATTATTCTGCTGATTACGCTGGCGACAGGTGGCAGCTTTATATTAAGCACGCTCGCTGGCAAGCACTCGATAGAACAGCAATTGCAATTAAAAAATGATGACAATGCCATGACGCTTGCACTGTTAATGACGCAATTACCCAAAGATCCTGTCACATTGGATTTGCTGCTCTCAGCGCAGTTTGACACTGGACACTATCGTTACATCGGCTTAATCAGCCCTGAGAGAGAAATAATAAGTGAGCGTATCAATACAAGAAGCACGACTAAAGCACCCGCCTGGTTTACCAATCTTGTTTCAATTGAGCTTAATCCTGGCAGTGCTGAAATTCAAGACGGATGGTCACAATTCGGCACCATTAAACTAGAAAGTGATGAGAACTTTGCCTACGATAAACTTTGGGATTCAACAATCGCCATTGCACTTTGGGCATTACTCATCGGCCTGGTCAGCTGCTACTTGGGCGAAAAATTACTGAAAAAAATCCTTAGCCCGCTCGACCATGTGGTTGCGCAGGCAGAAGCCATAGGCAGCAACCGCTTTGTGATGATAGACGTGCCAAAAACCAAAGAGTTTAAAGCGGTAGCCCATGCCATGAACACGCTTTCCACACAAGTTAAAAAAACACTGAGTGAGGAATCCGCAAGACTGAACCAACTAAGCCTGGACAGCAACTACGACCACATCACCGGGCTCATGAATTATGACCACTTTACGAATAAAGCCGATGCCACCATTAGCCATGAAGAATATTTTCATGCAGGCAACTTGATTATTGCAAGACTGCACAACATTGCTGAAATTGACCAAAAACTGGGGTATCAGGCAACCAATAACCTGCTTAAAAATGTGGGGGACGCCCTTTTAAATGAATGCACGCATCACCCAGAACTATTTGCTGGCAGATTAAGCGGTGCTGATTTTGCGGTGTTTTCATCCAGCGCTGCCGATAGCTATACCTTGGGCAGTAAAATCAAACACATACTGAACATTGCCAGTAACGTTGACCACCCTGACCTTACAGCGCACTATCTTGTGATTGCCGCACGCATTCAAAAATCAGACAACACAAAAACCTTCATTCAGTCAGCTGATCATGTGCTGGATAATTTAAAAGCAAGTGATGATGACCAAGTGCATGTCATCAATGCCACTGAAATAAATCAACAGCAGAACAACGACCTGAAAGAATGGGAGGTATTACTCACCTCTGCATTAGATAGCAAAAGAATCAGGCTTGAGAGCTACCCTGTGATGAATCAACTCGGCAAACTCATCCATTTTGAATCCCCAGTCAGACTGCAATTCACGCCTGATGGCAAATGGTTTTGTGCAGGTGAATTTATCACATGGGCAATGCAGCTTAACCTGATGCAGCGCCTGGATAGTTTAGTTTTAGAAACCGCCATTGACGCACTGACTAAAGGTGCAAAGCCCATAGGCATCAATCTTTCAGCCAGCTCAATCTGCGACTTGAGCTTTGTAGACCATGCATTAACGCTCATTAAAAACAACCCGCAAATTGCGGTAAAATTGTACTTTGAGATTCCTGAACAAAGTGCTTTTGATCATTTATCCGCGTTTAAAATTTTCTGCCTCCAAATAAAAGCACTCGGCTGCAAAGTGGGGATTGAACACGTAGGCTCGCGTATCTCTCGCTTAGGCGAGCTGCATGATGTTGGTCTGGATTACCTTAAAATTGATGCATCGGTGATACGAGAAATCAACACAAATGAAGCCAACAAAACGCTCTTAAGAGGCATCTGCATGATTGCACACTCGATTGGCTTAATCGCCATTGCTGAAGGCGTGCAAAATGAGCATGAAATAAATGCCCTAAGACTGTTAGGGGTAGATGGGATGACAGGGCCTGCGATTAAAATGAATTAAGAAACCCATTAAACCAACAAGATTAGACAATCAACGAGGTTAGCCAGCCAGCCAATGAGGCCGCTAGAACAAGCCTGGCTGATATCGATTAAGCATCAAAGCCAGCTGCAATCTGTCTTTAGCGCCTAAACGCTCGAATGTTGCAGCCAGATGCGCCTTGACCGTGCGTTCAGTAATATTCAGTATTCTTGCAATTTCTTTATTGCTCAGCCCTTTTGCGGCTTCAACCGCCACTTCTCTTTCGCGCCGGGTCAACTGTGCCAGCAAAGCATCTACTCGCTCAGGTTTGTTGCCAGCCACTTTAGTTGAAGTTTCAATCAAGTGCTGTAATAACTGCTGGCCTAACCAAAGCCCGCCATGGCTGATCACTGTTTTAATTTCTTTCAACACTTCTGGTGCAACATAGGCATGGGCATAGCCAACAGCGCCCAAACTTAAAGCATGCAAGGATTCTGCATGGTTAGGCACATTGGCCAGCACTACAATTTTTGCATTGGCACAATGCTGACCGATCGCTGCAATGGTATTGGTCATCCACTGCTGGCGGTCTTCATTCATGTGTAGCCAAAAAGTGGGGGTTGACTGATTCCCCGCATCTGAAGAATCAGGCCCAACTGCAATAGCGGCAATATCTGCCACTAATTGAGATTCAGGAAAAGCCTCTGACCAGCTATTCAGGTGTGCTGCTAATGTACTAACAAAAATATCTTGCATTTATCTTTCGCTAAAAGCGTAGGCTTTAGCCTTTAATACGGGTTTTAATAAATAGGAAATAATCGTTTTCTTACCAGTCATAATATCCACCTGCGCTACCATGCCAGGAATGATGGGCAAGCCTTTACCCAAGTTGGATTTCAGTGTACGCACCCGCACAATATAATAGGCATTGCCTTTATCGTCCACAATAGAGTCTGGTGAGATATGCTCCACTATCGCATCTAAAGTACCATAAACCGTATAGTCATAGGCAGATAACTTTACAACGGCTGGCTGCAATAGTCGGATAAATGCAATATCTCTAATCTGAATTTTTGTTTCCAGAATGAGTGCATCATCGGTGGGCACCACTTCCAGCACTTCTTTACCAGGCTGTATCACCCCGCCCACCGTGTTAAAAAACAAACGGCTAACCTGCCCATTTACGGGGGACTTCAACGTTGAGTGCTCGACTTTATCTTTTAGAGAAACACTCACTTCCGACACACTATTCAAGCGCGCCGTGATGTCATTCAGCTCCGTACGCACCTTGCTTTTAAAATTCTGCTGCACTTCAGAGACTTTTCGGCGCGCCTCGCCAATGGAACTCTGAATCCGCGCAATCTGCGCCCTTGCCTGATCAATCTCACCTCTTGCTCTGGTGGCCTCACGCTCCAACTTTAAAATATCAATTTCAGAAACAGCGCCACTTGCAAGCAAGGGCTTATTTGCCGCCAGTTCTTTATTGGCAGATTCATAATTTTTTTCTGCGATTTCTTTACGAAACTGCACTTCTAACAGTTCTTTTTCACGCTGCACCACTTGATCGCGTGCAATATCAATCGCTGACTGCAGCTCCATTTTGCTTGAGCTATATAAAGCAAATTCCTGGTCATAGGTTTCAGGCACCCCTTCACGCACTTCCACTGGCGGGCTAAACGGCGTATCATCCGCCAACGCTTTTAAGCGCGACTGCTTCGCCAAAAACGCCAGATATTGTGACTGATTTTCTCTTAACGAAGCAACGGCACGCGTTTCATCAATACGAATCAACGGGGTGCCTACTGCCACGGTTTGCCCTTCACTGACTAAGATTTCTGACACGATGCCACCGTCGAGTGACTGAATCACCTGCACCTGCTTGGAGGGAATCACACGCCCATCTCCACGCACCACCTCATCTACCTTGGCAAACCAAGCCCATACAATCAATAAAATCAAAACAGCGGCAACGGTATATAACAACACGCGTGCTTTCAAAGGCGTTTGCTCCAACATCACCAAATCGGCCTCTTCATGCCACAGCAGATCTTCTCGGGTTTCATTCGGAGCCCATTTATCTAAAAAATAATAAATGGGTTTGGTGAGCCAAGTCTGGCTTTTAAGAAAATGGTTAATTGTGCCCAGCTTTTTGAATAACTCTTCACTCATAGCGCTTTACCTATTTTGCCGTTTCTTAAAGCATCCGTGACTTGCTCTTTAGGACCATCTGCCACGATTCTGCCAGAGTCTATGACGATAATTCGGTTAACCAGCTCATATAACGCTGAACGGTGCGATATCAACACCAATGTTCTGGCCTGAGTCGCCTCCGCTAAACGGCGTTTAATTGCATCCTCACCAGAGTGATCCATCGCACTGGTAGGCTCATCCAGCAATACGATTGCAGGCTGGTTAATAAAGGCACGCGCAATGCCCACACCCTGCCGCTGACCGCCAGAAAGCGTTTCACCCCGCTCACCCACCAGCAAATCGTAGCCTTTGGGATGTGCATTAATAAATTCATCTATCCCGCCGATGCGCGCGGCGGCAACTACCGACGCATCATCCGCGAGCGACGCCGAAATGGCTAAATTTTCGCGAATTGAACCATAAAAAAGCTGAGTTTCTTGCTGCACATAACCAATGCTGCGTCTGAGCTCTGCGGGGTCAATCTGACGCGAATCTACGCCATCAATCAAGATTGCACCCGAAGTGGGCTGATACAAGCCTAAAATCAGCTTATGTATGGTTGACTTACCCGAACCCATGCGACCCAGTATCGCCACATGCTCACCTGCCTTGATTTTAAAAGACACATTGGTCAGGGCGTTTTCATTCGTATCTGGATAACTAAAAGAAACCTCTCTAAACTCAATGTCACCGTTAAACGCTGGCCTTGATAAAAATTTATTATCCGCAGGCCGCTCTACAGGACGCTGCATGATTTCATCCAGCGAAGTTAATGAGGTTGCCGCATGATGATATTGCGTGAGCAAACCAGCGGTTTGCGCCACGGGCACCAAAGCACGCGAGGCCAGCATGGTGCAAGCAATCAGCCCGCCCATGGTCAGCTCGCCGTTAATGACCAGATAAACCCCCAGAATCACCAGGCTCACAGTAATTAATTGCTGTATCGTCGTAGAGCCATTGTTAATCGAGGTCGAAAGCAAACGCAACTTACTGGATACCTCAGTCAGATAATGGGCGCTATGCTCCCATTTACGCTGCATTTTACCTTCTATGCCCAGTGATTTTACGGTTTCCAGCCCGACCAGACTCTCAATTAAGGTCGAATTTCTAATTGCGCTGGCGCGGTACATGGTTTCAGACAAATCATGCATCTTGGTTTGCACGCTGAACGCATAAATCAAAATCACCACCGCGCCCAGCAATACAGGAATAATCATCGGCAGCGCGATCCATGCCATGACACCAACAAAGATTAAACCGAATGGGATATCAATCAAAGTGGTAATCGTCGCGGAGGTAATAAAATCTCGTACAGTTTCAAAAGAACGTAGATTTGAAGCGAACGACCCGACAGAACTCGGCCTTTTTTCCAAACGGATGCCAAGCACCTGCTCCATGATGCGCGCGGTTAGTTTTACATCGATGCGCGTGCTTGCCCAGTCTAAAAAATACGCACGCATGGTGCGTAATACCAAATCCCCCATAAAAATCAGTGAAATGCCAACCGCCATCACCCATAAGGTTTCTGTGGCCTGATTAGGCAGCACGCGGTCATACACATTCATGGTAAATAGCGGCATGGCAAGTGCAAATACATTCACCACAAAGGCGGCGACCATAATGTCACGGTAAATGCGGCTGTTTTCAGCCAAAGAACCCCAAAACCAGTGGCGCACCTTCACCTTGCCCACGCCGGGCGCGCGCTGGTCAAAAGAGAACTTCACTTTAGCAACGATTAAATAACCCGCACTTCTTGCATCCAACTCATCAAGGGGAACCACCACCTCGGCATCACCCAACTCAGGAAAAATCACCGTCGCCTGCTTTTTCTCCTGATCCAGCCGCGTCAAAACGCAGGCTTCGTCGTCCTTGAGCAGCAATATGGCTGGCAAAAATTCCTGCCTGACTTTATTGAGTGGCTTTTTAAAAATACTGGTCGCAAGATTGACGCGCTCTGCGGCACGTTTAACCAGTGTGGGCGTCATCTTGGCATCTCGCAAAGGCAAACCAGCCACCAGCGCATCGCGCGTAGTCGCCAGACCATGCAACCTGCACACCAAAACCAGACTCTCCAGCAGAGAGTCTGCTACACCTTCGGTTTCTAATTGAGGTATTACATCATCACTCATGTGATTACCTTAAGCTGTCTAAATTTCAACACATTATGCTACCAATTCAGTGTATCGTACAAGCTATCTTAAAACTTAGTGTGTTCGTATCTTTAAATCATTAATCGCTACACCACCTGAACACTCACCAAACGCTTTTCACAAAACTAAAGAATGGGGCGGTTCAATTTAACAAATATCGACAAACCGCCAATCTGGCGAAAGCCAGCGTCTAGGCAAACTGGTATTTATAGCAGTCATTTATTCAATGTGGTGCAAGAAATTTTAATTTGGCCTAATATTTTGCAAGATAATAAAAATTTATAATTTCCACTAACATTGAGTATTCACCCAGAGAAACCCATGAGCAACAGCATTCACCTCACTCACACGCCACCTCTTCATTTACCCAACACCCAGCGTTTAACAAAGCACTGCTGCCGCATAATCATATTTAGTATAACTGGCGTGTTACTCACAGCATGTGCGAGCAAGGCACTGATTACGCCTATCACCATACCTCAGCACCCTACCGCCAAGTTCCTAGAAAACAGCAAACCAATTTTATTTTCCAAGATTAATATCAAACTTAAAAAAGGCGAGCATATTGGCGCCTTGCACACGGGCATGTTTTGTTTACCTAAAGAAAACCTGACGTGGAAAGGTGGCAAGTTCACCCTGGATGCAGAAGACTTCACCGAGGCATTCCATGCAGAAGTTGCAGAAGCAGGCTATAAAGTAGCGAAAGATGCCAATGCACTATTTGGTGACAGCAGCACCTCAAAACCAGAAATTCTAATCGCGGCCAACATCCAGACACTTAAAGCCAATGTCTGTTATGACAGCACTTTTTTAAGCAGCAGCAACACCTCCAAAGGCGAGGCTTATGTCAAAATTGAATGGCATGCTTACTCCAAACTGGATAAAACCGTGGTTTACAGCAACACCACCGAAGGCACAGGCAGTGTTGAGCGCTCATTCGTAGGCGGCGATGCCATGAGTGTAGTCGAGGCATTTTCACAAGCGGCACAACAGCTACTCGCGGATGAAAAATTTCAGACCATGATCGCAGTCGCCGGGAAATCGGTAAAAAATTCCGACATTAAAGCGGGAGAACCCCTCACACTCAACCCTGACCCACTCAAAAAGATAGGCAGCAACCCTGCTGAGTGGGGAAATGCTGTAGCCACCATTCTAAACGGCAGCGGGCATGGCAGCGGTTTTTTGATTTCTGAAAACCTCATGCTCAGCAACAAACATGTCGTCAATGCGCTAGATACAGTGCAAGTGAAATTCACCAATGGCATTCAGCTTTCAGGCAAGGTCATCCATGCAGATCTCGATAGAGATGTTGCACTAATCCAGCTGGATGCCAGCTTTCCAAAATATTTTCATGTCAGCAAACGTACCCCCGTTATAGGCCAAGACGTTTATGCCATTGGCAGCCCCATCAATGAAATATACAGCGCAAGCATCAGCAAAGGCGTTATCAGCGGCATGCGGCAAAAAGACGAAAAATCGCTGATTCAAAGTGACGTCAACATCCGTCCTGGCAATAGCGGAGGGCCTTTGGTTGATGACGAAGGCAATCTGGTGGGGATTGCAGTGTCTGGGCTGGTGATTAAAAACATTCCGCAGGGCATTAATTTTTTCATCCCCATTGCTGATGCACTCAATACATTGAATATCCAATCAAACCCAAGCTTAACTAAGGGCTTATCCAATGAACCAGAACCAGACGCATTAAACCCAAACGCATTAAAACCGCGCTAATTTAAACCAGCCCAACTGAAACCACATACTGCTTAACTCAACCACCACCCACATTAATCCATTAAACGCCTCTCGCCACCAGTATCATTTGGTTAATAACAACCAAAATGGTGGTTGCAAATGCTAATTTGCAACCAATTGTAACCAATTGCAACCAAGCTGTTTCAAATAATATGCCTGATATTTTTAACCATTTAAAAAAATAATTCTATAAAAACAGTTAGTTATTTTGCAGTTTAACAAGTTGGCACAGCCGTTGCTTATATCGCTGTACACACAAGGGGTGAGTGCTAGCAAACAGTTAGACGTGTGTCGGGAATGCTCAAAATCCTCCCTGATTGCCAATGTAATGTTGGTAACTTTTTTGGGCAAATGCAGTTGCAATTAAAAAGCCTAGTTTTAAGCGCATGCTGTGTTACTTGATATTTTATTTTTTTAATTTAATTAAACTTAAGGATAAACACATGTCTATCAAAAATTTCTTGCAAGATGAAGAAGGTCAATCAATGGTTGAGTACGGCGTTACTCTAGGTGCTGTAGCTGCTGTTTCATACATCGCTGTAGTACAACTGGGTGACAAAACTGCTGATCTGTATGCTTGGATGGCGAACCACTTGCCAGGTGGCGAAACAGGTGAAGAAGGTTCACAACAAATCGTTCGTTTAGAAGCTGACGGTTTGACACAATTGACTGGCGGTGCTGACGGTGCAATCTTTGATACTACAGAGCACTTGGCATCAGGTAACATGGCTACCACATTGGGTGGCGAAGCTAACCTGATTGGTGACTAATTTCTAACCTAGGTTAGTAGTTAAACTGCCGCCAATGGTCATACGTTGGCGGCATTTTAGTTTTTGTGTTTTAACTTTCAGGTCTGGTTATCTATGCAACCTACTGTTTTTATCATGGCCCTCTTGGTTGGGGTGTTAGTGTTATGTGCGCTGGTCAGTGTGTATGACTTTAAATATCGCAGAATTCCCAATAAATTTCTATTAACCGCTGTTGTATATTTTTGCTGCATTTTTGCACTGATGTTGGTGTTTGTGCCATTCAGCTATGTTGGCAAGGGGCTGCTGTTTTCTATAGGTGGCGCCATTATTTGCGGCTTGATTTTATATGCGCCTTATAAGCTCAAGCAGGTAGGGGCTGGTGATGTAAAACTTATCGCCGTGTTAGGGTTATTTCTAGGCATAAAAGGCGGTTTGCTGACCATATTGGTGGGTGCAATGGTAGGCGGTGTATGGGCATTAGGTCTGGCTTACAAGCACGGCGGCTTGGGGCATTTGTGGTACAACCTTAAATTTATGGCTCGCTCTGCCTATTTATCAGGTTTTAAAGACATGGGCTGGGATTTGCGCACTGAAGGTGCCATTGCCATGCCTTATGGGGTTGCCCTCAGCATAGGCGCGGCATTGGTTGCAGGCGAACAGCTACATTTATACATTGGTCGCTTTATGGGAGTGGCGGGATGACGGTCACCATGCAGCATAGTGACGACCTACTCAAACAAACGCTGGAAAATGCATGGCAATATGTCTTAAAGTATGACATCACCAATGCAATGGGGCTTGCCAAAACAGCAGCCACTATTGCGCCAGACTCGCCCGATGTAGCACATTTGCTTGGCATTCTAGCCAGCCGTGATGGGCGTAGTGATATTGCCCTGCCTTTGTTGCAAAAAGCACTGGACGCAGAAGTCACAGAGCGCCGCTTACGCGACATGACAGAAGCCCTGATGATAGCAAGCCAACCGCAAGCCGCGCTTGCGCCTATCACCGATGCAATTAAACACTATGGTGAAAATTCAGCCAACTTGGGCATGTTAGCTGCAGTACAGATTGCTTTAGAAGACTTTGACGCAGGCGCAGCCTCAGCCCGCAAAGCCATAAAACTCGCAAACGGTAAAGTGCTGTGGGAAGGCTCCCTTGCATTTTGCGACTTGATTTTACAAAAATTTGATACTGGCCTAAAAGCACTGACTGCACGTCCAGGCAGCTTAGTCAATCAGGCGCGGTGCCCTGCCTTTCACCACGCAACGCCTACCGATTTATGGCTTAAAAATGAGCAAGGACCGGGAGATACCGTTTTTTTTCTCTGCCATGCAAAAAAGCTGCAGGCACTGGGCTGGCGCTTACACGTGCAATCACACATTGCCACTTTAGCGTTACTTGAAAATAGCGGTTTATTTGCCAGTGTGAGTTTGTCGTTTAACTGCCCTGCTAACGGCTTATGGATTGCTATAGGCGACTTACCACTAGCGGCCACGCAGCTTGGCCTACCCCCAGTACAACCACCATTGCAATTGCAGGCCAAGCCCAGTCTACAAACCAAATTAAAAAAAATATTAGCCAAGTTTGGCCCTGCGCCCTACATTGCGGTCACCTGGCGCGGTGGTGTGCAAGGCAGCAAACAGCAAGCTGGCGTGCGCATGGGCGATCGGTATATAGATACCACGCAGCTTGGCAAAATGCTCTCTCAAATTGATGCTACTGTGATTAGCATTCAACGCGTACCAAACAAAAAAGAAGAAAATGCGTTTAAAAGAGCGCTAGGCCGTGATTTTTTAGACCTTTCAAGGCTGAATAATCATTTAGATGAGATGCTTGCGCTACTTTCATTGGTGGATGAGTACATCGCAGTGCCCAATACCAACCACCACTTGCGCGAAGCGTTATCTCTGCCTACGCACGCGATTGTTAATCGACCTTACGAAGACTGGCGCTGGGTAAATACAGGTAATTCACCTTGGTATCCACAAGCGACTGTTTACCGACAAGCATTAAATGGCGATTTAACGCAAGTATTTGCGGATATCCACAACGCATTATCAAAAAAATATCAGGTAAAAAGTAGCCAACCAACAGAGCGTAAAACTGCACATGAAGCCTCACCCAGCCCAACACCCGCAGACGCAGTTGATATCTCCGCCCTGTCCGAAGGCTGGCAGGCTTTAAATAACAATAATGTAGCGCTTGCAATTAAAACAGCACAAAACGCACTTGCATTATTGCCAGACAATCCCGACGCACTGCACTTGCTCGGCTGGTCAGCCATGCGTGATTTAAAAATTGACATTGCAGTGAGCGTGCTCGCACGCGCAGTTGAACTTGCACCGCTAGAAGGCCGCATTATCGGCGATTACATTCGTGCTTTATCCGCAGCAAAACAATTGGATAAAGCGTTAGAAGTCGCCACTGAAGCGATTAATAACGAACACACCCAAAACAAATCAGGGCTTTATTACGGGCGCGCAACCGTTTACATGCAGCTTAACCGCTTGCACGAATGCTGCGCTGATTACGACAGCACCATGAAAATTGCCCCTAATCGGCTTGATGCGCCTGAATATGCGGGCTTGGTGCGGCTAAAAATTGGCGATGCGCGACTAGGTTTTAGAAACTTAACCGCACGCAGAGTGGCCAGACGTGATGAGTTGCTCAATGACTGGTGCTGCCCACGCCTTAGGCCTGAGCACAAAGGCACGCGTGTATTGATTAAACGCGATATGGGTTTAGGCGATGAACTCACCTATTTGCGCTATTTACCATGGCTTAACGATGCCGGCATGGTTGTTGACTACTGGGCTGGCAAAAAGCTTGCGCCGATACTCGAGCGCATGGGCTACTGTCATACCGTACACAGTGATGCAAATGCCGCACCCAATAGTGAAGATTACGACCTGACATTTATTGTCAATGATTTACCAGTCGCAGTCGAGCTACTCGATGCGCCAGCCATTGCACCGCCGCTACCACTGACACCGAGAACTGATTATATTGAAAAATGGCAGGCATGGTTAACCAGCTGTGGCGAAGGCCCCTATATTGGCTTTAACTGGCGCGCAGGTGCCGCCGCAACAGGTGTGGCAGAAATCCATAGCAAACTGGCCAAAGCCATTGATGGCAAAGCATTGGCTAACGCTTTATCGCCGATCAAAGCTACATGGATTTCACTGCAACGTAATGTCATGCTGCACGACATGCAAACCTTTGAACAACAGCTAGGCGCACCTGTGCATGATGCAGCAGCGATGACTGACGACTTGGAAGACTTGCTCGCCCTGCTCTATTTATTAGATGAAAATATCGGTGTTTCCAACACCAATATGCACTTGCGTGCAAGCCTTGGTAAGGGCTCAAAAGTGATGGTGCAATCACCAGGAGGTGACTGGCGCTGGGGTTATGAAGGCAGCCAATCATTATGGTTTACTGAAAGCAAAGTGTACCGCCAAAGTATAGAAGGTGATTGGCAACCTGCTTTAGAGGCGCTGACACAGGATTTATCAAACACCCACGCATTAAAAACTGAAAAAATAAGCCCTACAAAACCAGTGTCACCCCCCCACAATGCTACCAAAACCAAGCGCATCATTTGGCTTACAGCAGGCGTGATTAAACAACAAGATGGCGAAAAAACCTCAGACCTTGCCAGTGCACGCTACCGTGTATTAGCGCCTGCAACAGCACTTGAAAACATAGGCTGGCAAAGTGAGTTTGTGAATGAGCAAAACGCCACTTTGGTCGGCGGTTGGGGGAGTGCCGTTCCCAAAGCGGGTGATACCGTGATTGTTTCTAAAATATTTACTGACTTTGGGCTGCAACTTGCTAAAGATGCAAAAGCACGCGGGGCACGTGTTATCGTGGATTTTTGTGACAACTTTTTGAACCACCCTCAAAGAGGGCCATTGCAACAAAGCTTAATCAGTATTGCGGATAAAATCATTGCATCTACTGATGTTATCGCGCATGCCATTATTGAAACTGGCAAGCCAGTGGCCATGGTCATCTCTGACCCGGTAGAAATGCAAAAGCAAGCCATTCAATTTTCACCCAAGAAAACGCTGCAATTAGTCTGGTTTGGTCATGCCAACAATATTGATACACTGGCGAGATTTTTACCATACCTAGCACAATATGCTAGCAAGCAAAAATTAAGTTTGAATGTAGTCACCACCCTGCCCAATGGCGCTGAGGATTTAGCCAAAATCACACCAAGCCAGTTGAACGTTGAGTACACGCCATGGAGCAAAGCTGCAACACAAAAAGCCATTGCAGATTGCGACATTGTGGTGATTCCAACACTGGACTCTGATTTTAAAAATGCCAAAAGCCCTAACCGACTGCTCGAGCCATTGTGGTGTGGTCGCTTTGTGGTCGC
>JAQTXW010000050.1 GCA_028688575.1 Methylotenera sp. | reverse complement strand
AAAGAAACCAAGAAGAAATAAGGCTTAAAAAATGAACAACGTAAATAATCGCTTGCGTCGCGCACGTAAAACCCGTGCCAAAATTGCAGAGCTAAAAGTTACCCGTTTAAGTGTGCATCGTACTAATGCGCACATATATGCACAAATTATTGCTGAAACTGGTGATAAGGTAATTGTTAGTGCTTCTACAGTAGAGGCAGATGTACGTAAGAAAATCAAGAATGGTGGCAATGTGGAAGCTGCTGCTGAGATCGGCAAATTAATTGCTGAAAAAGCGAAAAAAGCAGGTGTTACCACTGTTGCTTTTGACCGTTCTGGTTATAAATATCATGGCCGTATTAAAGCGTTGGCTGATGCCGCTCGCGAAAACGGTTTGTCCTTCTAATTGGTCTTTGCTGACGGGGTAAATGATGGCTAAAGAAATTGAACAGCAACAGCAGCAGACTGATGGTTTGCGTGAGAAGATGATTGCAGTTAACCGTGTAAGTAAAACGGTTAAGGGTGGTCGTATTATGAGTTTTGCCGCACTTACAGTAGTGGGTGATGGTGATGGCGCGGTTGGTATGGGTAAAGGCAAAGCGCGTGAAGTTCCAGTGGCAGTACAAAAGGCAATGGACGAAGCGCGTCGCGGTATGTTGAAGATTAACTTAACAAACGGCACATTGCATCATGCTGTTACAGGTGTGCATGGCGCAGCTAAAGTGTTTATTCAGCCCGCTTCAGAAGGTACTGGCATCATCGCTGGTGGCGCAATGCGTGCTATTTTTGAAGTGATGGGTGTAACTAACGTTGTGGCTAAATGTATTGGGTCAACTAATCCATACAATTTAGTGCGCGCTACTTTAAACGGTTTGGAGTCTATGAATACGCCTGCGGAAATCGCAGCTAAACGTGGCAAAACAGTCGAAGAAATCAGAGGCTAATCATGGCTAAAGCAAAAAAAGAAGCATCAACAATTAAAGTAACGCTAGTAAGAAGCGTAATTGGTCGCATTGAAGCGCACAAAGCAACTGTTAAAGGTTTGGGTTTGCGCCGTATGCATCACACGGTTGAGTTACAAGATACACCAGCAATCCGCGGTATGATTAATACCGTTGGCTATCTCTTAAAGGTAGAAGCATAATGCAATTAAATACGATTAAGCCTGCAGAAGGCGCTAAAAAAGAACGTCGTCGCGTTGGTCGCGGTATTGGTTCAGGTTTGGGTAAGACAGCTGGCCGTGGTCATAAAGGTCAAAAATCACGTACAGGCGGTTTTCATAAAGTTGGTTTTGAAGGTGGTCAAATGCCAATTCAACGCCGCTTGCCTAAACGCGGTTTTAAATCATTGACTAAAGCAGATACAGCACATGTGCGTACTAGCGAGTTGGCTTTGATCCCAAATGAAGTGATTGATTTGCTGGCCTTGAAGGCTGCAAATATTGTTTCTGGCACAGTTAAAAATGCCAAGATTTACTTATCTGGTGATGTAAGTAAAAAATACAACATCCAAGGTCTGCTTTTGACTAAGGGCGCTCGCGCTGCGGTTGAGGCGGCTGGCGGTAAAGTATTAGAAGCAGCTGAGTAAGGACCACTACCTTGGCACAAGAAGGCATTTTAAAAACAGCAGCAAAAATGGGCGAACTTAAAAGTCGTCTATGGTTTGTGCTTGGTGCATTGGTCGTTTATCGATTGGGTGCGCATATCCCCGTACCTGGAATTAACCCTGATGAGCTGGCAAAATTATTTGCTTCGCAAAGCGGTGGTATTCTGGGTATGTTTAATATGTTTTCTGGTGGGGCACTGTCTAGATTTACAGTGTTTGCATTAGGCATCATGCCCTATATCTCTGCTTCAATTATCATGCAGTTGATGACGGCGGTTTCTCCTCAGCTTGAGCAGTTGAAAAAAGAGGGTGAAGCTGGCCGTAGAACCATAACTAAATATACCAGGTACGGTACAGTTTTGCTGGCAACTTTTCAAGCTTTGGGTATTGCGATTATGCTGGAAGGTCAGCCTAATCTGGTATTTGATCCTGGCATGGCATTTAGGCTAACTGCGGTAATTACTTTGGTTTCAGGTACCATGTTCCTGATGTGGTTGGGTGAGCAGATTACTGAGCGTGGTATTGGGAATGGTATATCAATTATCATTTTCGCTGGTATTGTTGCTGGGTTACCAAGTGCAATTAGTCATACTGCTGAAATGGTCAATACTGGTGCATTTAGCATTCCATTGGCTTTCTTTCTGCTAGTGGCAACAATCTTGGTGACAGCGCTGGTGGTATTTGTTGAACGTGGGCAACGCAAAATTACAGTAAACTATGCCAAGCGCCAAGTGGGTAACAAAGTTTACGGTGGGCAAACTACGCATCTGCCTATGAAGCTGAACATGGCTGGTGTTATTCCTCCCATTTTTGCTTCTAGCATTATTCTGTTTCCTGCAACATTGGCTGGTTGGTTCGGTAGTGATGAGAGTATGTTCTGGCTTAAAGATGTCGCGGCAGCGTTATCTCCAGGTCAGCCTATTTACATATTCCTGTTTGCTGCGGCGATTGTGTTTTTCTGTTTCTTTTATACTGCGTTGCAGTTTAACCCAAAAGATACAGCAGATAATCTGAAAAAAAGCGGTGCTTTTATTCCTGGTATCAGGCCAGGCGACCAAACAGCGAAGTATATTGATCGTATCATGGGTAGATTAACGCTGGTGGGCGCGGCTTATATCACGCTTGTTTGTTTGTTACCTGAGTTCTTGATTTTGAAATTTAATACGCCATTTTATTTCGGTGGTACTTCTTTGCTGATTATTGTTGTTGTGACCATGGATTTTATGACACAAGTGCAATCTCATTTAATGTCTCATCAATATGAGGGATTGCTTAGAAAAGCAAATTTTAAAGGTAATGCGCAAGGCGCTAAATAGTTTTAAGCATGGCCAAGGAAGATAGAATTGAAATGCAAGGTGAGATTTTAGAAAATCTCCCGAATGCAACATTCAGAGTCAAGCTGGAAAATGGTCATGTTGTATTGGGCTATATTTCTGGAAAAATGCGCATGCACTATATACGCATATTACCTGGTGATAAAGTTACAGTAGAAATGACACCTTATGATTTATCGCGTGCGAGAATAACTTTTCGCGCTAAATAAATTTTTAGCTTTAATTGAAATACAGTTTAGAAGTTTTGGAGTGAAATATGAGAGTTCGTGCATCAGTAAAGGCTTTATGCCGTAATTGTAAGGTTGTTCGTCGTCGCGGTGTAGTACGTATCATCTGTACAGATCCACGTCATAAACAACGTCAAGGTTAAGTGATTTACTTAATTAACCTTTAAATTAATACCAAGTTTGAGCGGTATTGATTGAGTTGGTCAAAAAAATGTTTTGATCAGAAGAATAGCTAATTGATAAAAAATGGTTTTCCTGTTAAAATCGTCGGCTTTTTTAAAGCGATAGATTTAGGTTAGCCTAATTTGGAGTAAAGTATGGCGCGTATTGCAGGGGTTAATATCCCCAATAACAAACACACTGAAATTGCATTGACTGCAATTTACGGTATCGGACGTAATACAGCACAAAAAATCTGTGCCGCGGCGGGTGTTCTGGCAACCGCAAAGATGAAAGATTTGAATGATGCTGATGTAGAGAAATTGCGTGAAGAAGTTGCCAAGTTTAAGGTTGAAGGTGACCTGCGTCGTGAAGTTTCGATGAACATCAAGCGTTTAATGGATTTAGGTTGTTATCGTGGTATTCGTCATCGTCGTGGCTTGCCGGTACGTGGTCAGCGTACTAAGACAAATGCACGTACACGCAAGGGCCCAATTAAGCCTATTAAGCAGTCTAAATAATCGCTTTTAACGGTTGGTTATTGCCTTGACTGGCATGTGGCTGACGTTGACTGTTTGAATTTACATATTTAAGTAAGATTTATTGGTAAGGAAAGTGCAACATGGCAAAAGCTAATGTACGCGTAAGAAAAAAGGTTAAAAAGAATATTGCCGAGGGTATTGCCCACGTGCATGCGTCTTTTAACAACACCATCATCACCATCACAGACCGTCAGGGTAATGCGTTGTCATGGGCAACTTCAGGTGGCCAAGGCTTTAAAGGCTCACGCAAGAGCACGCCGTTCGCAGCTCAGGTGGCTGCTGAGGTTGCTGGTAAATCAGCACAAGAAAATGGTGTTAAGAATTTAGAAGTGCGTATTAAAGGCCCAGGTCCAGGTCGTGAGTCTGCTGTGCGCGCACTTAATGCAGCTGGTTTTAAAATTACCAGCATTACTGATGTGACGCCTGTGCCTCATAACGGTTGCCGCCCACCTAAAAAACGTCGCATCTAAGCGAAAAAGATTACTGGAGAACTATCTTGGCTAGAAATTTAGATCCTAAATGCCGTCAATGCCGTCGTGAGGGCGAAAAGCTTTTCTTAAAGGCTGAAAAATGCTTTACAGATAAATGTGCAATTGAAAAACGTAACTTCCCACCAGGTCAGCATGGTCAACGTCGTAACCAACGTTTGTCTGACTACGGTGTTCAATTACGTGAAAAGCAAAAAGTACGTCGTATTTACGGTGTATTAGAAGCTCAGTTCCGCAGCTACTATGCTGAAGCTGACCGTAAAAAAGGTGTTACTGGTGAAAACTTACTTCAATTGCTGGAGTCTCGTTTAGATAACGTAGCTTACAGAATGGGTTTGGGTGGTTCACGCACTGAGGCACGTCAGATTGTGCGTCATAACAGTATTCTGGTGAATGGTAAACGCGTTAATATTCCTTCATATCAAGTGAAGGCTGGTGATGTGATTAGTGTTGCTGAGGCGTCTAAATCACAGTTGCGCATCAAGAGTGCACTAGAGGCTGCTGAGCAGCGTGGCTTCCCAGAATGGTTGGAAGTCGACGTTAAAGCATTGAAAGGTACTTTCAAAGCTAAACCTCAACGTGATGAGTTGTCTCCAACAATCAATGAATCATTGGTTGTTGAGCTTTACTCTAAGTAATTAATATCTAACTAGATAATTAGCAAGTCTGTATAGACTTGCTAAATTTATTTATCGCCAAGATTAATTGGGCGATGAAACCATTAAAAATTTAAAGGTATAACTATGCAAAACAGTCCTACCGAGTATTTGAAGCCACGTGTAGTAGATGTTGAGGTGTTGTCTCCATTGCGTGCACGTGTGACGTTGGAGCCAATGGAGCGTGGTTTTGGCTATACGCTTGGCAATGCATTACGTCGCGTTCTGCTTTCATCTATTCCAGGCTTTGCCATTACAGAAGTTAAGATTGACGGTGTTGTTCACGAGTACTCTACAATTGAAGGTGTTCAGGAAGATGTGGTCGATATCCTTTTGAATCTTAAAGGTGTTGCACTAAAACTTAACACTAAAACAGAAGCAATTTTAACTCTGAATAAATCGTCAGAAGGTGTTGTTACTGCGGCTGATTTTGATACAGGTCATGATGCTGAGATTGTTAATCCTGACCACGTGATTGCTCACCTGACAAAAGGTGGTAAGTTAAATCTGGAAGTGAAAGTTGAAATGGGCCGTGGTTATCAGCCTGTGCCAGTGCGTCAGAAAGCAAATGATGAAGATCGCGTGTTAGGCTTTATTATGGTCGATGCGTCATTTAGCCCAATTAACAAAGTGAGCTATTATGTGGATAGCGCACGTGTTGAACAGCGCACCGACTTAGACAAATTGATTATGGATGTTGAAACGAATGGTATTGTAGAACCTGAGCAAGCGATTCGTGATGCTGCACGTATTCTCATGGGTCAGCTGTCTGTTTTTGCTGATTTGGAAGGTGCACCAAGTGAAGTTGAAGTAAAAGCTGCGCCTCAGGTAGATCCTGTGTTGTTGCGCCCAGTTGACGATTTGGAGTTGACGGTGCGCTCTGCTAACTGTTTAAAAGCAGAAAATATTTTCTACATTGGTGATTTGATTCAACGTACCGAAAATGAGTTGCTTAAAGCACCTAATTTGGGTCGTAAATCACTCAATGAAATTAAAGATGTGCTGGCTACTCGTGGCTTGACATTAGGTATGAAGTTGGAAAATTGGCCACCTGTTGGTCTGGAAAAAGCTTAACAAGCTTATATTGAAGTTTAAGAAACCTTAAGGAATTACTATGCGTCACGGTAATAGCAATCGTAAATTAAATCGCACTAGCAGCCATCGCGCCGCTATGTTTCGTAACATGACAGCTTCTTTGTTGCGTCATGAAGTCATTAAAACTACTTTGCCTAAAGCAAAAGAGTTGCGTAAGTTCGCAGAGCCTTTGATTACATTAGGTAAAACAGCGACTTTGGCAAATCGTCGTTTAGCATTTGATCGTATTCGCGATCGTGACATTGTGGGTAAGTTGTTTGGTGAGCTTGGCCCGCGCTACAATGCGCGTAACGGCGGCTACTTACGTATCCTTAAATGCGGTTTCCGGAATGGAGATAATGCACCTATGGCGTTGGTAGAGTTAGTTGACCGTCCTGACAACACTGCTGAGGCAGTGGTTGCAGAGTAAGTAATAGAGTAATCTAAACAAAAAGCCAGCATAATCGCTGGCTTTTTGTTTTATAAGGATTAGCTAGTGCAATCAGTAGTGTATGAGTGCAACTAACGCATCATAGGTAAATGGCCATTTAATCTCGGTGTTGTTGTCTATACGTTGTATTACTGGAATGATAGTGCCGTATTTTTCAAGTAATGATTCGTTATTTACAATTTCTAGCGCAATCCATTGTATGTCATAATCTTTTGCTAACTTATGCAATTGGGCTTCGGCAATTTCACATAGATGGCAATGTGAAGTGGTGTAAAATTTTAGTTTGGTCATTAAAAGCGCTTTTATAAAAATGCTAATCTTCAATTTCGTGTTGGGTTTTATGCTGGGTAGCAATGCCAATAGCAAGTAACCTGTGAATTTTAGTTATTTTATGCGATTAGTTTTAATTGTAAGCAAAATTAAATCATAATGACGTAATTCAAAAACAAAAAAGACAATATTCAATTAGCTCACCATGGTAGAACAAGACTCAAAAGAAAGTTTAAGCGAGAGCCTGCAGCAAATCATTACCTTGCTTGATAAGCAGCGTTTGGTTGAAAGCATTGTGCATAATCAGGAGATGCATAATCATGCGCTGATTGAGTCTTTGGTGCATAAACAAAACCAGTATGAGCTACAGAAGAAACTGGATTTACTGCATCCAGCAGACGTTGCCTACATTCTTGAAGCATTGCCGCTTGAGCAGCGTTTGGATGTATGGGAGTTAGTTAAAGCTGATCGTGATGGGGAAATATTGCTTGAGGTGTCGGATGCGGTGCGCCAGACGCTGATTGCTGATATGGATTCAGAAGAGTTGCTCGCGGCTGCTGAGCAACTGGATACCGATGAGTTGGCAGATCTGGCGCCTGACCTGCCAAAAGATGTGTTGCAGGATCTGCTCGATAGCCTAGATACGCAAAATCGTGCGCGCCTGCAATCAGCTCTCTCGTATTCTGATGATGCTGTTGGTTCTATTATGGACTTCGATATTGTCACTATACGTGAGGATATTACGCTGGAAGTCGCATTAAGATACATGCGACGTTTAGGCACGCTGCCTGACCATACTGATAAATTGTTTGTGGTTGACAGAGATGATGTGCTGCACGGTGTTTTGCCGCTCAAGCGCCTGGTGGTAAGTGATTTGGATGCAAAAGTAGCGGACGTGATGTCCGAGGATGCTGTGGTGTTTCACCCTGAGGATATTGCGGATGACGCCGCCAAAGCATTCGAGCGTTATGATCTGGTGACAGCCCCCGTTGTGGATGCGCATAACAAGTTGGTGGGGCGTATTACCGTGGATGCAGTCATGGATTTGATTCGTGAAGAAGCCGAAAATGATGTGCTGTCAATGGCGGGTTTGCGTGAAGAAGAAGACTTCTTTGCCTCCGTATGGAAATCAGTGCAAAACCGCTGGGCATGGCTTGCGATTAACTTAGTCACAGCATTGATTGCCTCTCGTGTGATTGGTCTTTTTGAAGGCTCAATTGAAAAAATCGTTGCCCTTGCAGCCTTGATGCCAATTGTGGCTGGTGTAGGTGGTAACTCTGGCAATCAGACAACTACAATGATTGTGCGTGGTTTGGCGTTGGGCCAGGTGGCATCACATAATATGAAATCTCTCATCACCAAAGAGCTGGGTGTTGCGCTATTAAATGGCTTGCTGTGGGGTGGTGTGATTGGTGTGATTGCTTATCTTCTATATGGCAGCTATCAGTTAGGCATCGTAATGATGGCAGCGATGACGCTGAACCTGCTTTTGGCAGCGTTGATGGGTGTAATGATTCCACTGGTCATGAATAAAACTGGGCGTGACCCCGCGGTGGGCTCCAGTGTGCTGATTACTGCAATGACAGATAGTGGCGGGTTCTTTATCTTTTTAGGGTTGGCGACAATTTTTCTTATGTGATTGAACTGACGGTTAGCTTTAGATGATGGGGAATAGATGCATTCAGAAATACATTTAGTCTGGCAGGAAATTGTTGCCGATATTACAACAGCTGCTGCTGCGTGGCAGATAGCGGTGATATTGGCATCGCTTGCGCTGGCAGGTTTGATTAATGGTGCATTGCGCGCCTATGTCATGCGTCATGCGCCAGTTAGCTGGCGTTTGGCCATAGGTGGCATTAACCGTGTCCTCTTTCCGCTATCATCCTTGCTGTTTGTTTCACTCTCTAAATGGATGCTTGCCTATTGGCAGCATACGAGCATGCTGCATTTGGCGAGCAAGTTGCTGCTAGCGATGGCGGTGGTGCGTTTGGTTGTGTATGCAGTACGCTATATTATTGCCCCTGGTGGTTTGCTAAAGGCATTAGAAAACAGTATTGCAACATTGATCTGGCTGGTGATGGCGCTACATTTAAGTGGTTTGCTGCCTGATGTGTTAGCGAGTATGGAGTCGGTAGAAATTACGATTGGTAAATCGCCTGTTAATCTATTATTGATTTTGCAGGGTTTACTCACAATCGTGGTGACCTTGTTTGTTGCAATGTGGCTTGGCAGGCTGATTGAAAATAAATTGATGCGCGTAGAGCAAGTTGATGCCAGCACGCGCGTAGTGCTCACAAAAGTGCTGCGAGTGATATTGTTGTTTATCGCGGTGTTGATTGGTCTATCAGCGGTTGGACTAGATCTGACGCTACTGTCTGTATTTGGTGGCGCCTTGGGCGTGGGGCTTGGATTTGGTTTGCAGCGCATTGCCAGCAATTATGTGAGTGGTTTTATTATCCTTTTGGATAAGTCCATCAAGATAGGCGATGTGGTGACCATTGATGCACATTATGGCGTTGTGCGCGACCTACGCACCCGTTATCTTGTTTTGCAGAAGCTCGATGGTACAGAAGTCATTATTCCTAATGAAACCATCATCATCAATCCAGTGATTAACCACTCTTTTCTTGATAGAAACACCAGGGTGCTGTTGGATTTTCAGGTGGCATATCAGACGAATCTTGAATTGGCGATGCAGTTGATGTTAAAGGCGGCTGACGAGCATCCCAGGGTGCTTGTAACCCCAGAGCCCAACGCTTTGCTAAAGGGGTTTGCGGATAGCGGTGTTGATTTGACGCTATCAATATGGATTCCTGATGCTGAAGAGGGTACAGCTTCGCTCAGGTCGGAAATTAACCTGGCGATATGGAAGTTATTTATAGCGCATCATATTTCAATTCCCTATCCGCAGCGCGAAGTGCGCATATTGGGAAATGCATCTTAAGTTAAATCTTCGTATGGCTGATCATATTCAGCATGCCATTTAAAAAAAGACAACAGTCATTTCGTGTCAAGCACGTAACTCAATGACTTAACCTGGATGTCGCTCTGGGCGATTTTACACTTACGTGAATACCGTTCGGCTAAAGATAAATAAAAAAGCCCACTAGAAAGTGAGCTTTTTTAAGCTGAAATATAAATTAAAAAGTAATTATTTCAGCTTTGTTTCTTTATATAAAACGTGTTTACGAGCCACTGGATCAAACTTTTTGATCTCGAATTTGCCAGGCATCGTACGTTTGTTTTTAGTGGTGGTATAAAAGTGACCTGTACCAGCACTGGATTCTAATTTGATTTTTTCGCGCATGATGATCTACCTTTTAGATTTTTTGGCCAGCGGCACGCAAATCAGCTAAAACAGCATCAATGCCGTTTTTGTCGATTGTGCGCAAAGCAGCGTTAGTAATACGCATGCTTACCCAGCGATTTTCGCTCTCAACCCAGAATTTGCGGTTTTGCAAATTAGGTAAGAAACGACGTTTTGTTTTGTTTTGTGCGTGAGAAACATTGTTACCCACCATTGGCTTTTTGCCTGTTACCTGACATACACGTGCCATGGTTATCTCCGAAGAACTCTGTTTTTGAGAAAGAGCGTGATTATAGACTATAACGATTACTTTGTTCAAGCTAATTGTGTGAAATTAATCGATTATCTGTGATTAATGTTTACCTGTGCTGCCAAACCCACCTTCACCGCGTTCTGACGTATCAAAATCGTCCACGACATGAAACTCAGCCTGCATCACAGGCACGATGACTAATTGCGCAATACGCTCCATCGGGTTGAGCTCAAATGCTGTGTTGCCGCGGTTCCAGCACGACACCATGAGTTGACCTTGATAGTCTGAATCAATCAAGCCCACCAAGTTGCCGAGCACGATACCGTGTTTATGACCCAGGCCTGAACGCGGCAGTATCAGTGCTGCATAGTAGGTGTTATCAATGTGGATAGCCATGCCGGTGGGGATCAGCATGGTTTCGCCAGGCAGCAAGGTGACTGGAGTGTCAATACAAGCGCGTAAATCCAGCCCGGCAGAGCCTGGGGTAGCGTAGGTGGGGAACTGGCTGCGTAGGCGGTCGTCGAGAATTTTGAGATCAATTAGAATAGACATGACGGAAATTTTCTTTTGGCAACTTTAAGTAAAGCTGTATTAAACACTAAATACGCTTAATACAAAAGCCAGCAAATTGCTTTGCTGGCTTTTGCGCTATGTTGATTAAATTAGAACTTGTATTTGGCGCTTAAACCCAATAAGTAGTTTCTTTCAGCAGCTGGCTCAAAGAAAAGGGCATTACCATCATTGACGCGTACAGAACCGATGTAGTTTTTATCGAACATATTTTCAACACGTAAATATTCACTAAAGTGCCAGTTGGCTAACGCTTGCTCAAAGCCTGCACGTAGGTTGAAAATGGTATAAGAAGGTGCGGTTTCAGTGTTGGTGTCATTGGCATACACTTTGCTGTTGTGGCGCGCCTCAAATGCAGTATTGAAACCTAGCGGTTGGTATTTCCAGGCAACCTCAGCATACAGTTGTGTTTTGTAAGTGCCTGGAATCTTGTTGCCTGAGGTAATGGTTTCTGGTGTTGATTTTTGATTAGTAAAATCGGAATCAAATTTAGCATTGAGCAAAGAGTACGACAAGTAAGTGGAGATATTATTAGCGAACTGTGATTCGATAGATAATTCAGCGCCTGTGCGCTTGGTGTCATTGGCATTGGTGTAAACGGTTTTACCAAAGGCGCTGTTGCTCACGACGAGTTCATCTTTAGTGGTGATTCTGAATAAGTTAAGTGTTGCTTGTGTGTTATCCCCAATAAAGGCTTTAGCGCCTAGTTCGATATTGCGACTTTCACTTGGTTTTAAGCTTAGATTGGGTTTGGCACTACCACCTGTGCTGTCGAAACCAGCCTCAAAAAAGGTGGGTGTTTCAAAGCCTCTGCCATAGTTGGCGTAAAGATTAAGGGCGGGGGTTACTTTCCAAACTGCGCCAATCACTGGCGTGGTTTTTTTATATTCCACTGAGCCGCTATTGTCCTTATTTGTACCTGAGATTAAATGGTCATCGACCTTTAATCTCACTTTAGTGTGGCGCGCACCTGCGTGTATATCGACATTATCTAAAATAGATAGCTTGCCTTGGATATACTGGTCGAAATTATTAACAATATTATCTTCATCTCGATTTGGCACATTCACTGTAAAGCCATTATTTAGAATATTAGTGTCTTTGCGTGCGTCTTTTGATTTACCATAATTGAGACCGAAACTGAGATTGTAGTGCATGTTTGCAAGTATGCCCGTATTGTCCCAGCGTACATCGGTGCCATAAAATTCACGATCAATTTCACTGAGTCGCGCGCAGGTACCACTACCCGTTTCGCATTTGCCAATACTAGTGCCTGTACCTTTTGGCGAAGTTTCAAGCGGTGTTGTGGTGAGCACCTGTGCGTTCATTCGCGTACCAACATAAGGTATTATTGAGAGTTTGTTATTCTCATTAAAGGCATGTTCAAGGTTGAATCCTACCTGCGTGTGATCTCTTTTGACATTGGTGTTTGCAAAGAGTATAGCGGGCACTACGTTGTCGCGAGTGCGGCTATTAAAGGCTCTTGCTCTATCTAAACCGCCCGGATCTTGTGCTTTTTGTTCAAACCAATTGACCAGTGCACTTAGCTTGGTATCTTCGCTGATGTTGAATTTGAATTTTGCAGTGGCTTGCTGTTTGTCGCCTGAGCTGTTATCTCGATAACCGTCAGTTTCAAAATTTGAAACATTCAATAAATATTCAATGTTTTCTGCAGTACCGGCAGCATTTAGAATTTGGCGTTTGGTGTCATCGCTGCCAAACATGACAGTACCGCCGACTTCGGCAGTTTTTGGGGCATCTTTGGTGATTAATTGAATTACGCCACCTGATGAGTTGCCATACAGTGCAGAGAACGGACCGCGCATGACTTCAACACTTTTAATAGCGGATAAATCTACAACGCCAGGCTGGCCTTGGCCATCCGGCATTGTCAACGGGATGCCATCTACATAAACACGGATGCCGCGTACGCCGAAGCTGGAGCGCGAGCCAAAGCCGCGTGATGAGATTTGTGGGTCTTGTGATTGGTTAGTACGGTTTTGTGCGGTAATGCCTGGGGTGCGAATCAGGCTTTCTGATAATGTCATCTGCAACTGGCCGTCTTGAATGTCTTTTTGTTGTACTACATCAATTGCCACAGGTAAATCAAAACTATTCTGCTCTACACGAGTAGCGGTCACTACCACGGGGGCTGTGACAATTCTTTCCGATGAAACTTCTTCAGCCATGACTTGATGGCAGGTGCCTAAAGCGCTTAAAACAGCGAGTGATATTATTCTTTTTTTGTAGATGGTGTGTGACATAGCTTAAGCCTTGGTAAATCAATGTGATTAAAATATTTCAGGCTAATTTTATGTAGATGGCAGTGATTGCGCATCAGTATTTTCATGATTTTTTAAAACGCTTAATCCCTATCAAAATATGGGCGTAAAGAAGGGAGGGCTTATTGGATGAGTTCAAATAGATAGAGAAATACAGCAATAATGGCAATGGGTGAAATAATGTTATTGCTAAATCGCCATAACTTAAATGCACGGTTGTTGAGGTTGAGTTCTTCATGCACATGTTTTTTGTGCATAAAGTAGCCTGCAAACACTGCCATTGACAAGCCGCCTAGTGGTAATAGTATGGTTGAGGTGAGTTTGTCTAGCGTTTCAAATATGTTCAGGCCGAATGCAATTTTAACCCCCTGCCATTCATTAAACGACAGTACAACACTGACGCCAATGAGCCATATCACAAGCCCCAATGATATTGAAGCAGTTTTGCGTGAGGTTTTTGTGTTTTCTACGACCCATGCGATGGTGGGCTCGACCAGTGAGATGGCTGATGTCCAAGCGGCAAAGGCCACTAGCATGAAAAAAAGTGTGGCAATAAAACTGCCGCTTGGCATGTGGCCAAATGCAATGGGTAATGTTTGAAAGATAAGCCCAGGGCCCGCGTTGGGGGCAAGTTGATTGGCGAAAACGAGTGAGTAGATTGCTAGGCCGACCAGAAGCCCTAACATGGTGTCGGCAAGGGCAATATAGATGGTCGTGCGTGCGATAGAGACATTACGCTGTAAGTACGAGCCATAGACCATCACAGCGCCCATGCCCAAACTAAGGGAGAAAAAAGCGTGTCCCAATGCCGATAGCACAACTATCGGTGTGATTTTTGAGAAGTCGGGGCTAAACATGAAACTAAAAGCTGTTTTCATATCACCAACAGACATGCTGTAGCCGAGTAATATGAGCAGAATAGCGAATAGAGCGGGGATCAGGATATTATTAGCGCGCTCTAGGCCAGAATTTACCCCATGAGCAACGACACTCATTGTCATGACCATAAAAGCAGAGTGCCAGAACAGCAGGGTGACGGGTGAGGCTAGCAGGCGCTCAAAGTTGCTGGTAGATTCCAAGGCCGTGATGCCCGTAAAGCTGCCAGTGGCGGCTGAGGTCATAAAGCTTAGCACCCAGCCGCCGATTACACTGTAAAAACTCAGTATTAATAGCCCTGTGAGCATCCCCATGCCGCCAATATATTTCCAGCGCGGTGAGATGTTGGCCTCAATGGCTAAAGATTCAATGCCATTGAGAGGGTTCTTTTGCGCACGTCTCCCGAGCAAAATCTCAGTCATCATGAGTGGGATGCCGACAAAAAATATGCAGACAATAAACAGCAACACAAAAGCACTGCCGCCATTCACCCCTATCATGTAGGGTAGCTTCCAAATATTGCCCAAGCCGATGGCAGAGCCTGCTGTGGCTAGCATGAATGTCCAGCGGTTACGCCAAAAACTTCGGTGATGCATTGGGTTAAACCTCCAGTAAACGACTTTAAAGCCAAACTAGCACATCATGATGCGTTGAATTACGCTAACAAATATGACTCACAGTTAATTTTATAAAATAGGTACTGACCACGCGGATGTGGTAAGTTTAATTATAGCAACTGGCATCACCTAGCTCAGATCTAACCTATGAATTGGCCTGCGTCTGGCTATCTTGATTTATATGTAGGCTATCTTAGCTCAATATCAAGTAGGGTACCATCATCTGGCTTGGTGGTAACGCCAGCACGCGCTACAGTTGCTTGATTTACCGCCTTAAACCTAAACACTTTAATAAAAGCACCCACTACTAGACCAACCTCTAACTGACCAAGAAATTGACCAGGACAGACACGAGCCCCTAATCCAAATCCAAAATGCGTTAAGTTTCTACGCGTTATGCCTTCACTTGCTAGCACATCCCAGCGTGCAGGAACAAAGGCGTCTGCGGGATATCCAGAGATATCCTTACCCCAGAAAAATTCGTTACGATTGGCATTCCAAATATCCAGACGGATAGTAGTGCCTTTGGGAATCATTATTTTTCTTGCGTCATCTAATTTTAGCCAAGTATCGGCGGTGGCTTTTCTCGGGAAAAAGTAGAGTGATGGTGTTAAACGTAAGGTTTCATTCAAACAGTGATTAAGCAATTTTGCTTCTGTTAGGCTTTCGGGGTCGTAAACATTAATGTCTTTTATTTCGCTATACACTTGATCTTGTAACTCGGGTTGTCGTGACAAGTGAGATAATGCCCATACCGCAAACGATGTTGTTGCTTCTAACGCACCAGCTAAAAAGACTCTGATATTACTGCGTAACGCCTCTTCATCTTCAACCTCTCCAATGAAGTTTTTCCAGTGCCCTGACTTTTTACCTCTGCCAGCAAGCGCAATATCAGTTAAGTCCTCAAGCGCTTCTTGCCATTGTTTTAAAGCAACATTTTTACCTGTAACAAATTGATGCATCGCTGAAAGATTAGGGGCAACTGTATCGGTAATCATATAATCAATCAACGAGAGCAACGCAGGGACATAACGCTCGCGTAGTTCTTTATATTCAACCGAACCACCAAAGAAATTATTGACTAACATTTCTAACATGATGGGCTGAATTTCTTGCTCAATTTCGATTCGCGAAACTTTTTTTTGACTAATATTCTGCGCATCACGTAAAACTATCAGTCGTTCCTCAATCGTTTTACGAAAAGTTTTTTCAAACTCATGAAACTCTTCAGGTTGAAACAAAGTGCCTTTACCAAATGGTCTTGCCGACATCTGTTTTTGTTTTCGCCATACTTTACCGTTTGCATACAATAAAGAATTAACCCCTGTTGCTCGCGCGATTCCAGCCATTGGCGAAGTATCACGATCGAATTGTCCAGGTTTGTCACCTGTTGCAAGTAGAATCGATTTAATTACAGATGGGTCACGCGTAATGAATACAGGAGGCATGCCCATCACATATAAATATCGGTTATCACGCTTAAATAAATCTGGTGATTTAGCATTCGTATAAAAAGCATCAAAAATTAACAAAGGTGTTTTGTAGTTTAAAAGATGAGGAAAAGGAAGGCATGGTCGCCCATGTTCAAAGAGATGTACGCGCGATGGCACAACATCACCCTTAAATGGATTGATGCCCATGAGTTGCTGCCATGTATTTTTAAAAAAACTCATAATTTACTCGTTGAAATAACAAAATCACAGCAAGCGAAACCCTTGTGTCGCAAGGGGGCTGACGCCAACTTAATTAAACTTCCCAGTCATTCTTGCAGGTTTGCTGAAACTGCTCTGCTAACTTTTCAATTCAGAAAAATACCGTTCTGTTTCCAGCTTAATAATAGGCGCTAACAACAGCAAACCGATTAAATTTGGTATCGCCATCATGCCATTCATTAAATCTGAAAAATTCCACACAAATTCAAGGCTGCTGGTGGCGCCTACAATCACAGCCGCAGTAAATAAAACCCGGTATGGTGCAACGGCACGTGAGCCTAGTAAATATTCCATGGCTTTTTCACCATAATAGCTCCAGCCAATGAGGGTGGAGTAGGCAAATAATGCAATAGCTACCGTGACAATGATTTTGCCAGTTTCACCCAGGCTTGCAGCCATGCTGGCGCTGGTAAGCTCGTTGGCGCTGATCCCTTGCGTCCATGCATCTGTTGTAAGGATCACCAACGCGGTCATTGTGCACACCACCAGCGTGTCAATAAAGGTTTGCGTCATGCTTACCAGTGCTTGTTTAACAGGGTCATTCGTGCGTGCGGCAGCGGCAGCAATTGGTGCAGAACCTAGGCCCGACTCATTAGAGAAAACGCCGCGTGCAATACCGTAACGCATAGCGGCTGCTATGGTGGCACCTATAAAGCCGCCTGTGGCAGAAATAGGGTTGAATGCATGGTGAAAAATCAATGAGAATGCGTGCGGGATTTTATCCAGATTGATGATGAGCACAACCAGTGCTGTGCCAACATAGGCCACAATCATAAAGGGGACTAAAAGCGAGGTGAATTTACCAATAGTGCGGATGCCCCCAAGAATCACCAGACCAGTTAATATCATAAGCACCCAGCCTGTGAGTTGGGGGGCAATATTAAAGGTCGATTCAAAAATCTTGGCCACGGCATTTGCCTGCGTCATGTTGCCAATGCCAAACGCAGCACCTGCAGTAAAAATTGCAAATAACGTACCTAACCAGGGTAGTCCTGCACCTGTTGCCAGATAATACATCGGGCCGCCACGCATCCCATGTGGGCCTTTTTCTCGGTACTTTACCGCCAGTACGGCCTCGCTGTATTTGGTTGCCATCCCTAATAGTCCTGTTAACCACATCCAGAATACCGCGCCTGGGCCCCCAAAGGTGATCGCGGTGGCAACACCTACAATGTTGCCTATGCCAACGGTTGCAGCAAGGGCGGTCATCAGTGCTGCAAAATGACTAATGTCACCCTCATGCTGATGATCTTTATGGAAAATGAGCTTAAAGGCTAATGGCAAGGCACGAAACTGCATGCCCCTGAGTAAGATGGTGAGATATAAACCAGTACCCAGCAAGAGCA
>JAQTXW010000002.1 GCA_028688575.1 Methylotenera sp. | reverse complement strand
CTGCTGGCGTTTCATCTAACGAAGCGGCCAATACAATAGGCTCACGCAACATTTGTAAATAGGTTTGCAACTGGGTTTTAATCGTAGTTTCCAGGGCCATCATGACTCTCTTTTCTTAAAATTTTATGTGGCTGCTTTTAAATTGGCATCCAGCTTACTTGAACCCAGATTTTCCATTAGGCGATTTTGCATCTACTCCAAGTCCTAATGGAAAATCTGGGTTGAAATAAAGGGCATTATCTTTTGAATAATGCCCTTGTTATTTAACGGCACTAAGGGATGTTTGCCCGTTAGCGCGGTACTACCTAATCTGACGCAATCGTTAGATTTTGCCTACCAAGTCTAGTGATGGCGTCAGGGTTTTAGCGCCTTCTTGCCATTTTGCTGGGCAAACTTGACCAGGGTTGGCAGCCGTAAATTGTGCGGCTTTCAACTTACGCAATGTTTCTTTCACATCACGCGCAATTTCATTGCTGTGAATTTCAACGGTTTTAATTACACCTTCTGGATTGATGACGAATGTGCCACGTAATGCCAGGCCTTCTTCATCGATATGCACATCAAATGCACGTGTTAATTGGTGGGTAGGGTCACCTACCAGTGGAAATTGCGCTTTACCTACGGCAGGTGAGGTTTCGTGCCACACTTTGTGTGAGAAGTGTGTGTCTGTTGTGACGATATACACTTCAGCACCCGCTTTTTGAAACTCTGCGTAATTGTCAGCAGCATCTTCAACTTCGGTAGGGCAGTTAAATGTAAAGGCAGCTGGCATAAAAATCACCACAGACCATTTGCCTTTTAGGCTTTCGTCTGACACTTCAATGAATTTACCGTTATGAAAAGCCTGCGCTTTAAATGGTTGTACTTGTGTATTAATAAGTGACATTGTGTTTTCCTCTTAATGATTAAAAATTGCTTTTGTTAACGAACGATTAATCCAACAACTGCATTATAAATAGACGATTTAAATTTATCCAATATATCATTTTTATGATATCGATAAATTAAATTTATTAAACATATTAATTCAGCCTTACACGCTGTTGTGCGCTTTGGCCCATATTGTCATGCCATGTTACTTCAAGCAGATCACCCGCTTTAGCATTTTTTAACGCAAAGCTAAGATAAGGGTCTTTAGCAACACCCGTACCCCACTGCGCCTCCAGCACAATATTACCGTTTAGCGTGATCGTCACTAGCTGTATAAAATGTGCATCTACCAACAGGCCTGCCTCATTTTTTCTGCGCCCTGTTTCCATGGGGTGTTGCATCAGCAGCTTCACCTCAACCAATTCGCCATTGGGCTGGGCGCGCATTCTGATTAAATTGGTATCCATATCAACCACAGCCGCCCTCCAACACTTCGACCCGTGCACTTTGCACAAAATAGCGCTCTCCACTTTTAACAACGACTTTAATATCAGAAGTTTCTGCCATTTTGATACGCGTGACGATATGAGGTAACACGCCATCACTGAACATGTAATTAGCAATCAATGGAGTTGGATTTTTTTCAGCAAAAATCGCAAATGCCTCAGTGTTTGCGATATGACTTGTAATTTCCACCTGCACCACCGCACCATTTTCTGCACGCTTTGGCACCTTAATCACGATATCCTGACTCGGGATTTCATCATTAATGGCTAAATGCCGACTCGCATCATCCAGCTGGGCGGACTCAAAAGCCGCTTTATTCCAAATTGCAGCAAGCACTTTAACGGGTATCAACACCATAGCGGCAAGCATGCCTAATAAAAAACGCCGACGTTGCACGTTGCTTACTCCCAGAATTTCGCTTTTTTGGTTTCGCCCATCATGCGTCTCAATTCTTTTAAACGTGCCTCTACAATAGATTTTTGATAAAAATCCCCATCTAAGGCTTTAGATGCTAAATCCATCTGCTCTATCGAACGCGCCAGATCGTATTTTCGATAATAAGACTCACCCTGTGCCTGATGACTTAACAAGTTTTTATTTTGCATTGCGTAAGCACGCGCCAGCAAATCATATAAATAAGCATCATCTGCATACAAGCCCAATTTAGACTTTACCAGTGTCTCAGCGTCACCAGCTTGCCTAACGGCCAAAAAGTGTTCAGCATAGCCGTAAATTAAAGCTCGGCTGGCAGGGTAAGCAATCAGCGCTGCCTGGTACTGGCGCGCAGCCTGCTGTGGAGTATTCTGCTGCACCGCGAGCCTCGCGTTTAAGTTTTCTATCATTGCATGCGCTGGCGCATTTTGCTTGAGCCATGCAAGCTCTGATGCCACTTGCGCATAAGCACCTTTACGCAACAAGGCAATAGCCAAACCATAGTGCTCCGCTGCATCATTCATGTAGCGACGTTCACGAATATTCTGCTCGAATAAATCAATGGCTGATTGTGCACCCCCCTGCATGGCGCGCAGTTTTGCTCGCACCAATTGAAACTCAACGCTATCTGGCACTTGTTTGTAGTGCATGGCTTCCACACGATTTGCCACATCGGCGATGCGCTCGGTCGTTAGCGGGTGTGTGCGTAAAAAGCTAGGTGCCGTTCCTTCATAAAAACGTGAGCTACGTTGCAAGGTTGAAAAAAACTGCGGCATTGCGCGCACATCAAATCCACCGCTATCTAATATCTGCAAACCGATACGGTCTGCCTCACGCTCATGCTCACGCGTGTAATCCAATTGATTTTGTACACCAATTGCCGAAGCGGTCGTCAGTGCGCCTGTGGCCAACTGCGGGTTAGAGCGTGCCACAAGGAGCGCCAACGCAACACCAGCAAGATTTTTGAACGTGTCGTATTTCTGTGAGGCCAGCATTCTTGCCAAGTGACGCTGGGTGACGTGGCCAATTTCATGCCCCAATACGCTTGCCAGTTCAGACTCACTATTTGCCGCCAACATCAAACCTGTATGCACACCAATAACACCACCTGGCATTGCAAATGCGTTGATTGAATTATCCTGCACCACAAAAAAATTAAACTTCTGCCGCTTGTCTGGCCCATTTGCCACCAATTTTGCGCCTAAAGTCTGCAAATAATCGGTGACTTCGACATCTCGTAGCACATCATCGCTCACTGCCACCTGACGCAAAATCTGCTCTGCTATGGCTTGCTCCTGCAATGGTGATAACACAGTTGCTGACACATCTCCCAAATCTGGCAATTCATTAGCACGCAACACTAATGAATAAGACAGTATAAAAATAAGCGCGATAATAATTGAAGATTTTTGTTTCATTGTTGCTATGATAACGGCTAGCTTTATTCAGTTCATAAAAATTATTCACTTTTTTATTGTGACAATGACATCATGCAATCATCACTTACACATTTTGATCACAGTGGCCAGGCGCATATGGTCGATGTGGGTACAAAGAACGAATCTCATCGCGTTGCAATAGCATCAGGCCGTATTAGCATGCAAGCATCTACCTTAAGCTTAATACAGCAAGGAGATGCAAAAAAAGGCGATGTGCTTGGCATTGCACGCATTGCGGCAATTCAGGCCAGTAAAAAAACCTCTGACCTGATACCACTTTGTCACCCACTAGCGCTGACACGCGTTGCTGTGACCTTTTATATTGACGCGAACACACCAAGTGTGACATGCACCGTCACCACTGAAACCTATGGCAAAACAGGTGTAGAGATGGAAGCGCTTAGCGCGGTAAGCGTGGGATTACTCACCATTTATGATATGTGCAAAGCCGTGGATAGAGGTATGGTCATTGGTGAAATTAAGCTACTGGAAAAACACGGTGGCAAATCAGGGGACTGGGCAGCCTTGCCTTAGCCCCAAGCGACACTTGCTTAAAAGCTTCGCAACAACTGCTCAAAGTGGGTCACCTCAGTGGGGCGGCTAAAATAGTAGCCCTGATAGTATTCGCACCCAAACGATTTGAGCAAATCAAATTGTGCCTGCATCTCCACACCTTCAGCCACAATATCACATTGTATGGTGTGACCTACCGCCAATATCATCTGAATAATAGCGGCATCATTAGAGTCCAATAACACATCGTGCACAAATGACTGATCAATCTTGATTTGTGTCACTGGTAACTTTTTGAGATACACCAAAGACGAGTGACCAATACCAAAATCATCCAGCGATATTCTGACACCCATCTCGTTTAATACCCGCATTTTGTGAATCACATCTTCCATGTTATCAATCACGGCGGTTTCGGTAAGCTCGAGCTTCAATAATCCAGGATTGATGCCTGTGGCATGCAATATGTCACGCAACTCCTGGATGAAGTTGATATACAGAAACTGCTTGGCACTAATATTGACCGATAGCCGAATCTTGCTGAGCAACTCGTCTGATTTCCAGGCCTGGATTTGCTCACAAGCCTGCCGCAACACCCATTGTCCGACCTTGATGATTTGATTATTCTTCTCCAAAATCGGGATAAACTCTGCTGGACCTACATTACCTAACACTGCGTTGCGCCACCTGAGTAACACCTCTGCTCCTACAATCTGCTTTTCACGATTCACAATGCTCTGATAATGCAGACTGAACTCTTTGTTTTTTAACGCCATCGAGAGTGCTGACTCCAACACAAAACTTTTTTCGATAGCTTCCTGCGTCTGTAAATCATAAAAACGGTAAGTATTGCGACCAGCGCCTTTTGCCAAATACATGGCTGTATCCGCATGCCGTAAATGCTCTTCAAATCCAAACTGGCTGTCATTAAATAACACCAACCCTATGCTGGCGCTGGTATTAAATTCAAACATGTCTAAAAAATAACCGTTACTCAGCTCTATCAGCAACTTTTCGGCGATCTCGCTCGCCTGCTGGTAGGCAAGATTCATATTGACATCCAGGTTCTCCACTAATATCACAAACTCATCGCCACTTAATCTGGCAACCGTATCACCCGCCCTGACCACAGACTGAATTCTCTTAGAAACTTCAATCAGTAATTGATCCCCAATATCATGCCCCTTGGTATCGTTGAGCAGTTTGAAATTATCAAGGTCAATAAAAAACAAGGCGCAATAGGTTTGCGTGCGCTCGGCAATTAATACCGCATGCTGAAAACGATCAACCAGCAGACGTCTGTTAGGCAGATTGGTCAATACATCGTAATAAGCAAAATTCTCGATTTCCTGTCTGGCTTTTTTTTGCTCGGAAATGTCTCGAATAAACCCTGTTACCAGTGACAAGTCATCCTCTTTAAGTGCGGCAAGCGTGAGTTCAATGGGAAACTCACTGCCATCTGAGCGCATTGCTAGCAGCTCCACACGCTGATTAAAAATATGACCGATGCCTGACATAACATACTGCTGATGCCCCGCCACATGCGCGGACCTTAAACGTGGGGGGATAATGAGTTCATGTAAAGGCTTGCCGATAACCTGCTCTTTTTTAAAGCCAAAAATACGCTCGGCCGCAGGGTTAAATTCCACCAACAGGCCTTTGTCGTTAATCGTCAAAATTGCGTCTAATGCACCATCAATGATCGCGCGCAGTTTTTTATCATTTTTTTGCAGTGATTTGACGGCTAAATTACGCTCGGACTGCAATGTGGAAATTAATAACATGGTAATCACCAAGGTCACCATGAAGGTCCACAAAGAAAAAATGCCTTCGCTAATATGCTCGCTATAAAAAGTGCCATAGCCTTGGGCAGTGAGCCACACAGCCACGCTGGACAAGCTAATGACGACGAGTGAGCCACCCACCACGCCAAAATTCATCGACGCCCAGATCAACATAGGCAAAATAACAAACATGGATAAAATAAACTGTTTATTTAAAGTAGACACAACATTGAAAATAATCAATTCAGCGCACACAAACAGCACTACCCACGCCATGAGCTGATAAAGCTGTGAAGCATTGACTTTTGCTATTTTTTGATTGAGATTTAGCATCAAAGGCAATGCCAGCAAGACACCCAGACTATCTCCCAGCCACCAGATAAACCATACTTTTGAAATCAGTTCTGGCGCAATCAAATGACTGAAATACAAACTGAGCACACCAAAACTTGCTGAAACCAACATGCCAACCAGTGCAGCAAAAATCATCAGCAAAATATCTCTTTGCTTGATTAAGTGATGATTGAAGTTAAATTTGTCTAATAGGCGTGCTGAGAGTAACGGCGCCAGGGTATTGCCAATACCCATCACCACAGCAGTGTAAATTGGCAAACCAAGGCTAAGTTCAACCAATGTCGCCGCGATAAGAACTGGCACCGTGCTCATATGGCCCCAACGCATAATCGCTCCTACAGCGATCCCCGTTGGCAGCCACATTAGGGTAGCAACCGACTCCTTATAAGGCACCAGCAGGCCAAGTTTGGCAGTGACAAAATAGGCAATACCAACCAGAAGATAGGGGATAATGCCTGAAAGGAAATAACGTTGAGCAGGGCTGACGGGCTGTTGAATATTGCATTGCATGGTAAGTTAGCTTATATCAAGCCCTGCCTGCACAAGCTCCGCAGCGCGCAACACCGCTCGGGCTTTGTTCTGTGTTTCTACCCACTCACTCTGCGGCACTGAGTCCGCAACGATGCCTGCACCTGCCTGCACATGCAGCATGTTGTTCTTAATAACCCCTGTGCGAATCGCAATCGCCACATCCATATCACCATTAAAGCCTAAATACCCTACAGCGCCTGCATAAATACCACGCTTGCTAGGTTCCAGTTCGTCGATAATTTCCATCGCCCGCACTTTAGGTGCGCCGCTCACTGTGCCTGCGGGAAATGTCGCTTTAATCACATCAATCGCATCCATCCCTGGCTTGAGTTTGCCTTCAACATTACTCACAATATGCATCACATGCGAATAGCGTTCAATCATCATATTATCGGTAACCTTAACCGTACCGGTTACTGCAACGCGCCCGACGTCGTTTCGCCCCAAATCCATCAGCTGCACATGCTCTGCGCGCTCTTTAGGATCTGCTAGTAGCTCCTCCGCCAGTTCGATATCCTGCTCGCGACTTTTACCACGAGGGCGCGTACCTGCAATGGGACGCGCGGTCACTGTGCCGTTCTCAAGGCGCACTAGAATCTCAGGTGATGCCCCCACCACGTGGTGGTCACCCATGTCGTAATAAAACATGTAAGGGGATGGATTTAAGCTGCGCAAGGCGCGATATAAAGAAATAGGCGGCGCAGAGAATTTTTGCGACATACGCTGTGACAACACCACCTGCATGATGTCGCCATCCAGAATATATTGCTGCGCACGCGTTACTGCAGCTTTAAAACTATCTTCACCAAATTCGGAATAGGCTTCTGTTTTTTCTGTCGGAGTTGATTCGGGAATGGTCACTCGCTGACGTAATGACTTCACCAAATCATTGAGCCGCGCAACGGCTTTGTCAAAGGCGCTTGGCTCAGCAGGGTTTGCATAAACAATAAAATATAACTTACTACTCAGATTATCGACCACTACCAACTCTTCAGACACCATCAGCAACACATCTGGCACATTAATATCATCTGGCTTATGCGTTGCCGCAAGGCGCTTTTCTATGTAACGCACTGTTTCATAGCCAAAGTAACCTGCCAGCCCCCCAGTAAACCTGGGCAATCCTTCATAGGGTGGCGTTTTAAAACGTGCAATATACTCTTTTACAAAATCCAGCGGATTGACATCTTCCAAACGCTCAACAGCCACGTCACCTTCCAGCACACTGACCTGCCTGCCATTTGCTACAATACGCGTTTGGGCTGGCAATCCTATCATGGAGTAACGGCCAAAACGCTCTCCGCCTTGCACAGACTCCAGCAAATACGAAAATGGCTGATTAGCCAGCTTAAGGTAAAGGGATAACGGGGTATCTAGGTCAGCAAAGGCTTCTAAGACAAGCGGGATGCGATTGTAACCCTGCGCTGCCAGCGCATTAAATTCGGTTTGGGTGAGCGTATTTAACATCACTTATACAACTTTCTAATCGGTAATTTCTCATGCATATTTAATTTTCTGGCAACCTTTAAAGATCAACTGCTACGATTGCATTAGTCTTTGGTTTGCCACTTGCTTAAAACGTCGCTTGAGCTACGCCAACTAAAAACTTTCATGTAGAAATTCCATATAAATCAGTGCCTCGGATGCTGATGATTAAAGCGATGTTGCTATCAAAACTCATGTTAATAAATCTACCAATGCTGGAATATTTTCAACGGTGGCATCCACTTGGCTTTCATCTATCATTCTGCCCTGATTATACCCATAAGGCACAGTCACGATGTAGCAGCCAGCAGCCTGCGCCGCCAGGACATCTGTATCAGAATCGCCCACTAGCATGGCCTCTGTTTCGAGCACATCCAATTGTGCACAAATGTGATGCAATTGCATAGGGTCTGGCTTCTTTTTGGCCAAAGTATCCCCCGACACGACAATTTCAAAGTATTCAGCCAAAGCTGCAGCCTGCAGCAAAGGCAAGGTAAACCGCTCAGGTTTATTAGTCACACAAGCCAACCTGAATCCCTGTTGCTTCAGGCTTGCCAGGCTATCTAATACGCCCGCATAAGGCTGGCTAAGCGCGACATGGTCTGCATAATGCTGATAAAACAGCGCCTGTGATGTGTGTAAAGTTGTCTCACCCGCTGGCGCGCCACATGCGGCTTCCACGCAGCGTTTAATCAACATCTGCGCACCCTCACCAATAAATCGCTCAATCTGCTGTTGCGGCAAGATGGGCATTTTTAGTTCAGCCAACATCTCGTTTGCAGCAGCCGCGATTTCTGGCGCAGTGTGTACTAGCGTGCCATCCAGATCAAACATGATGGCTTTCACATCAAACCCCATCGCAATTCACTTAAATTTTATATCGCACTGATTAAAAAAACGCTGGCAATATTTACCAGCCAGCGTTTTTGAAATTAAGCCTGTTTACAATCGGCTTTAGGTTATTTTACTGTTGCAAGCGATGCTCGCATCTCTGCAACCACCGTATTGTAACGATTAGGGTCGGTATCTTTTCCTGCACCAAAAATAGCAGAGCCCGCCACAAAAGTATCTGCCCCTGCGCGTGCAATGTCTGCAATGTTCTGTGCATTGACACCACCGTCGACTTCTAGCCAGATTTGGCGGCCAGTTTTTTCAAAATAGGCATCAATACGTGCACGCGCCAATTTTAACTTTTCCAATGTTTCAGGAATAAATTTTTGGCCACCAAAGCCTGGGTTTACTGACATCAGTAAAATCATGTCTACTTTATCCATCACATGATCAAGGTAGCTAAGTGAAGTGGCGGGGTTAAACACCAAACCAGATTTACAGCCTAAATCACGTACCATTGCTAGGCTACGATCTATGTGTTCAGAGGCCTCTGGGTGGAAGGTAATAATGTTTGCACCCGCTTTTGCGAAGTCAGGAATAATACGGTCAACGGGTTTTACCATCAAATGTACATCAATCAGCGCACCTACTTTTTTAGAGGTTTCGCGAATCGCGTCGCACACCAAGGGGCCAATAGTTAAATTAGGCACATAGTGATTATCCATCACGTCAAAATGCACAATATCTGTACCAGAAGTAATCACATCTTCAATTTCTTGGCCAAGTTTGGCAAAGTTTGCAGAAAGAATACTCGGGGCAATTCTAAAAGTTTTATCCATGATGATAATTCCGTTCAATTAAAAATAGCTTCAAATGCTTATTTTAACCTAGAAAAAGCCATTGTCCACGAAACTCACTCAATACGCGTTCCAATTTCCCAACCTAATAACAGGTTTAACTTATTGACAGGTTAAACTTGGCTTTTGCATCTACATAACAAAATACCATGTACACATAGGGTTTCATTTCACATCTAAGAAATTATTTTTTACGCTCAACACAGTATAATGATGGAAATTGAATTGATTACCTCTTTATGCAGCTTTACGTGATAGGTGTTAACCACACCACCGCCCCTATTCAAATACGAGAACACGTTGCTTTCAATAGCGACTTGCTAGGCAGCGCTTTGCGCGACCTCACCATGCACGACGCATCTGAAGCTGCCATATTATCTACATGTAACCGCACAGAACTCTATTGCAGCACGGATAATCCACAAAAGCCCTTGGCCTGGTTATCTCAATATCATCAGCTTGATCAAGCCGCAATCGCGCCCTACATTTACACGCTGCCTGATAGTGATGCTGTTAAACATGCCTTTAGAGTTGCTTCTGGATTAGACAGCATGGTGCTGGGTGAACCCCAAATCCTAGGACAGTTCAAACAGTCGGTAAGAATTGCACAAGAAGCTGGCACTCTCGGCACCTTGTTGCACAAATTATTTCAGCGCACATTTGAAGTCGCCAAAGAAGTGCGCACCAATACCGATATTGGTGCCAACTCAATCTCCATGGCTGCTGCTGCTGTTAAGCTTGCGCAGCGGATTTTTGGTAACCTAAACGAGCAGAAAGTGCTGTTTATTGGCGCGGGCGAAATGGTAGAGCTATGTGCCGACCACTTCTCTGCACAAAAGCCCAAAGGCATGACCATTGCCAACCGCACGCTAGAAAGAGGTGCAGCGCTGGCAAATAAAATGCAATCACAAGGCATAGCGGCTCAGGCCATTCTCCTGCAGGATTTGCCTGCCCACTTCGCCGAATACGATATCATCATCACCTGTACCGCCAGCCAACTGCCTATTGTTGGTCTAGGCATGGTGGAACGTGCAATCAAAACGCGGCGTCACCGCCCTATCTTTATGGCAGACCTTGGCGTGCCACGCGACGTAGAGCAAGAAGTTGCTGAGCTTGATGATGTGTTTTTATACACCGTTGACGACTTATCACTCGTGGTACAAGAAGGCATAGGCAGCCGCCAGCAAGCCGCGGTAGATGCTGAAATTATTGTAGAAAATCGCGTTGACAGCTTTATGCAATGGTTTAAAAAGCGCAACATGGTGCCCACCATCAAAGCCTTGCGAGATCAAGCAGAGACCATGCGAAAATCAGAGTTGGAAAAAGCGCTCAAACTGCTTCAAAAAGGCGAAAAAGTAGAAAAAATTCTGGAAATGCTCAGCAATGGACTCATGAATAAATTTCTGCATGCGCCTAGTCATGTGCTTAACCAATCGCACGGCGAAACACATGCGCAACTTGAACATTTAATTAAACAAATGTACCAAATTAAGAATTAATTACTTTTTATACCCAAACCGTTACAATTCCGTCATTCTATCTGGCAATAAATGGCGCACTGAATTTGAACCATCCATAATCAAGCACCATTTTTGCGTAACCACACATTATTTAAATTGAACCAATGAAACCAAGCATGATTACCAAGCTCGCCAATTTAGGCGAGCGTCTAGATGAAATTGATCGCTTAATGAGCTCTGAGGGCATTACTGACGACATGGATAACTACCGCAAGCTAACGCGAGAGCATGCCGAGATTACTCCAATCGTTGAGCAGTTCCGCGCTTTTGAGCAGGTCGAGGCCGACATGCAGGAAGCCACTAACATGTTAAGCGACCCTGACATGAAAGCTTTTGCGCAAGAAGAAATAGAATCAGGCAAAACCAAACTTGAAACCATCGAAAAAAACCTGCAAACCCTGCTGCTACCCAAAGACCCCAATGATGAAAAAAATATCTTTTTAGAGATTAGGGCAGGCACTGGTGGCGATGAGTCTGGTCTTTTTGCAGGCGATTTATTTCGCATGTATTCACGCTACGCAGAGCGGCAAGGCTGGAAAGTAGAGATCATGTCTGCCAACGAAGGCGAAATGGGTGGTTACAAGGAGATTATCGCCAAAATCATAGGCTTTGGTGCCTACTCCAAGCTTAAATTTGAAAGTGGTGGCCATCGCGTACAGCGCGTACCTGACACTGAAACACAAGGCCGCATTCACACCAGCGCATGTACAGTAGCGGTTTTGCCCGAGGCTGACGAAATTAACGATGTCGTGATTAATCCTGCGGATGTGCGTATTGATACTTTTCGCGCCAGCGGTGCTGGCGGCCAGCACATCAATAAAACCGATTCTGCTGTGCGCCTTACCCACGCCCCAACTGGCATTGTCGTGGAATGTCAGGAAGGTCGCAGTCAGCACGCCAACAAAGCGCAGGCATTTGCTGTGCTGGCCGCTCGTATCAAAGCTAAGCAAGTAGATGAGCAGCAAAGTAAAATCGCCAGCGAACGCAAAAGCCTGATTGGCAGCGGAGATAGATCTGAACGCATCCGAACTTATAACTACCCGCAAGGCCGCATTACCGATCACCGCATTAACCTAACGCTTTATAAGATTGACGCAATCACTGAGGGTGACATGGACGAGCTGATTGGTGCTTTATCTGCTGAACATCAGGCAGATTTACTGGCCAGTTTGGGTGACGACAACTAAAAAACTTACCTCATTTTAGACCGCATGAAGCTTTTACGCTAATTGTTGAGCGCCGCATTTGTCAGCATTTACAATGCATAAACGTTCTGTGAAAAAGTCTCAGAACTAAATACGAATATTCACAAATATGGCAAGAAATCAAAACATCGACGCACCTGAAGACTTTCAAAGTGATATGAATATACTGATGTTTATATTTGCTGGCTTGGTGTGGCGTAATGCAACAGCCGATGAAGCGATTATGCATATGGCAAAACATGGAGCAGCCATCGCACCTACTGTTGCCGCACAAATTGATCGCTCAGCAGGCGTGGACAGCTTCTTCCGTATTCTAGGACGGTCAATGTGGAACGCCACACCACAGCCCGCGCTGGACTACAGAATAAAGAAACTAGCTGAACCTGGACGTAATGACCCTTGCTTTTGTGGCTCATTACGTAAATATAAGCAATGCTGTGCTAGCGCAATGGAATTGCCTATATCACCAGCGCTGATGCTAAATCAATTATTGATGGTCATGCCACGTAAATATTGGGCTGATCTTGTGCACAGCCATATCAATCTTGATTGGATATTTCACGTGGCTTGGCAATGGCGTGAAAAGGGTGAGTATGAAAACATCGTGCATTTATTAGAGCCCTGGTTTAAGCACGAAAAAAGCATCCCCAACCAGCATGCTGAGTTACTGAACATACTGCTGGATGCTTACTTAGAAGAAAATAAACCTCGTAAACGCAAGTCCCTTGCACAAGCTGCGATTTCACGCGGCGAACGTGAGGTTCAGTACGTTGGCTGGCAGCGCATGGCTTTGATAGAAATGGATGCTGGCAATTTAACCGCTTCACGCCATGCTATCAACGAGGCAATGCGAGCTTCGCCTGACAATCCTGACTTAGCGCTTCTAGAAATACAATGCCTCATCGCAGAAGGTAAGGATGCAATCGCTCGCGAGCGGGCGAATTTTTGGCACTTGAAGTTACAAAAATTGCGTAATCCTGATTTACAAGATCGTATGGACTGGCTGCTTGCAATTGCCAACGACCCGCAACAAGCCATGTTGAATGCCACCTCCCTCGCTGATGCATCCATTGGTAGATTGCAAGCCCAAATTCAAACTCTAAGTAAATCTCTAGACAAACCGCAATGTTATTATCGACTTGTACCGTTTGAAGGTAGCACAGGGCCGCTCACGCCAATTGAAGAGCTCAGGAAGGCCTTACTAAAATGGAATAAAGTATTTCCAGTCAATAAGCCCCCTTCAACACATGTATCGTTAGCCAATAATCAAGCCGCGTGGGACAATCCCAATGCATGGCTTACAGTGCTGGAAAAACAACCCGTGCTATGGCATAGCTTTGATGTTATTGACGATATTGTCGGTGCATTAGACAGCTATGATGTCTTTGGCGCCACAGAACCCCTCACTCCGCTGCTACTGAAGCACGCAGAAGCTTTATTTAACAAAGCAATGGACGCACACCAAGCCAGCGCACTCAAATGCGAATGGGGCTTTTTAGAAAATCGCCCTGCTTTGCGCTTGTTAGCTCGCAAAGCCCTCGACGATAAAAATTCACGCAATGCTGTCGATCGCGAAGCCGCTTTTAATTTGATGTTACGCATGGTGGAAACCATCAATCCAAATGATAATCACGGCTTACGTGACCTTGTATTAGCTGGCTTAATTGCGCGCAACAAAGCAGAAGACGCAATTGCATTGGCAGCCCAATACCCAGAAGATATGGCGGGAGTAGAATTCAACCGCGTGCTGGCTTTTTATGCGGCAGGACGTATGGATGAAGCTAATGAGGCGGCAAAATACGCCTGCACGCGCTACCCTCATATTTACAAAATGCTCGTGGCAAAGTCGCCGCGCCAACCCAAATTGAATGACTATGGTTATGCACTTGGCAGCCCGCAGGAAGCCTGGCTATATCGCGAAAATTTTCTTGCTGTATGGCAATCGCAATCTGGTGCGCTACATTGGTTAAAAACTACGGTAAAGTAAATTATTAATACGATTAAAAGCATATTGCACAACACCTGCCAGCGCCTTAGTGCTGCTTTATCGTTCAGTGCACAGGATGCACGCTTTGAAGCGCAGTTATTATTACAAGCCGCAGCAAAAGTGAATCGCGCTTGGCTTATCGCCCATGAAAACGATGTGCTGCAAGCCAGCACCCAAGCTGAGCTCGAATTATTACTTAATCGCCGACTATCTGGTGAGCCGATTGCCTACATTTTAGGCTACCGCGAATTCTTTGGCCTTGAACTCAAAGTCACACCAGACACACTCATCCCGCGACCAGATACAGAAACGCTGGTAGAAGCTGCGTTAGGTAAAATTGATAAAAACGCAAATTCTGCTGATGCTTCATCCCATCGTAAAGCACATGTCAGCGTATTAGACCTCGGCACGGGAACAGGTGCAATTGCTTTAGCCATCGCAAAAAATCGGCCTCATGCCCAAGTAACCGCTACGGATGCTTCACAAGCGGCGCTGAATGTCGCCACTGAAAATGCCAAAAATCTCAGCATCAGCAATGTGCGCTTTGCCTTGAGCAACTGGTTCAGCGCATTAAAAAATGAAAAATTTGACTTAATCGTTAGCAACCCGCCCTACATTGAGCAAGGCGATACGCATTTAGGGCAGGGCGATCTGCGCTTTGAACCCATCAGCGCGCTGGCATCTGGCGCCGATGGCTTAGACGATATCCGCGAGATCATTACGGATAGCCTGATTAACCTCAATCCACAAGGCTGGCTAATGTTAGAGCATGGTTACAATCAGGCTACACAGGTCACTGATTTAATGGCGCACGCGGGGCTGGTTGACATTGAGACTATGCAAGATTTAGGCGGCAATGACCGCGTCACCATTGCTAAAAATCCGCTGATTATCTCTACACATTGGGATTAACTGTCTGTAAATACTGGTTCTTTAGCTTTACATAGTGATTGGCGGAATACATAAAATGTGCGATTTCTTCGGCGGTTAAAGCGCGTACTTTCTTGGCTGGCCTACCCACATATAAATAACCGCTTTCCAATACTTTGCCCTCTGGCACCAAACTACCCGCTGCCAGTAACACATGCGGTTGGACCACCGCCTTATCCATCACAACGCTACCCATGCCGATAAGACATTCATTCTCAATCGTACAGCCATGCAAAATCACACTATGCCCAATAGTGACATTGTCACCAATAATTAACGGCGACCCCAGCGCATCCCAGCTGGATTTGTGACTGACGTGCAGCATGCTTAAATCCTGCACATTAGTATTTTGACCGATACGGATAAAATTAACATCACCACGAATGACTACACCTGGCCAAATCGAGCTATTATCCCCTATAACAACATCTCCTATGAGCGTGGCAGTTGGGTGAGCATAAACGGCCAGCCCGAGCTGAGGACTTATCCCTTGAAATTTTTCATGCATGTTTTGTCTATCCGTTGCGTGAGTTTGTGTCATAACACATAGTATAATAAAACCATGCAAGAAAATTACTCCATTGGTATCGTTGCTCCGCAAACAGCGCACTTTGATACGCCATTAACACTGAAGTGTGGCAGGGTGTTGCCGCAATTTGACTTGGTGTTTGAAACCTATGGCACGCTCAATGCCAGCAAGTCAAATGCGGTTTTGATTTGCCACGCACTATCTGGCAATCATCATGTTGCTGGCAAATATAGTGAAAATGACAAATATCCAGGCTGGTGGGATAACCTTATCGGACCAGGAAAACCATTAGACACCAATAAATTCTTTGTGATTGGCCTTAACAATTTAGGCGGCTGTCACGGTAGCTCGGGGCCAAAATCCATCAATCCAGACACAAACAAACCATGGGGCGCTGACTTCCCTATTGTTACCGTAGAGGACTGGGTAAATTCACAAGCCTTATTATTGGATGCTTTGGGCATCAAAAAACTCGCAGCTGTAGTAGGCGGCAGCCTTGGTGGGATGCAGGCGCTGGAATGGACCATTGCTTACCCTGACCGCGTCGACCATGCCCTTGTCATTGCCTCTGCGCCCAATCTCACCGCACAGAATATGGCATTTAATGAAGTGGCTCGCCAAGCCATTATTACCGACCCTGAATTTCATGAAGGCAATTACTATGAACATCAGGTAGTCCCGCGCCGCGGTCTGCGTATTGCGCGCATGCTGGGACACATCACTTATTTAAGCGATGACGTTATGGGCGAGAAATTTGGCCGCAAACTTCGCGACCAGATTAACTATAGTTTTGATGTTGAATTTGAAATGGAATCTTACCTGCGCTATCAGGGGGATAAGTTTGCAGGTGAATTTGATGCGAATACTTACATCCGCATGACACGAGCATTGGATTATTATGACCCCGCACTCCAACACGGTGGCGACCTCACGCAAGCATTAAGTGGCACAAAAGCGCAATTTCTAGTGCTCTCATTTACCAGTGACTGGCGATTTTCGCCTGCACGCTCGCGCGAAATCGTAAAAGCCTTATTAGATAACGAAAGAACGGTGAGCTACGCAGAAATTACAGCAGCACATGGTCATGATGCCTTCCTCATGCCAGATAAACACTACCACGCTATTTTGAGAAGTTATATTAGCAACATTGATATTGGTGACAACCATGCCAAATAGTGTAAGTATTACAAATAATGTGACTGAATTTCGTCAAGATTTTGCAATAATCGCAAACTGGCTTAAGTTTGGCTGCAAACTGCTTGACTTAGGCTGCGGCAACGGGGAGTTACTGCAGTTTTTACGTGGCTCACTCGAAGTTAAAGGCTATGGCGTAGAAAAAGATGATGCTAACGTACTTGCCTGCATTAAAAATAACATCAACGTGATTCAGATGGATTTAGAAGACGGCTTATCTGGATTTGAAAACCAGTCGTTCGATACTGTGGTACTCTCACAAACCTTGCAGGCCATGCACAATACCGAAAAAATTGTGCTGGAAATGTTGCGCGTGGGAAAAGAAGTGATTGTGACATTCCCCAATTTTGGTTATTGGCGAAATCGCTGGCAAATCACAGCAGGACGTATGCCAGTATCCAAAATACTACCTTACCAATGGTATGACACGCCCAACGTGCACTTATGCACCATCAATGATTTTGATGAGTTCTGCCGTAATCACCAGATTGAAATCATTCAACGCAAGGTTATCACCGATAGCAAAGAAATTCATTGGATGCCTAACATATTGGGTAACTTAGCCATATATCGATTAAAATCTCGCCAACTTGGCGTGTAACACGCAATGCTTCCGTACCGCCAGCTAAACACTTGGCTCGCGCATGCTTATTTTATCTACCGACAATCTCATCCAGGCCAGCATCAGCAACCCTGGCAACGCCACCATGGCAGAGAATAGAAAAAAGCTCTGCCAGCCAATGCTTTCTGCAAGCACACCTGAAACAGGGCTGACATAAATGCGCCCAACTGAGGCCAACGCAGACAATAATGCATAATGTGTTGCACTAAACTGATTGCTGCACAACGCCATAAGCAGCGCGACAAACGCGGCTGTACCCATACCGCCAGTGATATTTTCAAGCGCAATCGCACCAAGCAAGAGGGCGTCGATTTGCGAAGGCTCTGCAATTGACACAAACCCCAAATCAAACGGCTGTAGCATAAAACCACCCCACGCTCCCTTGCCGAGCACAGCAAGCGCATAGAACCCAAAATTAGATATCAACTGCATAATGCCAAAGCTCATCAGCGCCTGAAACAGGCTCAAGCGCATCATCAGCAAGCCACCCAAAAACGCACCGATGATGGTGAGCCAGATCCCCATTACCTTATTGATAATCCCCACTTCAACCTGACTGTACAACATGCCTTTTAACAGAAATGGCGTCAGCAGGCTGCCTGCAAACGCATCACCTAACTTGTACAAAATAATTAAAACCAAAAAAGCCCAAGCGCTTTTCTGGCTAAAATAACTGGATAAAGACTGATTGAGCGTAGCAAAACCTGCTATTCTCGCGGCCAACAGCCCAAGTGGCAATGCTACCGCAATGCTGGTGAGAATATAGACAAGCTGCAACCATTTATTTGGGTTTTCTATATCAAAACCGCCAAAAATAAATAGCTGTCGCACCACATAAATACTTAAAAACACGCCCATTACCAGCGCAGCAAAGCCCAACAACTCTCGCCTAGGATCTGAAGATAGATGCTTCACATCGCTTTTAACAGCAGGAAGAAAAATCAATGAAAACATGCCAGCCACCAGCATAATCATGGCCATCACCTCATACACCCGGCTCCAGCTTTGCCACTGATCTGCCCATATGAGTGCTACACCGCCTGACAAAATCATGCCGACACGATAACCCAGCACCGACATTGAAGCACCGATACCACGTTCGCTCTCTACAAGAAGATCGGTTCGGTAAGCATCGATAACAATGTCCTGGGAGGCTGATAAAAATGCCAGCAACAAGGCACACAGTGCGAACAATTTAGGTGTTTCGGCAAATACTAATGTAGATAAAAAATAAATCACCATCGCCAATGCCAGCTGCGTGATTACGAGCCAGCCGCGCCTTCTGCCAAACAAGGGCGGTTCAAACCTGTCCATTAGCGGCGCCCATAAGAACTTGAACGTGTAAGGCATGCCAACCAAAGCCAAAAAACCAATGGTAGCGATGGCAACACCATCCATCACAAGCCAGGCCTGCATCGCCTGACCTGTGAGCGCAAGCGGCAGCCCTGAAACAAAACCGAGAAACAGTATCGCGATAATGCGCTGTAAACGTTTTAATTGTGCTAATTTCATCTCTTTGAAAACTCTATCATTGGATCAGTCCTTGCGGTTAGTCATCTGACTTTGAAACCCAGCACCATTATTTTTTTGCATATAAGCCGATGTCAAACACACCACTTAACCTGCATTCGCATAATCAATGATCAATGGGGCATGATCGCTAAAACGCTCATCTTTATAAACATGACCGACCACCGCTTTAGCCGCCAACTCTGGCGTAGCGATTTGATAATCAATGCGCCAACCTACATTTTTTGCCCAAGCTTGGCCGCGATTACTCCACCAGGTGTAACACTCATCCGTTGCATGCGGATGCAGTTGACGATAAACATCGACCCAGCCCAATGCTTCAAACAAATGTGTAAGCCAGGCTCGTTCTTCAGGCAAAAAACCAGAATTCTTTTTATTGCCTTTCCAGTTCTTTAAATCAATTTCCTGGTGTGCGATATTCCAGTCACCGCAAATGACCACATCACGACCACTTTGCCTCAAGGCCTCTAACTGAGGCATGAAGCGCTCCATTACGCTAAACTTAAACGCTTGGCGCTCCTCACCACTAGAGCCAGAAGGCAAATAAAGTGACACCACACTCAAATTTCCAAAGCGTGCTTCTATATAGCGACCTTCACTATCAATATCCGCAATGCCCAAACCCTCAACAATAACATCTGGCTGTTTTTTTGAATAAATGCCTACACCGCTATAACCTTTTTTTTCGGCATAGTGAAAGTAACCGAAATAACCCTCAGGGTTCAGCATCTGCGTGGTCATATCACCTGCCTGTGCCTTGATTTCCTGCATGCATACAATATCTGCATCTTGTTCTTTAAGCCAAGGGTATAAACCTTTGTTGGATGCAGAGCGTATGCCATTCAAATTTAACGATATAATCTTCAAAACTTTATTCCTGAATTTTTAGTAGATAAACATATGACCCAAGCAGCAGATCAGTTTAGACAAGAGTTTATCGCATTTGCGATAAAAAAAGAGGTTTTAAAATTTGGCGAATATAAAACCAAGGCAGGCAGATTAAGCCCTTACTTCTTTAACGCAGGCTTATTTAACGATGGTGAAAGCCTCATGAAACTAGGCGAATTTTACGCTAAAGCGATTCAAAACTCTGGGATTGAATTTGACATGCTGTTTGGCCCCGCTTACAAAGGCATTACACTTGTGGCAAGTATTGCCATCGCGTTTGCCAAAAATGGTCACAATTTGCCCTATGCCTACAACAGAAAAGAGGCCAAAGACCATGGGGAAGGTGGTGTCATCGTCGGCAGCCCGCTCAAAGGCCGCGTACTCATTATTGATGATGTCATTTCGGCTGGCACCTCTGTGCGTGAATCAGTAGAACTCATCCGTGGCAATGGCGCCAACGCTTGCGGCGTGGCCATTGCCATTGATCGGCAAGAAAAAGGATTAGGTGAACTTTCAGCCGTGCAGGAAGTGGTTCAAAGCAATCACATTCCAGTATGTGCGATTGCCAATTTGAACGATTTATTGACATTTTTGGAAAAAAATCAAGACTTGGCGCAAAACTTGCTTGCGGTTAAGCAATACCGCCAGCAATATGGTGTTATTTAACCCTTTGAAGCTTACACATTAACCTTGATTGAACATTTAAAATGGCCAGACTCAAAAGCAGCATGCTAAAAGAATATACGTCACAGTATTCTGTGCAAGCCGCTGTTTGTTTTTTTCTGTTACTGGCCATATTGACAGCATACATTTCGCAGCCTGCACTGGCCGAGCAAAGTTCTGGGCGTATAGTGAAGTGGAAAGATGAAAAAGGTGTCACCCATTACGGAGATAGCGTACCGCCGCAATATATCAACCGTGAAAACAGCCTGATGAATCGCCAAGGCATCACCGTCAAACGCAACAAACCTGCTGATCAAGCGCAAGAGGCGCTGGATCTTGCAAAAGTTGAACAGGACAAAAAAGACAAAGCACTGCTCGGCGCGTTTACGCATGCCGAAGAAATTGATCTGGCCCGCGACCGCAACCTGCAGTTTGATATGATTGCACTAGATAATCTGCAACAGGAAAAATTCAATCAACTACAAAGATTGAATGCTAACGAAGCCAAAGTTAACGACTTAACCAAGCGCAAAAAAGCAATCCCTCCACAGCTAAAAGCAGACATCACCGACAACAAAATTGAAATCGCTAAAACAGAAAAATTAATCAGCGAGCGCAAACTGTTGATAGAAGCCACCCGCAAACGGTTTGATGACGACAAAAAGCGTTACATCTTACTCAGAAATCAGCACCTCGAAGAAACGCAAAAAACACCGCCCCCTACTCAGCGCAATTAGCAGGTGTAATCTTGAGTATTACACGCACCCTGATCAAGCATTTCAGTCGTGCTTCTATAAACGCGGCCTCCAAAATTAGCAGTTACGCGCCAAGCTTTGTCTTTAGAATTTCATTCACCTGCGCAGGATTTGCCTTACCCTTTGACGCCTTCATGGCCTGGCCCACCAAAGCATTGAACGCCTTTTCTTTACCCGCTTTAAACTCTTCGACCATGGCCTGATTGGCGGCTAATACTTCATCAATAATCGCCTCAATCGCACCTGTATCTGAAACTTGCTTTAGGCCTTTGGCTTCAATGATCGCGTCCACCTCACCCTCACCATTCCACATGGCTTCAAATACCTGTTTGGCCGCATTGTTGGAGATCGTGTTATCGGCAATACGCTTGAGCAAACTGGCCAATTGCACAGCAGTCACAGGAGAATCCGCCAACGACTTTTCTTCAGCATTCAGTTTTGCAGAAATTGCGCCCATCGTCCAGTTCGCGGCAGGCTTCGCTTCAGCGCCTGCATTGACAGTGGCAACAAAATAATCAGCCAGCGCACGGCTTGCTGTGAGTGTGGCTGCATCATAATTTGTCAGGCCATACTCCGCCTCAAATCTGGCCTTCATCGCACTAGGGAGCTCAGGCATCAGCAACTTCACCTGCGCTTTGTCAGCTTCGGTAATTTCCAGTGGCAGCAAATCTGGATCGGGGAAATACCGATAATCGTTAGCTTCCTCTTTACTGCGCATCGCGCGCGTTTCACCTGTATCTGGGTTAAACAGCACCGTTGCCTGATGGATCGTACCGCCATCTTCCAAGGTTTCTATCTGCCAGCGGGTTTCATATTCAATTGCCTGCTGCATGAATCTAAATGAATTAAGATTTTTAATCTCACGGCGCGTGCCCAGCTTATCTGAGCCCTTGGGACGCACAGACACATTGACATCACAGCGGAAACTTCCTTCCTGCATATTGCCATCGCAGATACCAATCCACTGCACCAGCTCATGCAGCTTTTTAGCATAAGCCACCGCCTCGGCGGCGGAGCGCATATCAGGTTCGGTTACAATCTCCAGCAAAGGTGTGCCCGCGCGATTCAAATCTATCCCGCTCATACCTTCCACTGCACCGTGCACAGATTTACCTGCGTCTTCTTCCAGATGCGCGCGCGTGATATTAACGACTTTTTCATATGCTGGATTTTTACCAGCCGCTGGCACTTGTATCGTCACTGCACCCTTACCGACGACGGGCAATTCATATTGACTAATCTGGTAACCTTTTGGCAAGTCTGGGTAAAAGTAATTTTTGCGTGCAAATACCGAGCGCGGTGCGATTTCCGCATTGACAGCCAAGCCAAATTTAATCGCGCAATGCACCGCTTCTTTGTTCAGAACTGGCAGTACGCCAGGCAGCGCAATACTCACCTCACATGCTTGCGTGTTAGGCTCTGCGCCAAAAGCAGTCGATGCCCCTGAAAAAATCTTAGTGTTAGTTTGCAGTTGGGCGTGCGTTTCCAGCCCGATAACAACTTCCCATTCCATTATGCAACACCCTCTATCGCTGTTAAGTCTGGCATCCTTGTATGCCAGTCCGTGACCCGTTGGTACTGATGCGCCACATTGAGCATACGCGCCTCATCAAAGTAGTTGCCGATAATCTGCAAGCCCACTGGTAACGGCACGCCGTCATTAGCTTGTGCAAACCCTGCAGGAACACTCATACCAGGAAGTCCCGCCAAGTTGGTAGAAATTGTATAAATATCCTGCAGATACATTGCCACAGGATCATCCACTTTTTCACCCGCCTTAAATGCAGTTGAAGGTGCAGCGGGCCCTACGATCACGTCACATCGCTTAAATGCCTCAACAAAATCCTGCGCAATTAAACGGCGAATCTGCTGCGCCTTGAGGTAATAGGCATCATAGTAACCAGCACTTAATACATAAGTACCAATCAAGATACGACGCTTCACCTCCGCGCCAAAGCCTTCAGCACGTGATTTACAATACATTTCCATTAAATCGGCATACTGATCCGCACGATGGCCGTAACGCACACCGTCATAGCGAGATAAATTGCTTGAGGCCTCAGCAGGCGCCAACACATAGTAAACAGGAATGGACAATCCTGTATTAGGCAGGGAAATTTCGATGACTTCAGCGCCTAATTTTTTGTATTCGGCAACAGCATCCATCACCACTTTAGCCACTGCTGCATCCAAACCTTCAGCAAAATACTCTTTAGGCAAACCTATTTTCAAGCCCGCAAGCGGCAAACCTGAAACTGGCTGATTAAGATATCTGGAGTAATCTTCTTTTTTACGATTCAGACTGGTAGAATCGCGCTCATCAAAGCCCGCCATCACATTCATCATCAAAGCACAGTCTTCTGCCGATTTAGCCATTGGCCCTGCCTGATCAAGGCTGGAAGCAAAAGCAATCATGCCGTAACGTGACACTACACCATAAGTCGGTTTCAATCCTGTAAAGCCGCACAATGAGGCCGGCTGGCGAATGGAGCCCCCAGTATCCGTACCCGTAGCTGCCGCGCACAATCTAGCAGCCACCGCGGCAGCACTGCCGCCACTGCTGCCGCCTGGCACTCTAGTTAAATCCCAGGGGTTTTTCACGCCGCCGAAATAGCTGGTCTCATTAGACGAACCCATGGCAAACTCATCCATATTGGTCTTACCCAAATTCACCGCACCCACTGCGTCAAACTGGCTAATCACATGCGCATCATAAGGTGCGATGAAATTTTCCAGCATTTTTGACCCGCAGGTCGTTTGCCAGCCTTTAGCGCAAAATATATCTTTTTGCGCGATTGGAATACCTGTTAATGGCAATGCATTGCCTGCTGCAATGCGGGCATCTGCGGCTTGCGCTTGTGCCAGGGTTTTGTCCTGATCCAGCGCAATGTAGGCATTGATGTCTGGGTTGAGCGTATCAATTCTGTCCAGAAAAGTCTGTGTAAGCTCTACACTTGAAACTTGTTTTTCAGCGAGCATCTGGCTCAATGTTGCTAAACTTTGATTAATCATGGCGCAATTACTCGATTACTTTAGGCACTAAATATAGGCCATGGTCTACAGCACGCTCCGCTGAACCATTGCCAAGAACTGGTGCGATTTGTTGAAATGCTTCACGTTGATTGGTTTTATTGACCACATCATCGCGCAACCGCTGCACGACATCCTGAGAATGTGACATTGGTGCGATGCCTTGTGTATCAACTGCCTGCATTTGCTCAATTAAACCCATAATGCCTGTCAACTTGGCAAGCGTTGCCTGCGCCTCGTCGTCACTTACTTCTATGCGCGCCAAATGCGCGATTTTTTTTATATCATCAGTACTCAGTGCCATACTTCAACAATCCAAAATGAAACGGTGTAAGTAAAATTTAATATCAGCAACCATTGCTGATAAAGATTTAGTCTGTTTAATTTGCAACTTTGTTTACAATCACATCTTAATTTTCAACAAGATATGCGGTATTATACCCTGATTTTATGCGCGCCTAAATTGCATGGTTGCGATTTTAAAGTGCAGCAAGTAAAAACCAAGCACAACCCACAGGAAAAACATCATGTTCGGCTCAATTAGCAGTTACTTCTCAAACGACCTTGCAATCGATCTAGGTACAGCAAACACCCTTATATACTCTCGTGGCAAAGGCATTGTGCTGGATGAGCCTTCTGTTGTGGCTATCCGTCTGGAAGGCGGCCCCAACGGGAAGAAAATATTACTCGCTGTAGGTGCCGAGGCTAAAGGCATGCTAGGCCGCTCTCCAGCAAACATACAAGCCATTCGCCCGATGAAAGACGGTGTGATTGCCGACTTTACCATCACCGAGCAAATGCTTAAATATTTTATTCGCCGCGTGCATGACTCTCGCTGGTTCGCACCAAGCCCGCGCATCATTATTTGCGTGCCCGTGGGCTCTACGCAAGTAGAACGTCGCGCTATCAAAGAATCCGCTGAACGTGCGGGCGCCAAGCAAATCTTCTTGATTGAAGAACCCATGGCGGCAGCGATTGGTGCAGGCATGCCTGTAGCCGAAGCAACGGGCTCGATGGTTGTGGACATTGGCGGTGGTACTACTGAAGTGGGTGTCATCTCACTAGGCGGCATTGTCTATGCCAAATCAGAACGTGTTGGTGGCGATAAATTTGACCAAGCCATCATCGATTACATCCGCCGAAATTATGGCATGCAAATTTCCGAACCTACTGCTGAAGCAATCAAGAAAAAAATCGGCTCGGCTTTTCCTGGCTCAGCATTATTGGAAATGGAAGTCACAGGACGCAACTTGGCAGAAGGTTTGCCAAGAAAATTCACCATTTCCAGTAATGAAATACTAGAAGCGCTGACTGAGCCATTGAACGCAATTGTCGGCGCAGTAAAATCAGCACTTGAACAAACACCACCTGAACTGGGTGCGGACATTGCAGAAAAAGGCATGGTATTAACTGGCGGCGGGGCGCTGCTGCGTGATTTAGACCGCTTGCTGATAGAAGAAACAGGCCTACCAGTGATTGTGGCAGAGGACCCACTGACCTGTGTAGCACGCGGTTGCGGCAGAGCATTGGATGAAATGGATAAACTTGCCAGCATTTTTGCATACGAATAATGGCCGACAATCTTTTTATTTAATGACTGCCTGTTTGCACTTGATGACCTTTTGGCGGTTAATCAACGGCCTAAAGGTCATCTGTCGAAATAAAAATATTCATAGAATTATGCACTAAAGCTAACCGTCGACCATGTTCAACTCGCCGCAAAATTTTGAGCCTCAACTAGCCCCTGCATTTTTTGCGCGCGGGCCAAGCCCATTGGCACGCTTGGCATTCTTTTCGGCATTATCTCTCGTGCTCATGGCCACAGACTCACGTATACAATACCTGAGCGCCGCACGTGCAAATCTTATGGTGTTGCTACACCCGCTACAGATGATTGCCAATACGCCGTCTCAGCTATACCACTTTACCAGCGAATATTTCACTACACATCACCATCTGCTCAATGATAACCAAAAATTAAAACAAGAGGCATTGATTCAAAAGTTTGCCTTACAACGACTCGCTTCTCTCGAGCTTGAAAATACCAACTTGCGCAGCTTGCTAGAGGCCAACCAAACCCTTACCGAAGTGAGTAAGCTAGCAGAAATCATGCGTGTCGGTAGCGATCCATTTACTAAAAAAATTATTGTTAATCGTGGCAGCAATCATGAAGTGATCACGGGCGCCGCAGTAGTGGATGCCAATGGGGTGATAGGACAGATCACGAGAGTTTATCCGTCAAGCAGTGAAATCACGCTCATTACAGACAAATCACTCACCATTCCCATCCAGATAGAACGCAATGGCTTAAGAGCGATTGCCTTTGGAAACGGTAGAGACAACACCCTTACCCTGCCATTTTTACCTGCCAATGTAGATATTAAGCAAGGCGACCGACTCATCACTTCTGGTATTGATGGCGTTTATCCAGCAGGCCTGGCGGTAGCGATTGTGAAAGCCATTAAGATTAACCCCGACTCCCCGTTTGCCCGCATCGTGTGTGCGCCAGCTGGCGGTGTTGAAAATCACCGACAGGTACTCATCGTTAACCTTACGCAAAGCACTACTCAAGACAAACCCACCAAAGCAAAAAAACCTAAGTCAGCAAACAAAGTCAAAAACAACCCATCGAGCGCGAGCAAACCCAATGCGCACAACTGATTTAAAGTCTATCTACCTATCGCTGCTTGCAGCTTTTATTTTCACCTTATTGCCTTGGGCCGGGGTTGGCCTTTTGCTGCGCCCTGACTTTGTATTATTAACACTCATTTTTTGGATATTGCGCGCACCTCACCAATGCAACATAGGCACCGCCTGGTTCATGGGGCTATGGGTGGATTTGGCAACGGGGGGTATTTTTGGTCAATATGCACTGGCTTACACAGCCACGAGTTTTGTAGCTGTTATCTACCAGCGCAGATTGGTTTTATTTAACAATATGCAGCAATTAGTTTACGTGCTGGCATTACTGATTATTTCTCAGCTTGTGCTGCTTACACTTAAGACCTTTGCAGGAAATGAGTCGCTTGGCTGGGTCTACTTTGTACCCAGCTTAACTGGCGTCTTCTTATGGCAGGCGGCTATTATTCTCGGTTTAAATACTGGCAAATATTCTCGTAGCAATTAACAAGAGTATGGGCGCAGAACTTAAAAACTATTTACATGAGCAATATTATTTCAGGCTCAGGCTAACCGTTGCGGGGCTAGTTGTACTCAGCTTATTCGCATTGCTTGCCTTTCGGTTTTATTATCTGCAAATTGACCAATACACCCATTATCAAACACTGGCTGAAAACAACCGCATCTCGCTCGTACCCACTGTTCCTAACCGCGGGCTCATTCTGGATAAAAATGGCGTTGTACTTGCGCATAACTTCTTTGTGTATACGCTGGAAATCACACCTGCCAAGGTTACCAATCTGGAAAACACCATTACCGAACTTAGCCAACTCATTCAGATCAGCTCACTTGACCGCAAACGCTTCAAGAAATTTCGCGAGCAAAGTCACAGTTTTGAAAGTGCGCCCATTCGTACGCATTTGAATGAAATCGAGGCTGCCAAATTCGCTGTCAATCACTATCGATTTCCTGGCGTTGAAATTAAATCCAGACTATTCAGACACTATCCGCTGGGCAAATTGGGCGCGCATATGGTGGGTTACATAGGCCGCATCAACGACAAAGACATTGAACACCTCAAGCAGGAAGGGGTGTTTTCCAACTACAAAGGTTCAGACCATATCGGAAAATCAGGCATTGAGCAGTTCTATGAGCAGCAGTTGCATGGCATCACAGGTTTTCAGCAAGTCGAAATTGATGCCGATGGCCATGCGGTACGCGTGCTTTCTAGCAACGCACCCATTCCTGGCGATAATATTATTCTCTCTGCCGACAGCAAATTACAGGAAATTGCCGAAAAAGCATTTGGTGACAGACGCGGTGCGATGGTGGCCATTAATCCCAAAACAGGGGAAGTGCTCGCCTATGTGAGCCAACCTACATTTGACCCCAATCTTTTTGTTGGTGGCATAGACAGTGAAAACTGGAAGCTACTGAACGAATCTCTGGACAAACCCCTTATTAACCGCCCCCTGCGCGGCATTTATCCGCCAGGCTCAACTTTCAAACCTTTTGTAGCACTTGCGGGGCTTGAAGCAGGTAAACGTGCACCGCCCTTTGCCATTCAAGATCCTGGTTTCTTTTCATTACCTGGCAGCAGTCACCGCTATCGAGATTGGAAACCCAGCGGGCATGGCTATGTAGACATTCAAAAAGCCATTACCATTTCATGCGACACCTTTTTTTATGGCTTGGCTGTAGAGCTAGGGATAGAAAAGCTAGCCTCATTCGTACGCCATTTTGGCTTTGGCAGAAAATCTGATATTGATATCAAAGGTGAAATTGAAGGTCTGTTACCAACACCTGAGTGGAAACAACGACGCTTTAAACAGCCATGGTACCCTGGCGAAACCGTTATTGTGGGCATTGGTCAGGGCTATACTTTAGTGACTCCACTACAACTCGCACAAGCAACCGCTATTTTGGCTAACAATGGTCTGGCAATGAAGCCGCGACTGGTGAATCGAATGGAAAATACGCTCACCGGCAAACAAATCAGTATGCCAGCATCCGTGCAGGATCAAATTACCCTAGACCCCAAGAACATTGATATCGTCAAGCGCGGCATGATTGATGTAACACTACCAGGCGGAACCGCTGCCAGTGTGGGTGCAAATGCAGATTATAGTATCGCTGCAAAAACAGGCACAGCACAGGTCATCGGCATCAAACAAAATGAAAAATACAACGAACACGCCATTAATGAGCGCCACCGCGATCATGCCTTATTCATTGCCTATGCCCCCGCTGAAGACCCAACCATCGCGCTATCAGTCATTGTTGAAAATGGCGGCCATGGCGGCTCTGCAGCAGGGCCGATTGCAAGAAAGGTCATGGATTATTACCTGCTAGGCAAATCACCTGCTCAAGAGGCGGTGAGCAGTAGCACTCAAGCAAATGTAATTGAATCGCCAGAGGAAGAATTTCATGATTAACCGATTATTCCATCTGCTTTTCAAGCACATAGACTCTTTCTTGATGGCATGCCTGTTTTTTGCACTGCTGCTTAGTTTGTTTGTGCTTTACAGCGCCTCTGGGCAGAGCTTCTCACGCGTTTATGCCCAAGGCATCAACATGTCAGTAGCGCTTGCCGTGATGTGGGCAGTCGCGAACATCTCACCGCAGAATCTAGAGCGTGCCGCGCGACCACTTTACCTGCTAGGCTTGGCATTGCTGATTGCAGTGGCGCTATTTGGCACCATCAGCCATGGCGCAAGACGCTGGCTGAATTTAGGCTTTATGCAGATCCAGCCTTCTGAACTCATGCGCATTGCTGCCCCCATGATGCTGGCCTGGTATTTAGCAAGCCGGGAAGGCAAACCCAAAGCAAGTCACTTTCTAATCGCGGGGACCATGCTAGCACTACCTGTTGCACTCATTATGAAGCAGCCAGATCTGGGCACTTCATTACTGATTGCCTCATCTGGTTTTTATGTGCTGTTTCTTGCAGGGTTGAGTTGGCGCTTTCTACTCGGGGCAAGCGTTACTCTACTGGCGATGGCACCTGTATTTTGGTCATTGTTACATGACTATCAAAGAAGACGCATTGAAATGCTGTTTGACCCCAGTCAAGATCCATTAGGGGCAGGCTACCACACGATTCAATCCACCATCGCCATCGGCTCAGGTGGCGCCTCTGGCAAAGGCTGGCTTAACGGCACTCAAACACAACTCGACTTTTTACCTGAACGTACAACTGATTTTATATTTGCGGTATTTAGTGAGGAGTTTGGCTTTTTGGGCAATATGTTACTTTTGAGCTTATTCAGCATGATTATCATCCGCGGTCTGGTGATTGCCTCTCAAGCACAAAATACTTTTTGCAGATTACTAGCGGGTAGCATTACACTTAACTTTTTTTCTTATGCCTTTGTTAACATGGGAATGGTCAGTGGCATATTGCCAGTGGTGGGCGTGCCATTACCTCTGATTAGCTACGGCGGCACATCCATGGTGACACTGTGTCTAGGTTTTGGTATTTTAATGAGCATTCATACACACAAAAAACTAGTTGCAACTTAGTGCCAACTAAATTTGAGCACATAACAGGAGGTTTTTCATGTTGGGCTTTCGACACTATTTAGTCATGATTTGCCTGGTAGCACTGAGCGCCTGCGGTGGTAAAGCGCCAATCAAACCAGATTCAGCAGACTCAGCAACACCTGTACCTGCCAAACAAGCCGAGGCTCAACCTGGCAAGGGTGGCTATTATCTGGATGATGGCCCAGACAGTAACACTCGTATCGATATTAACAGCATCCCAGATGCAGAACCCAAGACAGAAAAGCCTTACGCGCGCAGCAACAAGCCCTATATCGCTTTAGGTCAGAAATATGTCCCCATGACCCGCTACAGCCCTTACCAAAGGCAAGGCATTGCTTCCTGGTATGGAAAACGCTACCACGGCAAGCAGACATCGAGTGGAGAGGTCTACGACATGTATGGGATGTCCGCTGCACATACCACCCTGCCAATTCCCAGTTATGTAAAAGTCACCAACCCTGCCAATAACCGCTCTGTAGTGGTGCGCGTGAATGACCGTGGCCCTTTTAAAAAAGAGCGTCTTATCGACCTATCTTATGCAGCAGCACATAAGCTCGATTTAATTATGCCCGGCAGCGGCACGGTCATTGTAGAGGCAATCGACACCAGCCCTGAAGGCTTGAAAAAATTCGCGCAAAGCAAAAAAACCATCACCGCAGAAAATAACGCTGCAACCGTAACACCCCCTGTAGACACAAGCGTTACTGGACAAGTAGACGTAAGCTACACTAGCCAAAAAGTAGCACGCACTGATTTCTCTGCATTTTATGTGCAAGTGGGCGCATTCAAAAGTGAGCAAAATGGCGAAATACTGCGCAAAAAAATTATTGCGTTAAATCTTGCAAACGACGCCTCCGTGACTAACGTGTATAATGGCAAATTATACCGTGTTAGATTAGGCCCTTTTGCCAACAGACGCGATGCTGACGTTCACGCCAACCGCGTTCGTCAGCGATTAAATATTTCCACCTTAGTCACTAATCAGTAAAATTTCTGTCCTACACCTTATGCACACGACTCACCATAAAATATTCAGCCGCCTACCTCATGTTTTCTTGTTTATCATTTTGGCTACGTCACTGGTTCATAACCTGGCTTACGCACAAACAGCACTCGTCCCACAGGCACCAAGCTTGGCCGTCAAGGCCTACTTATTAAAAGACTTTAACAGCGGACACATCATCGCCGCTGAAAACAGCAGCATGCGTGTTGAGCCAGCGTCACTCACCAAAATCATGACTGCTTACTTGAGTTTCAAGGCCATCAAAAATGGTCATCTGCAGCTTAATCAGACACTGCCTGTGAGCGAAGCCGCTTGGAAAGCGGAAGGTTCACGCATGTTCATTGAGCCTAACAAACCAGTCACTGTTGATGAGTTACTTCATGGCATGATTATCTCCTCTGGCAATGACGCCTCTATCACATTAGCCGAAGGCATTGCTAGCTCAGAAGCCCTGTTTGCCGATATGATGAACAAAGAAGCGCAGCGCCTGGGCATGAAAAACAGCAACTTTGTCAATGCAACAGGCTTGCCAGACCCGCAGCACTACACTACGGCCGAAGATCTGATGATACTCGCCACAGCCTTGATTAGAGATTTTCCTCAGGACTACAAACGCCTATATTCCGTCAAAGAGTACACCTACAATAATATCAAACAACCCAATCGCAATCGCCTGCTGTGGCTCGATGCCAACGTAGACGGCATGAAAACTGGGCATACACAATCCGCTGGCTACTGCTTAATCTCTACCGCCAACCGCAACAGCACTCGTCTGATTTCAGTGATTCTAGGCGCACCTAGTGATGCGGCGCGCGCGACCGAAAGTCAGAAATTACTCAATTTTGGTTTTCAGTTTTTTGAGTCCACCCTCATATACCAAAAGAATCAAGACGTGAGTAAATTAAAGGTATGGAAAGGAATCGAAGATGAGATTGCCTCTACCGTCAACACAGATCTTTATTTAACGCTACCTAAAGGCGCGTATGCCAATGTAAAAGCCATTGTAACCAGCACTCAGCCTTTGATTGCACCCATCAAAAAAGGCCAGGTAATCGGTAACGTTAAATTCACCTTGAACGGTAAAACCATAGGTGAGCGACCACTGGTTGCAAAAGAAGCGGTTAATGTTGCGGGCGTCTTTGGCCGCGCTTGGGATTCAATCAAGTTATTTTTGCAGTAAGTCTGCGAACACACCATGACCAATAACGCCCCACAAACAACACCCGCCTTAATTGAGTTTCCATGTCACTTTGCAATTAAAGTCATGGGTGAAACTCATGATAGTTTCACCTCTACGATTGTAGAGGTGATTCAATCTATAGCTCCAGACTTTAGTGCAGAACACATCACCATGCGCGCGAGCTCTGCTGGCAAATATATCAGCTTGACATGCACTGTCCATGTTGAATCACAAGCGCAGCTAGACAACATTTACCGCGTAATCAGCGCACATCCTTTAGTAAAGTTTGCCATCTAACAAGTAATCACTGTATGGCCAAATCCATTCTGATCAAGCATCTTGGTGTGACTGATTTTGAAAATATCTGCCAGGCCATGCAGCAATTTACTGCCGCACGTACCAGCAACACTCCCGACGAGATATGGGTAACGGAGCATCTCCCCGTGTATTCACTGGGACTTAACCGCAAAAATGCCACGCCACCTGCAAGACATGACATTCCGCTAGTGCACACTGACCGTGGCGGAAAAATCACCTATCACGGCCCTGGCCAAATTGTGATTTACACCTTGTTAGATTTATCTCGTTACCAGCTCAATATTCGCAATTTAGTCAGCCTCCTCGAAGCAACCGTGATTGAATTGCTCGCTGATTTTCAGGTTACCGCCAGTGCAAAAAAAGATGCGCCAGGGGTGTATGTCAGCCTCCAAAACACGCCAGCTGACACAGAAGCAAAAATTGCATCACTTGGCTTACGCGTCAAAAATAACACCTGCTATCATGGACTAAGCCTGAATGTAGACATGGATTTAAGCCCATTCAATGCGATTGACCCTTGTGGCTACGCGGGGCTCACCATGACACAAACCAAAGATCTAGGCATTAGCGCCAGCACGCAAGTAATGGCAGACCTATTACTCAATAAACTTACAGGAAAATTAGAAAGCTCGCATGACTAATGCCTCCCCAAGCAGAACGCGCACCACCAAGGTCGCTGGCGTCAAAGAGATTGATGCGGCAAAAACCTCGCGCATACCGATTAAAATTATTCCTCAGCCAGTGCAACGCAAGCCAGAGTGGATAAGAATGAAAGTGCCAGATTCAGCACGCTATCAAGAAATCAAGCGCATATTACGTGACAACAAACTTCACACAGTGTGCGAAGAGGCCAGTTGTCCTAACATTGGAGAGTGCTTTAGTGGTGGCACTGCCACCTTCATGATTCTGGGTGACATCTGCACGCGCCGCTGCCCATTTTGTGATGTTGCACACGGCAAGCCGCTGCCACCTGATGTGAACGAACCAGAAAACCTGGCAAGTACCATTGCGAAAATGCGGCTTAACTATGTGGTGATTACCTCCGTTGATCGCGATGACTTGGCCGACGGTGGTGCACAGCATTTTGTGGACTGCATTGCGGCCGTGCGTGAGAAATCGCCCAATATCAAGATTGAAATCCTGGTGCCAGACTTTCGTGGTCGCTTGGACATTGCACTGGAAATTTTACGCAAAGCACCGCCCGATGTCATGAACCATAATCTGGAAACAATACCCCGCCTTTACAAACAGGCGCGCCCAGGCTCTGATTACCAGAACTCCCTGAATCTGCTTAAAGCATTTCATGAAATGTACCCGCACATTCCCACTAAATCTGGTTTAATGTTAGGCTTGGGCGAAACGGATGAAGAAATTCTAGCGGTCATGCAAGACTTGCGCGCGCATCAGGTGAGCATGTTGACGCTAGGCCAGTATTTGCAGCCCAGCGTACACCACCTGCCCGTCATGCGCTATGTTGAGCCGCAGGTTTTTGATGCCCTCAAACAAAAAGCGGATGCCATGGGCTTTAATAACACGGCTAGTGGCCCCATGGTAAGGAGTAGCTACCACGCTGACGCCCAAGCACAGCCAGTCATTGTGTAGCTGGGTAACGCCAGTCATAGAATTAACCCATATTTTCCATTGGGGTGCAGAATGATGGTGTAGTGATTATTGATGCAGTTTTGTGAGTGATGTGGCATCCATGGCTACACACAGGGGGTAAGTAACAAAATGACCAGTAATCAACGACTATCGTTCGCGCCAGATTGAAAATGAGCCTCATGGACAATCTGGGTTTAAGCAAATGTACTCAATTATTTAAAGGCACTTTAACATGGTTCCACACTTAACCACCGCACTGAATGGCCCGCTACTGGCTTTAGAAAAAAGCATGCTCGATGCCATGCCCAAAATAGAGCATTGGTTCCGCACGCAGTGGCTGGATTATGCCGCCCCGTTTTACGCTTCCGTTGACTTGCGCAATGCAGGCTTTAAGCTCGCGCCCGTTGACACCAACTTGTTTCCCGGCGGCTTTAATAACCTTAACCCTGAATTTCACCATTTATGTGTACAGGCAGCGATGGTGGCGGTTGAAAAAGTCTGCCCTGAAGCCAGCCGTTTATTGATTATTCCTGAAAACCACACCCGCAATACCTATTATCTGCGCAACGTGCTTGAGTTAGCCAACATCCTGAAGCAGGCTGGGCTGGACGTCCGTATTGGTTCTATTTCACCAGAGATTACCGAACCGACCTTACTGACAACGCACGATGGCCAAAGCCTGCTACTTGAGCCTGTTGTGCGCATCGGCAATAGAATAACACTACCACAATCCACTTTCGGTGGAAAAACACTGAGCACTTTTGATAGCTGCGCTATTCTACTCAACAATGATTTATCTGGTGGCATTCCTGACATTCTCAAAAGTCTCGAACAAGACCTAATTCCCCCACTTTATGCAGGATGGAGCACGCGCCGTAAATCTCACCATTTTTCAGCTTACAATCGTGTGGCGGCGGAGTTTTCCGCATTGCTGGGCATCGATGAATGGCTATTAAACCCCTACTTTGAAACATGCGATGAAATTGATTTCGCCACACGCAGTGGTGAAGCGTGCCTGGCACTCAAAGTGGAGCAATTGCTGGATAAGATAAAAACCAAATATGCAGAATACGGCGTGACGCAAGATCCATTTGTCATCGTTAAAGCCAATGCGGGCACTTATGGCATGGGGATCATGACGGTAAAATCTCCCGATGATGTGCGCGGTCTAAATCGCAAGGCCCGCAATAAAATGTCTGTGATTAAAGAAGGCATGCAAGTCTCTGAGGTGATTATTCAAGAGGGGGTTTACACCTTTGAGAGCATTAACGAATCAGTGGCAGAACCCGTGGTATATATGATGGATCACTATGTCATCGGTGGTTTTTACCGCGTGCATACTGGACGCGGAGTCGATGAAAACTTGAACGCCCCTGGCTCGCATTTTGTGCCTTTGGCCTTCGAGAAACCCTGCACCTTGCCAGATTGCGATGGCGCGCCAGATGCTACGCCCAACCGTTTTTACGCCTATGGTGTAGTAGCGCGGCTGGCATTGCTGGCGTCTGCAATTGAGCTACAAGAGCAAGCCCCTCTTAACCAGTAGCACTTTGTGATTATGAAAATCAACTTTATTCTTGACCCATTAGCCAGCCTGAAAACTCAAAAAGACACCAGCCTTGCGATCATGCGTGAGGCTAACAAACGTGGTCACGAATTATTTGTTTCCATGCAGCACGATGTTTTCCTGCGCGGCAATCTCGCCAGGATAAAAGCGCAAAAATTTAATTTCACGCCTGAAGGCTTTATCCTTGAGCCTGCATTTGAATCGCTACCGAGCGCATTTGATGCCATCATCATGCGTAAGGATCCACCGTTTGATAATGAATATCTATACAGCACGTACTTGTTAGAAATAGCCGTCACACAAGGCGCTAAAGTCTATAACAACCCCGTGGCACTGCGTAGCTGGAACGAAAAACTGTCCGTTGCGCGCTTCCCTCAATTTAGCCCAGAGTTTATTGTCACAGCCAATCATCAGTTAATTCGCGAGTTCTTAACCGAGCATCAAGACATTATTGTCAAGCCACTTGATGGCATGGGGGGCAGCAATATTTTCAGGCTCACTTTAAACGACCCCAACATCAGCGTAATTTTAGAATCCATTACACAGTTTGGTTCGCACACCATTATGGCGCAGCGCTACCTGCCTGCCATTGCCCAGGGTGACAAACGAATCATTGTCATTGATGGCATACCGCTACCTTACACCTTGGCGCGCATACCGCTGGCAGGCGAAACCCGAGGCAATCTTGCCGCAGGTGGCACAGGGGTTGCGCAGAGGCTATCCGACCGCGATTATGAAATAGCATGCACTGTGGGCACCACCCTGAAACAGGAAGGTTTATTTCTGGTGGGGCTAGATGTCATCGGCGAACACCTCACTGAAATCAATGTCACCAGCCCCACAGGCATGGTTGAAATTGCCGCCCAAACTGATTGCAATCCCGCCGGCGTATTGATGTCTGCGCTGGAGCAGTGCCGCCAGTAGGTCGCACAAAAGATGCGTAAAAAAAGCCTACTTACCTTAGCCATACTCGCCCTCATGGCAATCACAGCAATAGCCATCAATGCCAATAAAGAGCCGCTCTATCACGCACAAAGTTATGTTTTTGGCACACTGGTAGATATCAGTATTTATGGTGAATCCGATGCGCACGCCAGCGCCTTAGCTAACCAGATACTGCAAGACTTTCAGCAACTGCATCATCAACTGCACGCGTGGAAAAATAACCTCGGCCATCAAACCCGTCAAGATAGCGCCAGCGAACTCATTCGCGTGAATACGGCTTTTTCCACGTCACACCAGCCAGTGAAAATCAGCCCGTTACTGACCAAGTTATTATCTGATGCCCAGGCCCTGTCCATCCGCTCGGAAGGACTATTTAATCCTGCCATTGGTCACTTAATCAGCACTTGGGGCTTTCAGCAAGATAATTTTGGCGTAAGCAAAATAGATGCTGAACAAATCCAGGCATTGGTAAAAGCCAACCCCAGCATGTCAGACATTAGCCTCCAAAATGGCGAGGTTTATAGCAAAAATCCATGGATAAAATTAGATCTTGGCGGTTACGCCAAAGGCTATGCACTGGATCTGGCGGTGCAGTTTCTACGTGCGCAACAGGTCCAACATGCGCTGATCAATATAGGCGGCAATATTATCGCTATAGGTCAGCATGGTAGCAAACCCTGGCGGGTGGGAATTCAGCACCCGCGCCAACCTGCTGCTATTGCCACGCTGGATTTGCATGATGGCTGGGCCATCGGCACTTCTGGCGACTACCAACGCTACTTCATGCTGGATGGCAAGCGTTACTGTCACATTATTGATCCACGTACAGGCTACCCAGTGCAACACACACAGGCAGTGACGGTGCTCATCCCCCCTCAACCTCATGCAGGCGTTCTTTCAGATGTTGCCTCAAAACCGATTTTCATAGAAACTGAAGATAAGAAAAGCCATGCGGCCGAATTATTGGGAATAACACATTACATGGTGATTGATCAGAATGCCAATGTCCTCATCACTAAGAACATGGCACAGAAAATTGAATGGTTAGACGAAAAATTTAAGCGTAATGCGCATGTCAAATTTATTACACCGTAGCAAAGCCATCTACCAGCAATTACGTATCGGTGACTGGCTCATCATTACTTTTAGCTTAGCCATCATTTTTTTATTATTTCAAACACTCTGGACAACTGAACGTGCAACCAAGGTGCAAGTGCGACTTAGCGACAAAATTTATGGCACATACAGCCTAAATCAAAATCGTGATATTTCTATTCAAGGCGTAATAGGGACCTCTGTGATTAGTATCGCACAAGGCAAAGTACGGTTTTCCAAATCACCTTGTCATAACCAGTATTGTGTACACCAAGGCTGGCTTGTTCGCGCAGGCCAGGCCGCCATTTGCCTACCCAACCAAGTAAGCCTGGAGTTAATTGGTGAAAACAAGCCCTATGATTCTCTTAACTACTAAACCATTTTTAATGGTTTGATGGCATGCAAATCCAAACAACACAGCACGATCACCAGATTGCCAAATTGGCAGCGCTCGCTATTGCCCTGCACATGATAGAAGCCGTGATTCCATCGCCAATCCCTGGTGTTAAGCCTGGTATTGCCAATATTGTTACACTTTATGTGCTGTATCAATTTGATTTTACCACCGCTGCCTGGGTCAGTATTCTGCGTGTATTTGCCAGCAGTTTACTACTCGGGCAGTTTTTGTCCCCTACATTTATTCTAAGTTTAAGTGGGGCATTATGTAGCTTAGTTGCACTAGGGTTGGCAGCAACACTGCCCAAACGCTTATTCAGTGCAGTCAGCCTAAGTGTCATCGCTGCATTTGCGCATATTGCAGGGCAACTGCTAGTGGTGCGCTTATGGCTTATTCCGCATGCTGGCGTGAGTTATTTAATTCCGCTATTTGCAATGGCCGCTTTATTTTTTGGTGTGGTGAATGGCTTGATTGCCAATGCCATACTTCAGCAAACTCAAAATGGAAAAAGTTCTGAATAAATAAATGCGCGTAACACGAAGTAACTTGGTGAAGTTTTAAAACAATTGTTTATGCAACAGGCACTATCTTATTCAGTCGCAATTGCTTGTTCGATTTGATCCTGCATCAAGAAAATTCTGCGCTTGATGTCACCCACATCAATATTACCGCTTTTACTGTTTAGCAATTCATGCGATAGGTTGAGTGCAGCCATCATCGCAATACGTTCTACCCCAACCACTTTGCCACCGTCACGGATATCGCGCATTTTTTTATCAAGATAATTAACCGCATTAATGAGTCCAGGGCGCTCTTCATCTGTGCACGAGACGGTAAAGTCACGCCCCATGATATTGACATCTACTCCCTTAATTTCACTCATCGTTTTATACTCAAAATTTTAATGGGCCTAAGGCAAGCGCTGCATTAACGCCTCTATACGCGCACTGGCTTGCGCCATATTGGCTTTTAATAAAGCCGTGTCAGATTCCATCACGCTCAAACTTTGGCGCAATTTTTCATTTTCCACACGCACATCGCCATATAGCGCGAGCAACTTCGCGAGTTTTTCTTCCAAGACTTTCAAATCTGCATCCATGCGTTCACTATAATTTAAAAATTTGATTATAGTCAATAGGTAACAATGATTTTTCAAAGTATTACTCTATGTTACACAAATATTTTTTGCGTAGTACTACCTATTAAAAAACTAAAGAAGTTATAATTCGCCCATTGCTAGGTGCTTTGTTTGTTTGTCACACACAAAGTGAAACTGGGAAATAGGTGCGTTAGAACTATCGCTGTCATAGTTAAAACAATGCCTATGCTGCCCCCGCAACGGTAAGTGAGTGTAGTTTTGCAGTAAGCCACTGGATCAAAACCTTGAATAAGGCAGGATTTGGGAAGGCGCAAAACGCATGGGTTAAGTCAAATCCAAAGCTCACAAGCCCGGAGACCGGCCTCGCAATATATGCCTTATCTCAAGGCAAGCTAGGAAATACCGCGGGGTGACGGTAATGAAAGGCTGCGCCATCGCATCACGATATCCATCGCGCTTTCTTTTTTTATTTCAACTCCTCGATATTCCCTGGTTCTATGAATCCACATGCGGGGTCGCATGTTATAGGGAAAAGATAATGAAAAAAACCATCATTGCCAGCGCTATTAGTCTGGCATTTACCAGCCCGATTGTTGCGGCAGAAAATATCAATTTAGAAGATGTAGTCGTTACTGCTAGCCGTACGCAACAAGCGCGCACCAGCGTTGTTGGCGATGTAACTGTGATTGATCGTGAAGAAATCGAACTCGCAGGTGCGGGCTCTCTAACCGATGTGTTACGCATGCAGCCTGGGGTGCAAATTAGCACTAACGGCGGCGCGGGCACTGGCAGTAGCGTGTTTCTACGTGGCACTAATGCTGACCATGTGGTGGTGTTAGTCGATGGCCTACGCATCAACTCTGCCACACTAGGCACCACTTCTTTTGAAAACATTCCACTCGGGCAAATTGAAAGAATTGAAATTCTGCGCGGGCCAGCTTCCAGCCTTTATGGTGCGGATGCGATCGGTGGTGTCATTCAGATTTTTACACGCAAAGCTGATGCGGACAAAGTGCTGGCGCATGCTGCAGTGGGTTTAGGCAGCTATGACACCAAAACCGCAGAAGCGGGTATAAGCGGCAGCGTGAGCGCGCTTAAATATGGCATCAATATCAGCAGCTTCGATACCGACAGTTTTTCTGCCAAACGCATACGCACAGGCAAAGACAAAGATGATGATAGCTATTACAACCTCAGCATATCGACCTTTGTCGAATTAGAGCTGGCCCAGGGGCACACGTGGGGTTTGCAGTTTTTTGAGAGTAAAGGCCACGCCGAATTTGATAACAAATTTGAAAATTTTGGCGAGCAAACGCTACAAAGCTATGCTTTTACCAGCAAAAATCAATTTTTGAGTAATTGGCACAGCACCTTTAAACTGGGTATGGGGGTAGATGACTCTGACAGCCACAGCAGCCCAACCAGCCTGAGCAAATTCCGTACTGAGCAACTTCAACTATCCTGGCAAAATGATTTTAAGTTACCCTTGGGCACCGTGACATTAGCATACGACCGTTTAGAGCAAGATGGAAAAAGTAAATCCAACAACATCACCAGTATTAAAAAAGAACGCAACAACGATAGTTTTTTTGCAGGCTATGTTGCGGACATTGGTAATCACGCCATGCAACTCTCACTGCGTGAAGACCATAATACGCAATATGGCAACAACACAACGGGGGGTATTGGCTACGGTTATCACATCACACCTGAATGGCGCATATCAGCAAGCTATGGCAAGGCATTTAAAGCCCCTACCTTTAACCAACTTTATTTTCCCAACTTTGGCGACCCAAGTTTAAGCCCAGAAAAATCAGAGAATATTGAAGCCAGCCTTAAATATAGTGGCCCAGAACTAAGCGCGGGCATTGCTGTGTTTGAAAATAAGATTAGAAATTTAATTGAGTTTTCAGGTGCGGCCACGACAGGCTGCACTTTGGGTGGCTTCTGCCCTGTGAATGTTGGCAAGGTTAAAATTCAGGGTGCAACTTTTGAGGGTGGTTGGCAGATCAATGAAAACTTGCTATTGGCTGGCAATCTAACCGTGCAATCGCCGCGCAACGATGATACCGAGCAGTTGTTAGTGCGCCGTGGCAACCGTTACGGAAAGATTAGCCTCATTCATCAATTAGGCGATTTTGAGTGGGGCGCAGAGGTCACAGGTGCATCTACACGCTACAATAATGCAGCCAACACGAAGGTGATGCAGGGCTACAGTCTAGTTAACCTTACCGCAAATTATCGTATTTCACCCGAATGGAAACTGCAAGCGCGCGCCAATAATATACTCGATAAGAACTACGTGATCGCCTATACAGGAAACTCGGCAACTTCGGCAGCCTACAACACGGCTGGCAGCAATTTATTTATAGGTTTACGTTACGATATGAAGTGATTGATATGTTTGAGATTGCATGCCTAGTCTGCAATCTCAAATTAAATTATGACTAATAATCTAATTATTTAAGCTAAAATCACACTCAACAATTTTATCAACTTAATGGAGGCTAACTACCATGTTAACCCTTTCTAGAACCCACCAAATACTCATCGGCATCGTACTTTCTGGCCTGATCATTGCCACACGCGGGCACCACTTTGCTTCAATTAATGCCCTGCCAAGCGCATCACTTGCTGTATTTTTTCTAGCGGGTTTGTACTTGCGTCCGGCGATGATGTTTCCGGCGTTACTGGCTTTATGTACAGGTTTAGACCTTTACTCTGTTTATTTTCAAGGCGTGAGCAACTTCTGCGTGACCCCGGCTTACGGCTTTTTATTGCCCGCTTATGGCACGATGTGGTTGGCAGGCCGCTGGTTTGCAAAACGCTATAGCTTTGGTTTTAATGCGCTGCTACCATTGGTCGGCAGTGTTGCCGTCGCAGCACCTATCAGTGAACTCTTTTCTAGTGGCGGCTTTTATTTCTTCGGTGGCCGCTACCCAGATCCAACATTATCAGTATTCGGTGAGCGCTTGATGAAATACTTCCCCCATCAGTTAGAAAACATTGGGTTCTGGTTAGGTGTTGCGCTCATCACTCACTTAGCTTTTGTGCTAGCAAACCGTGTAAATCGTGTTGAAGCTTAAATGAGCGCTGAAGACAAAAACGCACGTCATGCTGCGCGCATGGCGCGTAAAAAAGCAGTCATTGATGCGGCGATTGAACAAGCCAATCAGGAAAAAGGCTTATTGCTCGTGCTCACTGGCAATGGCAAGGGTAAAAGCTCATCGGCTTTTGGCATGGTGGCACGCGCATTGGGCTACGGCATAAAAGTGGGCGTAGCCCAGTTTATCAAAAGCCGCAAAGATACTGGTGAAGAAGGTTTCTTTAGCCGCCAGCCCAATGTTGAATGGCATGTGCTGGGTGAGGGGTTTACCTGGGATACCCAAGACCGCGAGCGCGACATCAGTACGGCTCAAGCAGGGTGGAAGATTGCGCAAAAAATGTTGAGCAACTCAGAAATCGGCCTTGTGATTCTGGATGAACTGACCTACACCATGAAATACGGCTACCTTGACACAGCGCAGATACTGGCAGATATCGCCGCCCGCCCGCCCATGCAACACGTTGTGATTACAGGCCGCGCCGCGCCTCAAGCCTTGATTGATGCCGCAGATACCGTGAGTGAGATCATGGATGTTAAACATGCCTGGCGTGCGGGGATTAAAGCGCAGCCTGGCATCGATTTGTAAACCGCCTTCTTTTACCATATGCACCTAGCTTGCCCAGGCGCGCGCGGTAGCACATGAAAACACTTTAATATGCATCAATGTCACGCTATTCTTGTTTCTGCGCCTGCCTCAGGGCAGGGTAAAACGCTTATCACGGCGGCTCTAGCGCGTGCCTGGCGTAACTGTGGGCTACGCGTGCAAGCCTTCAAATGTGGCCCTGACTTTTTAGACCCCATGATACTGGAAGTAGCGACAGGTCGCCCTGTTTACAACCTCGACTTCACCATGTGTGGAGAAATCGATGGCGAAGCCCAACTTTATCGCGCCGCACTTCAATCGGACCTGATTATCGTAGAAGGCGTCATGGGTTTATACGACGGCACACCCTCCAGCGCAGACATTGCTGCACGTTTTAATCTACCTGTCCTGCTCACCATCGATGCAAGCGGCATGGCGCAGACATTTGGCGCATTGGCTGCGGGTTTGCTGGCACATTATCCGCAACTCAAAGCTGCAGGCGTGCTGGCTAACAAGGTCGGCAGTACTGGCCATGCTCAGTTATTAAAAAACTCATTGCCTACGCATTTGGGCTGGTTTGGTGCATTACAGAAGGATGAAAATCTTAGCCTGCCAGAGCGACATCTAGGCTTGTTTCGCGCCAGTGAAATTGGCGATTTGGAAGATAAAATCGAAGCCGCTGCCAAGGCAATCGAGGCGGAACTGCCTTTGCCACCAAGCGTAGATTTCAAAGTGCCAGCGCTGAAAAACCAGCCAAAACTACTCGCCAACAAAACCATTGCGATTGCCCGTGATGCAGCATTCTGTTTTATCTATCAGGCAAACTTGGACTGCTTGACTGACATGGGCGCATCACTTAAGTTCTTTTCACCATTACACGACCAATGCTTGCCAGAAGCTGATGCCTACTGGCTGCCTGGTGGCTACCCTGAACTGCACTTGAGTGAGATCGGTGCCAATGTCGCCATGAAAAATTCACTGCAGACCGCATTTGAGGCCAACAAACCGATACTCGCCGAGTGCGGCGGCATGATGGCATTATCGGATAGCATTGATAATCAACCCACGTTTGGTTTACTGGCAGGAAAAAGTCAGATCCACGGTAAATTACAGGGCTTAGGCTCACTCAAAGCTAAGCTGCCCCAAGGTGAACTAGGCACACATACTTTCCACTACGGTAGTTTTACAACAGAACTTCCGCCTATTGCTACCGCTGATACGCGCTTTGGTAAAGTGGAAAATATTTACCAGCACGGTTCGATTATCGCGAGTTTTTTGCACTTTTACTTTGCATCCAACCCAAAGGCTGCTGCTTACTTTTTTCTATCATGAGTACGCACCGCTATTCTGATGATGAAGTAGCCACAGTCTATCGTGTAATAGCAGAGCGCCGTGACATGCGACACTTTCTGCCAACACCGGTTGCACCAGAAACACTTACCCATATCCTGCAGGCAGCCCACCAAGCACCCAGCGTAGGACTGATGCAACCTTGGCGCTTTATTCGCATCACCGACATAAATACGCGCAAAGCGATACACCAGCTGGTCGATGAAGAACGCATTCAAACCGCGCAGGCGATAGGCGAATACGAAAACACCACACGCATGGCAGAGTTCTTACGACTAAAAGTCGAAGGCATTTTAGATTGCGGCGAATTATTAGTTGCAACGCTTTGTGACAACCGTGAGGGTGCAATATTCGGACGCAGAACTATCCCTGAAATGGACATCGCCTCTGTTAGCTGTGCGATTCAAAACATGTGGTTAGCCGCGCGTGCAGAAGGCTTAGGCATGGGCTGGGTATCACTTTTTGACCCCATCAAACTTGGCGCTTTACTCAACATACCGCATGATGCCAAACCAATTGCCATATTATGCCTCGGCCATGTAAATACTTTTTATAAAGAACCAATGCTAATAGAAACTGGCTGGAAACAGGCTAAACCGCTCACGGAAATGGTCATGGAAAACACTTGGAACCCACATGAATAATATTCACCTGATTTTAGGCGGCGCTCGCTCTGGCAAGAGCGCGTTTGCAGAAAAGCTGGCAGATGAAAGCGGCCTGCCTGTAACTTATATCGCCACCGCACAAGTGTATGACCAGGAATTCGGCCAGCGTGTTGAACACCACAAAATCAGACGACCCCTGCATTGGAAAACGGTAGAGCAGTCTTTCAACCTTGGTGAAACCTTGCAAGCACATACCAAAGCCAATGAGGTTGTAATTGTGGACTGCCTCACCTTGTGGCTCGCGCAGTGTATTTGCACAGATTGCGAACGTCCACAAAACCTGGACTGGCAAAGCGAGCGTAATGCGTTATTAACAACGCTCCCCACACTATCAGGTAAAGTTTTGCTGGTCAGCAATGAAGTGGGCATGGGCATCGTGCCGCTGGGTGAAATCAACCGCCAGTTTCAGGATGAACAAGGCAGACTTAACCAAGCCATAGCGCAACTGGCGGACAAAGTCAGTTTTGTTGCGGCTGGACTACCGCTTACACTTAAAGGATAACCATGGAAACAACAACATTTGCACTACGAGGTGATTTCATCGCCCTTTGTGATTTGCTTAAAACAGAAGGCATTGCAGACAGTGGCGGGCAAGGCAAGGTCATGGTGGCTGAAGGGCTTGTTACGGTGGACGGCGCACTGGAACTCAGAAAAACCGCAAAAATACGTGCGGGTCAGACAGTGGAATGTTTAGGACATAAAATTCAAGTAGTCAATTTTAGCTAAATTCAGTTAAATGTACCGCGCCAGCTTCTCCCAGTCTAAATGCTGCTCAACACTATCTGCCAGACGATCCAGCTCATCATTACGCAATTTTGCATAATCAAAATCCTCTGGCATTTGTAAACCTGCCCACTCTAACCAGGCGGCGCAGGCTTCCTGATGGTCAAACAGACCGTGCACATAAGTGCCTGCAATTTGATTATCTTGCGAAATAGCGCCTTCAGGCTGCGTATTCTGGCCTTGATTATTTAATAAAAGCGCGGGAGTTTGCAGTGCCTCACCTTGGCTAATGCCCATGTGAATTTCATAACCAAGCACCTGCGCATCCGTAAAACTCAATTGCCCAGAAACCTGCTTCAGCTGCTTGGAAAGCTCAAGCTTAGTTTCCATCTTCAGCCAACCAAAGCCAGCACTTGAACCCGCTTCACCTTCTATGGCATTAAAGTCATGAATCACATCCCCCAACATCTGAAATCCGCCGCAAATACCCAAGACCTTTCCACCATAACGCAAATGCTGAGTAAGCACTCGCTCCCAGCCGTGCGCTCGCAAATACTCAATATCTCCTCGAACATTTTTACTCCCTGGCAAAATAATCAAATCCGCTGAAGGAATAGTTTCATTCATTTTTACAAAATGAAAATCCACCTGCGGATGCAACCGCAGCGCATCGAAATCAGTATGGTTAGAAATATGCGGCAATACTGGCACAACGATATGTAGCCGACGCATTTCCCTCCCTATTTCAGGGGGAGGGTTAGGGTGGGAGTAATGCGTTTTTGGTACAGCATCTTCGGCCTCGATATGCAACCCATGAATATATGGCAGCACACCTAATACGGGCTTGCCTGTTTCCTGCTCCAGCCAATTTAACCCTGACTGCAACAAAGCAATATCACCGCGAAAACGATTGATCACAAACCCAATCACATGTGCCCTTTCGCTCTCAGACAACAATGCCAACGTACCTACAATATGTGCAAACACGCCACCTTTATCAATATCAGCGATTAAAATCACGGGGCAATCGACCGCCTCGGCAAAGCCCATATTGGCAATGTCATTGTCGCGTAAATTGATTTCTGCGGGGCTACCTGCGCCTTCTATGATGACGCAATCATATTGCGACCTTAACCGCTGCCAAGAATCCAACACCGCACGCATCGCAGTGGGTTTGTAGGCATGGTAACCAGTAGCCTCCAAATTACAGACTGCCTTGCCCTGAATAATGACTTGGCACCCAGTATCTGAATTGGGTTTGAGTAGTACAGGGTTCATATCCGTATGCGGCGCTAACCCACAAGCTTGTGCTTGCACGGCTTGCGCGCGGCCGATTTCACCACCATCCACCGTCACAGCAGAATTTAACGCCATATTTTGCGGTTTGAACGGCGCAACTCGTACGCCTCTGCGATACAATACACGGCAGAGCGCCGCAACGAGGGTGCTTTTACCTGCATCGGACGTCGTACCCTGAACCATAAGTGATTTGAATGTCATCTGAGTATTATCCCATTTTAAGCGCATATATCACAGCCTTGCTCCCATACAGCACAGCGCTGGCTGTCGTAACTGCGGTGTTATTAGATGCGCTAGTTGGTGAGCCTAAACGCTGGCATCCTTTAATAGGTTTTGGCTGGCTGGCAAATCAGCTTGAGCACAAATTAAATAAGCGTAAGCAAGCACTGGCAGCGCGCATCATCGGGCTATTATGCTGGTTATTATTGTTATCACCATTTGTTGCAGCCAGCTATTTTGCAAGCAGTAGCGCAATTGCCTGGCTGGCTGATGTCTTATTACTCTATTTTTCAATCGGCGCCTGTAGCCTCACGCTACATGCCAAGCAAATTTATGTGCCGCTTTCACAACATAATATTGAGGCGGCGCGCCATGCTGTCAGCATGATCGTTAGTCGCGATACCTCGCAACTCAATGAAACTGAAATTTCCACGGCCACGGTTGAATCTGTACTCGAAAATGGCAATGATGCGGTATTTGGTGCGATTTTCTGGTTTGTGTTATTTGGCGGCACAGGTGCACTTGTGTTCAGGTTGGCCAATACGCTGGATGCCATGTGGGGTTACCGCACACCGCGTTTTCTGTATTTTGGCTGGGCCGCAGCACGCCTGGATGACCTGCTCAATTTAATTCCTGCACGATTAACTGCACTTAGCTATGCACTTTGTGGCCACACGGCAAGCGCCCTCAAATGCTGGCTTACTCAAGCCGGCACTTGGTATAGCCCAAATGCAGGGCCTGTGATGGCGAGCGGTGCGGGCGCACTAAGAGTGAGGTTGGGTGGCGCAGCCAGCTATCATGGCATAGTTAAACAGCGCCCCACATTAGGCACGGGTGAATCAGCCCAATCGCATCATATTCCGCACGCAATCAAGCTTGTTAAACGCAGCCTGATATTATGGTGCATCATTATCATAACGACAGAATTTTTAAGGAATATCCATTTTGCTTGAACATGGCGGCAATTTAACTTTGGCGTCGAAAAAGTACGGCATCCCGCTTGCCGATTGGCTAGACCTGTCTACGGGGATTAATCCAGAAAATTACCCTGTCACAGTGATTCCTGCCGCCGTATGGCAAAGACTTCCTGACGATAACGATGATTTGATAAAAGCCGCATGTGGTTATTATGGATGCCAGTCACTACTCCCTACTGCCGGCTCGCAAGCTGCATTAAAAGTCTTGCCAAAGCTGCGCTCAGTTTGTAAGGTTGCTATGCTCAACCCCATGTACCGTGAACATGCGCACGCTTGGCAACGTCAAGGGCACGCTGTTAGCACCTTTACTGGTTTGACGGATGCGTCAGTAGCAGAGGCAGACGTAGTCTTACTCTGTAACCCTAACAATCCAACCGCCAGATTATTTACCCCAGCTGAACTGTTAGATTTACACAATAGCCTGAGGCGCCGTGGTGGCTGGCTGGTAGTCGATGAAGCCTTTATGGATGCAACGCCAGAATATAGCATCGCCCAGCATGCCCATCTGGACGGGCTCTTTGTATTGCGATCTCTCGGCAAGTTCTTTGGTTTGGCTGGCGCTAGGGTGGGGTTTTTACTTGCCGAAGATTCACAGCTTGCAAGGGTGCATGAAGAGCTAGGCCCATGGACACTTACGGGCGCAAGTCGGCTGATTGCAAAACAGGCATTGCTTGATGCGGCATGGCAACAGAAGATGCGCATAGATCTCGTAAATAACAGTCAAAAGTTGGCTAACTTACTCAGCCGCCATGGCTTAACCCCATCGGCAGGCACTACACTGTTTCAATACATCACCACAGATAAAGCAACGCAATGGCAGCATTATCTGGCAAGCCATGGCATTTTGGTCAGGCTATTTACCGAAACGCCCGCACTGCGATTTGGACTGCCTCCTGATGATAGTTGGAAAAAATTAGAAAATGTCCTAATCAGCGCGCATTTTGGCGTATAGTGATCAACCTAGATATCCAATTCGATAACGCTCAAAAAATTGAGTCGAGCTTAATTTGTCATTGAGATTGATCTATGTTCAGTAAACTAATTTTACAGCGCATTTATCTGATTATTTTTGCGTTTGCGGCTCTTGTCATCGCCTGTGACAGGTCAGATCAACAGACTTATCAACCCGTTATTGATGCGACAGCCGTACAAAAGTCTGGCCATTACATCATTGGGATACATCCCCTGCACAACCCACATCGTTTGGTGCAAGTATACGGGCCTATCGTGGAATATATTAATCGACATATTCCGCAAGCTGAATTCAAGCTGGAAGCTTCTAGAAACTACGAGGAATTTGAGAGAAAACTGTACGCTGGTCATTTTGCATTTGCCATGCCCAACCCATATCAGACCTTACAGTCACTTAAATATGGTTACCGTATTTTTGGCAAAATGAGTGACGATGAGGTGTTTCGCGGCATTATCCTCGTGCGCAAAGATAGTGGCATCAACACAGTGACTGACCTCAAGGGCAAAGTTGTTTCTTACCCCTCAGCAACTGCGCTGGCAGCCACCATGATGCCGCAATACTATCTGCATACTCATGGTATTAATATCAATAAAGATATAGAAAACCGTTACGTAGGTTCACAAGAATCCTCGATTGAAAATGTACTGCGAGGTCATGTTGCTGCGGGCGCTACCTGGCCTGTGCCATGGACCAGCTATTCTGCTAAGCATCCTGATAAGGCCGCGCAACTTGTGGTCAGGTGGGAGACTGCTCCTTTGCTGAATAATGGCTGGGTGGCACGAAATAATGTCCCGCCAGACATCCAGGAAAAAGTTGCGCAACTACTGTTCAATTTACAAAATCATGCAGAAGGGCAAGCCATGCTGCGCCAAGTCCCTATCTCAAAATTTGAGCCCGCAACAGACAAAACTTATCAGCCGGTACATGATTTTTTAGAAAATTTTTCTAAAGAAGTGCGTGAAGTCGCCCATTAAGTTTACTATATTGCATGAATTCGATTCGCAACCTGTTTAATCAATTGCATCTTAAATGGAGTCAATCCATATATCGTCAATTAGCATGGTCATTTTCTTTTGTGTCCATGTTGATCGTGTTAGGGCTGGGATCGATTCTCTACCTGTATGAACGTACCACTCAGTATAATCAGCATGATCAGATCGCCTTTGATTTGGCGCGCAGCGTTGCCTACAGTAGCACCTCCTGGGTGCTGGCTAACGATTTGGCAGGTTTGCAAGAAGTCATACAAGGCGTAGCTGATGCAAAGGACATGCGCTTTGCCATCGTACTTTCAGTGGATGGAGAAGTGCTAGCCTCAACCAGGCATGAATATAACGGCAAGTCATTTGTAGACGCAGTGAGCCAACAACTGCTTCTGCCCCCTGTACACGACAAGATCCTGCTCGACACCACGAGTATGATTGATGTAGCAGTACCGGTATACGCGACTGAGCGTCATATTGGTTGGGTGCGCATTGAAATGTCGCGCGATTCGGTCAATGCCAACCTCAATAAGCTGATGTTTTTTGGCATATTCTTGACCACATTATTAATTCTGGCGATTATCGCGCTCACCTCCAAATTGGCACGCAGCATGTCTGGCGACCTGAGTCAGCTGGTAGAAGTGGTCAATCACATCGAGCTTGGTCAGCCCTATCAGCGTATAGAGAGCAGTCGCCTGGATGAAATTGGCCTGCTCACCAATCACATTTATCAGATGCTAGACGCTCTTGAGCGAGAAAAAGCCTCCCGGCAAGAAAAAGAAAAGCAACTCATGTCTTTCTACTCGCTGGATTTGGTGGGACTCGCCGTCACTTCACCTACTCAAGGTTGGCTACAAATCAACAATTATTTGTGTGAAATGCTGGGCTACTCCGAGCAGGAGCTGCGCAACATGACATGGGCGCAGCTGACTTATCCAGCTGACTTGGCCACCGATCTGGAAAAATTCAACCTGTTACTTGCTAATCAAATTGATGGCTACAGCCTGGAAAAACGATTTGTGCACCGTTCCGGTGTGGTCGTTCCTGCCAAGCTGGTTGTACGTTGCGTACGCAAAGCTAACGGCGAGGTTGATTATGTGACCGCCATGGTTGAGGACATTACCGAGCAAAAACGCGCAGAAGCAGAACTCATCAAATATAAAGATCACCTTGAAGACGAAGTGCAGCAACGTACAGTGGCATTGATACTGGCACGTGAAGCCGCTGAAATGGCAAATCGTGCAAAAAGTACCTTCTTAGCCAGCATGAGTCACGAATTACGAACGCCTTTGAATGCCATCCTGGGCTTCTCTAGCCTGATGCGTAAAGAACCTTCTCTTACCACCAGCCAGATAGAAACTTTGGATATTATTAATCGCAGCGGTGAGCATCTCCTGAGTTTAATTAATGATGTGCTGGATATGGCAAAAATCGAGGCGGGTAATTTGCGGGTGGAGCATGCACCACTAGACCTCAGTTCGCTGATACGAGACATTGTGGATTTAATGCATGTGAGGGCGCAGGAAAAGAACTTAAGTCTAACGGTTGATCAAACTTCGAAATTTCCACGCTACATAAAAGGGGATGAAATCCGTATTCGCCAGGTACTGCTGAATTTAATCGGCAATGCCATCAAATTTACCAAGCAAGGTGGCGTCACCCTGCATTTAGCGACAAAAGAAAATGCCAGCGCACATTTGCTCATTCAGGTGGTGGATACTGGCATTGGCATTGCTCCTGAAGATCAGAAGACGATATTTGATCCATTCGTGCAGGTGGGTGAGCTCAGTACACAAAAAGGCACTGGTTTAGGCTTAACGATTACGCGCCAGTATGTCGAACTGATGGGCGGACACATTAGCGTCAAAAGTGAGTTGGGGCGAGGCGCTACTTTTGAGATATCACTGCCGCTGGAGTCGGCAAATGAATCCGATGTGGTTAAGTTGTCGGATACTGCCAGCGGAGAAGTGATTGGTTTGGCGGCTGACCAGCCCGAATACCGGATTTTGATTGTAGAAGATCAAAAAGAAAATCAAATCCTCCTCAGTCACCTCATGACATCGGTTGGCTTTTTGGTAAAAATTGCCGACAACGGCGCACAGGCTGTAGAAATTTATCAAGATTGGCAACCGCATCTAATCTGGATGGACAGACGTATGCCCGTGATGGATGGCCTTGAAGCCACAAAACATATTCGAGCGCTGCCTGGTGGCAAAGACGTTAAAATTATCGCGGTCACGGCTTCCGCGTTAATAGAACAGCGTCAGGAAATCTTAGATGCGGGCATTGATGACTTTGTGCTCAAGCCATACAGATTCAACGATATTTACGACTGCCTGATTAAACATCTGAAAGTAAAATACATCTACGCGGACGCACAAACTGAACATCATGCGCAGGATTTGACACTGACACCTGAAGCGTTAAGAGTCCTGCCCGCAGAAATTAGAAACGAAATGCAAACTGCGCTGGAAAGCTTGGATAGTGAAAAAATTGATATGGCAATCAAGCCAGTGTCGGCTTATGATGCTGAACTTTATAAAACACTCTCAATCTTGGTTGATAACTTTGATTATCCTGCCATTTTAAAAGCATTAAAGGATTAAAGCATTAGATGAAGCGACTTACGCATGACAGCTAACCTATTATCGAGCGAGCCTTACAAAATACTGGTTGTAGATGATACCCCCGCCTCACTCAAACTGCTCACAGACATTATGAAGTCAGAGGGTTACGAAGTCCGTTCAGCAATAAATGGTGAATTGGCGTTAAATGCAGCTGCCATTTCCCCCCCAGATTTAATTTTGTTAGACATTCGCATGCCGGAAATGGATGGCTTTGAGGTATGCAAACGCCTTAAGGCCGCACCTGAAACCCAAGAGATTCCGGTGATTTTTGTATCTGCAGCATCTGAAACTGACGAGAAAGTACATGGCTTTGCACTCGGTGCAGTGGATTATGTGACCAAACCTTACCAGCGCGATGAGTTATTGTCGCGTGTGAAGGCACATTTGGAATTACATCGATTACGCCATCATTTATCCGACATGGTGGATGAGCGCACTGCGCAATTATTAGAGAGTGAGCAAAAGCTCAAGACTAATCTGCTAGATTCTGTGTCGATGCTGGCTGCTATCGTCGAAATGCGTGACCCATACACAGCGGGGCATCAACGGCGTGTGGCGGAGATTTCCGTTGCCATCGCCAAAATTATGCAACTTACGCAAACTCAGATTGAAGGTATTCAGTTAGCAGGGGTTGTACATGATGTGGGTAAGATTAAGATTCCTAGCGAGATTCTCGTTAAACCCAGTCAATTGAGCAATATAGAATTCGAGTTAATTAAAACGCATGCGCAAAACGGCTATGAACTACTTAAAACGGTGGATTATCCATGGCCAATTGCACAGATTGTGCTACAGCACCACGAAAGACTAGACGGTTCAGGTTATCCTTATGGCCTGAAAGCCGATCAAATTCTGCTTGAGGCAAAAGTAATCATGGTAGCCGACGTTGTAGAATCTATGGCATCACATCGGCCCTATCGACCTGGCTTAGGTATTGAAGCTGCGCTGAAGGAAATTGAGACGCATCGTGGCACTGCTTACGACCCTGCAGTTGTCGATGCGTGTTGCAAACTATTTCGTGAACAAGGCTACGTTCTCAGCCAATAACAGGTAAGCAAGTTATCGATTCACAAAATGGATGCTTGGTACCGTGTCATTAAACGAAATATGTGTGACGCTGGCATGATCAATCACAATCCTGAATAAGCCTTTTAACGGCATGTTCAGCACCTCTGCAAGTATGGCGCGAATAACGCCGCCGTGTGTCACAACAGCTATACTCTTGCCGCTAGAGTGGATGCTCACTTCCTCTGTAAATGACTTTGCACGTGCGTGAAGCTGTGAGAAGCTCTCACCATTAGGCGGTGTAAGATTCGCATAATCATTGGCCCACGTATCAAAAACATCACGTGGAATGCTATTCCAAGCCTGCATTTCCCAGTCACCGAAATGCAGCTCTTTCAAACGCTCATCTATATGAACCGTACTCAGATTGAGTGCCTGCGCGAGCTTAGTGCAACGCATTAATGGGCTGGTATAAACTGCATCAAATTTAATCGCAGTTAGTTTAGTCGCCAGCGTGGCGCACTCGGCCTCAAAGTTTGCTGAAACATCCACATCGCTTTGTCCATAGCAGATGCCAGAGGGAATGTCGAGTGAAGTATGGCGTATCAGGTGTAGATTCATAGCTGCTGATACCAGGCAAGCAAACCAATATATAGTGCAAGCTCGGTGAGCTGCTGCATTGCGCCTAGGCAATCCCCCGTATAGCCCCCCAGCCAGTGCTTAATCTTATTGCGCCACCAGATCCACACGAAAAGTACAGGTAGCAAACAATAAACACCGAGCAATAACCAGTCATGCACGGTAAATATGAAGGGTGAAAAATTGTAGTAAATCAGCGGGATAGGCAACACTCCAAATACCGTCGCTACAACTAAATCCGTAGGCTTAACTTTTGTAGCAAGTGGCTTGGCCTTACCTTCGACTTTTACGTAGCTTAAATCTGCCATCACATATAGCGCGCATAGTCTGCTTAATGTGTGCCCAATAACCAAAATAAAAGGCAGGTAATAAGCTGGCAACGCTTCTAATAGCTGATACTTTCCAAACAACATCAAAAATAGCGCAATAGCCCCATAAGTTCCCAAACGAGAGTCTTGCATGATAGTAAGTATTCGCTCTCGCTCCCATGAACCACCGAGGCCATCTGCACTGTCTGCCAAACCATCTTCATGAAAAGCGCCAGTAATATAGATCGTCATTGCCATACTCAATAAAACCGCAATGCTGTGTGGCAACACATCGCTAGCCAGCGTGTACGCGCCCGCACCGAGCATACCGACAAACAACCCCACTAAAGGAAAATACTTAGCAGAAAGATTTAAATCTTCTGTGCGAAAATCCTGGAAACTCGGCACAGGGATACGTGTAAAAAACCCGATAGCCAGTAAGAAATAGCGTCTTTCGTTACACAAAAAACGCAACATCAGGCACCCACGCTTTCTGTTCCACACGTACTTTCACTCACTCCAGCACTCTCAAATGAAGCCATTTCATTTAAAAAACTAACCGCCGCCAATACCAGTGGATAAGCGAGCACTGCTCCTGTACCCTCACCCAAACGCAAGCCCACATCCAGCAACGGTTTAGCATTTAGATATTCAAGCAAGCAGCGATGCCCCGCTTCACCCGAACAATGCGTAAATACAGCATAATTTAAAATATCAGGCTGTAATTTATAAGCAACCAGCAGTGCGCTTGTGGCAATAAAGCCATCTATCAGCAATATTGCACCTTGTTCAGCCGCACCCAGCATTGCCCCTACCATCATCGCAATTTCAAAACCACCAAACGTCGCAAGCACCTGCATGGGCTTATCTGCTCCTAACTGATGAAAATGTAACGCATCACTCAAAATCGCCTGTTTTTTCGCAAGTCCCGCATCATCCAAACCCGTGCCACGCCCTACGCACTGATCAAGCGGCAAATCACACAGCACCCGCATCAAGCAACTGGCAGACGAAGTATTGCCGATGCCCATTTCTCCAAACGCCAATACATTAGCGCCATATGCCACCTCCTCTCGTGCTAAGCTCGCCCCCGTGCTTAGTGCCTGCTCGCATTGCGCAACAGTCATGGCGGCACGCCTTAAGAAATTCACAGTGCCATAACCAATCTTGGCATGCGTTAAATCTGGATGCGCAGAAAAATCATGATTCACACCCGCATCAATCACGCGCAGCCGTATATTATTTTGTCGTGCAAACACATTGATTGCTGCCCCGCCCTGCAAAAAGTTATACACCATTTGTGCGGTAACCGTCTGCGGATAAGGGCTAACACCCGCATCAGCAATACCATGATCCCCTGCAAAAACCAGAATTGTGGGATTCATTAACTGTGGCGACAACGTTTGCTGCACCAAACCCACCTGTAAAGCAATGGACTCCAGCAAACCCAATGCACCAACAGGCTTGGTCTTTTGATTAATCTTTCGCATCAACGCGTCTTTAAGTGCGTGATTAGGCTGAGTGATATCGAAATTCATAAATACGGATTTTACATGGTTGTCCAAGCTATCCATAAAAAGATAAAAGTTTTATAAATTTTTTGTCAGAGTTCAATGAAGTTTGCTATAATGCGCGACTTGCAAACATTTACCGAAGTTTGCAAGTCAGCAAAGAGGGCCGGGTAGCTCAGTCGGTAGAGCAGCGGATTGAAAATCCGCGTGTCGGCAGTTCGATTCTGCCCCCGGCCACCAATTAAATTAAGCTCACTTTCATGTGGGCTTTTTTTATTTGTAAATTGAGCGAGCACCAGTTCTGACTTTGATTTCAAAATTCAGTATCTTCCCTCAAATAGGGAAAATCTAAACATTGCCGAGAAATTCCCAGTTTCATTCCCAACCATGCAAAATATAGAAAGATTAGTTTGATGAATAATTAACTCTAACTCATTGATATAAATTGACTATGGAAATACAATCTTGCTCAATACTACATTCGTGTACTTCAACCTTGAAACCGCCATTTTTGATTAAGGGGCACTAAATGACAGCGCATACTTATAAGCTTATCGAGTTAGTAGGTACTTCTAACATTGGTACGGACGATGCGATTCGTAACGCGATTGCGAAGGCAGCATTAACAGTTAAACACCTGGACTGGTTTGAAGTGGTAGAAACAAGGGGGCATATTGTGAATGGGCAGGTTGCCCACTATCAGGTTACTATCAAGGTGGGTTTTAGAATAGAAGACTAGACAGCAATGATTCATGGCTCTAGTTCATTACAGATTCCAGCATTGTCAGACCGTGAAACAGAGGTTTGGCTTGATTCATTATCCCGCTATTTTTCAGTTGTAGAAATTGCACTCATTCGCCAGGCTTGTGAGTTGGCTACATTGGCCTATGCTTCGCATACCGAGTCTACAGGTGTGCCCTTGTTACAGCATGCAACGGGCACAGCGGCGATACTGATTAGCCTAAACCTGGATGCTGAAACAATCGTTGCCGCCATTTTGTATGCGGCACCGCAACATATTGATAATTGGCAAGAAACGATAAAGGCGCGCTTTGGTCACAATGTCGTAAGCTTGCTAGAGGGTGTTTTGCGAATCGAGCAAGTACAAGCCTTTAGTGAGTTGGAGGCTCTGCATGCGCGGGATAAGACCCGTGTTGATTTAGGTAGCCATGTTGAAAGCCTGCGTAAGATGCTGCTGGCAATGGTGCAGGATATCCGAGTCGTGCTGATTAAGCTCGCTGAGCGTACGCAAACATTACGTCAGCTAGCAGGCGCCAGTGAAGCACTGCAAAAGCAGGTTGCACATGGCGTTCAGGGCGTGTTTTCACCACTGGCTAATCGGCTTGGCGTTTGGCAGCTTAAATGGGAGATGGAAGATCTTTCTCTGCGTTATCTTGAGCCGCATTTATATAAAGAAGTAGCCAAGCTACTTGATTCACGCAGGCTTGATCGTGAGCAGTACATCAAGCATGTGGAAGAAACACTCAAGCAAAAATTATCTGAGGCAGGTATTCGTGCTGAGGTATCTGGTCGCCCCAAACATATTTACAGCATCATTAACAAAATGCGGCGTAAACACCTTGATTTTGAACAGCTGTTTGATGTGCGCGCGGTACGGATTCTGGTGGATGAGGTGAAAGATTGTTACGAGGCGCTCAGTCTGGTACAAAGCCTATGGCAGCCGATTTCTGGCGAGTTTGATGATTATATCGCACGACCTAAAAGCAACCATTATCGCTCCTTGCATACTGCGGTCAATGGGCCAGAAGGCTTGGCACTCGAGGTGCAGATTCGCACTTTTGAAATGCATGAATACTCCGAACTGGGTGTGGCAGCACATTGGCGCTATAAAGAAGGTGGCAAATCAGACGCCATGCTGGACGAAAAAATAGCCTGGTTACGCCAAATATTAACCTGGAAAGAGGCGCCTACAGACAGTGCAGACTTGCTTGATCAGTTCAAGACTGAGCTATTTCAGGATAATGTCTATGTATTCACACCGCAAGGTCGGGTAATTGACCTACCCAAAGATGCCACCCCCATTGATTTTGCCTATGCGCTGCATACGGACTTGGGCCACAGAACGCGTGGCGCAATGGTGGATGGGCATATTGTGCCGCTTAATTACAAACTGCAGAATGCCCAGCGCGTTGAAATTTTAACCAACAAACAGAGTGCGCCAAGTCGGGATTGGTTAAGCCCAGCCCTTGGTTATTTGAAAAGCGCCAGTGCCCGTGCCAAAGTGAGGCACTGGTTTAAGCACCTGAATGCAGAAGCCAATATCACGCAGGGCCGCGAAAAGCTGGATAAAGAGCTGCATCGTGCAGGCGCGGGAGCCTTGAGTCAAGAAAAAATCGCGCAAAAGTTGCACTTTAAGAAGCTGGAAGATTTTCTAAACGCGATTGGTCGAGGCGATGTGACTGAATATCAGCTTGCAACAGCGATTCAGGAGCTAATCTCCGCAAAGCCTGTAGTAAAAAACAGCCAGATTCAGATAAAAAAAGTAGTCGCATCTGGTATTGCAGAAGCGGTCACAGTAGAGGGTGTCGGCAACCTGCAGACCAACATGGCAAAATGCTGCAAACCTGCTTTTCCAGATGCCATTGTCGCCTATGTCACATGTGACCGAGGGGTCACCATCCACCGTCAAGCTTGCTCATTTGTCAGACGCCTGCCCGATGAGCGTCAAGACCGCTTGCTTAACGCACAATGGAAAGCAGGAGGAAGTTGACATTAATCATGGGGTTAGTCTTCGATTTAATCAGAAACCCGCTAAAAATTTTAAAAAATTTGTAAGTAGCTGCTATTTGTTGTTGGAAAAATATAACTTATGTTGTATTATGCCGACCTCATTAGCAAGACACGGGTGCTTAGCTCAGTTGGTAGAGCGTCGCCCTTACAAGGCGAATGTCAGCGGTTCGACCCCGTTAGCACCCACCACGTGTTTACTAATGTGTACTCAGAAAAAATCGTAATTAGTCTTTACGTCAATTTTTAGGAGTGGTAGTTCAGTTGGTTAGAATACCGGCCTGTCACGCCGGGGGTCGCGGGTTCGAGTCCCGTCCACTCCGCCAACATCAGAAAAGCCTGCTAAGTTAAACACCTGGCAGGCTTTTTTGTTTTAACTGGCATATTTGCTTCCTGAGGTTTACAAACTGAATGCGCTAATATTTGCTGACAATGAACTTAGAACAGATATTCGCGTCATAGAGGTGATTGATTGTCAGGAGTGCCGTATGCCTTACCTATTTGCCGTGTTGCTTTTTTTACTTGCTCCTATCGCTCATGCTGCGGAGTGCCCCGCACTGCTGAATCATCAGCTTAAAACTCTGCAAGGTAAGGCGCTTAATCTTTGTGATTATCAGGGCAAGCCGATTTTGGTCGTCAACACGGCCAGCAAATGTGGGTTTACACCGCAGTTTGATAAGCTTGAGGGCTTGTACAGTCGTTATAAAGATCAAGGTTTGCTGGTGGTGGGTTTTCCATCCAATGATTTTAAGCAGGAATTAAGCAATGATGCTGCGATTGGTGACTTTTGTCGTCAGACCTATGGGGTTAAGTTCCCAATGGTCACCAAAAGCACGGTTGTCGGTAGCGCTGCCATTCCGTTTTACAAGGCACTTGCCAGCGCATCAGGATCTGCACCAAAATGGAACTTTCATAAATATGTCATTTCTGCCGATGGCAAAACAGTGAAAAGCTTCAATAGCACCACGCAGCCTGATGACCCTGAGATTATGCAGTTAATTACCCCTGCTTTAAAGTAAATACCCCTAGAGGCTGTTTACTGGCGACTGACTTATTAATTTCTCTCGTAAAAATCCCAGATTAAATCTGTGGCATTGATGGCGGTTGAGCCAGGTGTGCTGCCCCGTACTTTTTTGCCGCCAGGCCAGGCATGTCCGCCCGTTTCTGTGACACATAGTTTAACTTGTGTGTTCTGCTGACAGGCATTGTAAACATCGCAATAGGCGCCTGCATCCTGGAGTATGCGCTGCGGCGTGGGGTTACATCCATTGCCACGCACCCATTTTGCGATGGTGTCGGGGACTGAGCTAAAGTTGGCATGGGTGCTTGAGTGACTGCCAGAGCCGCCATTAAACAGCACGCGATCATCATCCAGCGCATGAATGTGCAGCACCGAGATGGGTTTAGAATGCGGGCAGGTTTGCGTGCCATCCGTGCCAGTGACGGATGCTATAGCTCGAATGGTGTCAGGCATTTCACAGGCCAGGCGATAAGCCATCATGCCGCCATTTGACATGCCGTTGGCGTAAATGCGCTGTGCGTCAATATTTACCCGTGTTTTAACATCGTCTATCACTTTTCGGATAAAGTCTACGTCATCAATTTGCTTGTCACGCGCGAGGCCACAGCAAATACCCGCATTCCAAGTGGCTAGCTTACCTGAATCAGATCGGCTATAGCCATTGGGAAATACGGCAATAAATCCTGCAGATTCAGACTTGCTAATTATGCCATAATAGTCGTCAGTAGCTTGATAGCGCATATTGCTACCACCGCCGTGTAGTGAGATGACCAAGGGTGCGGAAGATTGTGCTTGGTGGTTTTGGGGTATATGCAGCATATATTTGCGCTTGATGTTGCTATGCTCAAGTGTGAATGTGTAAGTACCCGCATTGAGTGCTGAATTAACCTGTTGCTGCTTTTCTGCCTTTTTTTCAGCTTGTTGCTGTTGCCAAAGTTCACGTAAAGACGCTGCTGTTGCAAAAGTGCTGAGGCTTAATAAGAGGCAAAAGAGTAGTATGAAAATATTAAATTTTTGTATAAGCTGTTTCATCATTTTTAATTTAATCAGGTTAAGCTCCTCTACCTGAACGCGCCAGGAGTTTAACCGTTTACAGTTGTTATGATGGCTGTGAATTTGTGTACTAAGATGAATCCAGAAGACTTACAAAAGCTTATCACCCTTGAAATGCCCTATGGCAAATACAAAGGGCGAATAATTGCCGATTTGCCAGGTAATTATCTTAACTGGTTTGCCCGTGAGGGCTTCCCTAAGGGGGAGTTGGGACGTTTGCTACAACTCATGCAGGAGATAGACCACAATGGTTTAAGTGATTTACTAAAGCCGCTTAGACAGCGCTAATCGCAATTGCAATTGCAAATTAAATTTTACTTTGCACCCCGTAAAATAATTCACCTATATTTAGCCATCAGCCTATGATGAGTTATGCAGGAACCACATAGGAGCGATATCATGGCAAAAGGTCAGCAGCGTGGCAATAAAGAATCAAAAAAGCCCAAAAAAAGTAAGGATGTTGTGGTGCCCACTGGATTTATTACGCCAGCTAAGTCAAGTATCACGCCAAAAAGTAAGCATTAAACTGATTGCGCTTTAGGTATATCACTCTTCTGATGAGTTAGCTGTGCGGCAGGTCTGCCGCTTGGATTTTGCAGTCTGCAACAGCGTTTTTTGCAGAAGCTACATTCATTATGCACATGCCAAGGTTGCTATTGTCTTCATGCTTATGTTAAAAAGTCTTTATATGTAACAAAGACTGAAAGCATATCTCATGATTGACGGATTAGTGCAGCTATTTATTTGGCAGGGTTTAGGTGAATTGGTTTCCAAGCTGCTATTGCCTAACATTCCAGGCCCTGTGTTAGGCTTACTTTTTTTATTGGCCTTTTTGCTGATCAAAGGCGAAGTAAATCAGCCGCTGGCTATGGTTGCAGATGGGTTCAGGCAACATCTTGGTTTGCTTTTTGTGCCAGCCTCTGTGGGTGTGATTCTATTTCTTCCCGACTTAAAAACGCATGCTTTTGCAGTTAGCATGGCCTTGCTGGTCAGTGTCGTCCTTACCATCGCCGTGACCGCCTTGGTGTTGAAGTTCTTTGCAAAGGCGCAGCAAGATGAATGAGCGTTTGCCGATTGCTGAAATCTGGGTTTATCTCTCAGGCAGCCCGTTATTTGCACTGATTCTTACCTTGGCCACCTATCAATGGGGTTATTTGCTTTATGTACGCGCCAATCGCAACCCCGTTGTGAATCCTGTTGCTATTTCCGTATTGCTGGCAACGCTGACTATCTACATGCTGGATATGCCGTATGAAAAATATTTTGAAGGCGCACAGTTTGTACACTTTTTGCTTGGTACAGCAACTGTGGCGCTGGCTATTCCAATTTACCGTGGTTTCAAAAATCTTAAAGGCAAGATTCTTGCAATGCTGGCAGCTTTGGTCGTAGGGAGCGCTTGTGGTATAGCAAGCGCGGTTGGCATTGCCAGTATGCTGGGGGCGGGTGACAGCATTGTTGGCAGTATGTACGCAAAATCTGTGACTGCGCCTATCGCCATGGGGATTGCTGAGCGCATTCAGGTTTCGCCGACGTTAACTGCGGTATTTACAGTGATTACAGGAATGCTGGGGGCCATACTAGCGCCATTTATCATGAATTTTATAAAAATTAAACCATGGTGGATTCGTGGAACAGCCATAGGTGTTGGTGCCCATGGTTTGGGGATTACACGGGCATTTAGCGTGAATGAAGAAGCGGGCACTTACGCTAGCATGGCAATGGGGTTAAATGGCGTGTTAAGTGCGATTCTGCTCCCAGTAGTTGTGAGTTATCTACGTGCTTAAGGTTTTTTATTGTATGGTTAAAAGGTGAAGCATCATGGCAATCGTTCAAATTCAAATGCGTCAATCAAAGCAGAGTTCAAGATTTGCTTTATTTAACCTTGGGTTTCGTCCATTTTTCTTGGGTGCGAGTGTTTTTGCAATGCTTTCTATGCTTAGCTGGATGATGGTTTATTTTTCGCACAGCACAATCAGCATGCCTCATGTAACGCTAAGCCAATGGCACGCGCATGAGATGCTTTATGGCTATGCGCTGGCAGTGGTTGCAGGGTTTTTGTTAACGGCTGTCAAAAATTGGACCGGCGTGCAAACGCTCCATGGCCAGCCTTTGGCGCTGCTGTTTGCGCTGTGGTTATTTGCGCGGGTGGCATTTCTGTTTGCGGGTGATTGGCTTGTTTTTGCAGCAATTGCTGATTTGCTGTTTGGCTTGTTCTTAATTGCCGCAATTGCACTGCCCGTCATTAAAGCCAAGCAATGGCTACAGTTGGGCATTGTAGTAAAAGTGGTATTGTTATGTATAGGTAACGGAGTGTTTTACTTGGGTAGCTATGGTGTGTTGCAGCACGGGATGGCTTATGCCATTAATGGTGCGTTGCTCCTGTTTATCGGACTCATATTGATGATAGGCCGCCGTGTGGTGCCATTCTTCATAGAGCGCGGTGTGCCAGAGAAAATTCAGCTCAAACAATATCGATGGGTTGATATCAGCATCATGCTGCTATTTGTGGCGCTGTTTGTGAATGAAATTTCCGTACGTGTGATATCCATCGGCACATGGCTGGCACTTGCATTATTTGCAGTCAATGGCTTTCGTCTATGCAACTGGCACACTGCAGGGTTGTGGCGTGCACCCTTGCTATGGAGTCTGTATCTTTCAGCTTGGTTGGTCAATATCGGCTTTTTGAGTTATGCCTTGCAGGCAAGCATGAATATCTTGCCAGTGCTGACATTGCATTTCTTTGCAATTGGCGGCATCGGTCTGATGACGCTTGCGATGATGTCACGCGTGGCACTAGGCCACACTGGACGCGATATTCGAAAGCCTTCCTCGTGGCTGATGTTTGTTTTTCTGGCAATTGTTGCAAGTGCTGTGTTTCGCATCATTGCGCCCATGTTTGCCATGCAGCATTACGCATATTGGGTGTTGATTGCTGCGCTATTCTGGGTGCTCGGGTTTGCCATGTTTGTGGTCATTTATGCACCTATCCTATTAAAACCTAGAGTCGACGGCACCTTTGGATAAGTCGTTTTGCCTAACCACGTCGGCTTATAGCCACTTTCTGAGCCAGACTTCCAGCACCACGACGATATAAGCCTGCTCGGCCAAGCTGAGCTCTCGTCCTTGCGGGATTTGGTGCCACTTCTGCAAGCAGCCACGGCAACAGCAAGCGGTAGCATGTTGTGCAACAAATACAGGATGGCCACGCATCGGGGTTTGTTTGCCGTCATTTTTGATATAAGCAGGCGCCAGACGTTTGCCAACAAAGTCTTCGGCGTGGTTGAGTACTTTGGAGATGCCTTTTTGTTGCAGGTAGTTTAAGTCTTTGGCGCGAAGCTGGAAGCCACTTCTAAAAGTGGATTTGCCCAAGGCTGCAAATAATGTATCTAAATCACGCATGCGCTCTATTCTCTTTTAATGGAGTTGATGCAGTTCTAGCGCTCGCAACTTGGGTGCCAGCTTTGCAGTGACGCCTACACAGCCTAATGTCATTAGGCCACCAAAAATCACAGATGGCACCAAGCCCATTAGCCGTGCGGCCACGCCAGACTCAAAAGCGCCTAGCTCATTGGAAGAGCCAATAAATATGCCGCTGATGGCCGAGACTCTGCCACGCATCGCGTCTGGCGTGGCAAGTTGCATGATGGTTTGTCGCAGGACGACGGAAACCCCATCAAACAAGCCAGAAAGTAGCAACATAAAAGCTGCCACCCAAAATCTGGTGCTCAGTCCAAAGCCGATAATCGCAAAGCCAAACCCGCCCACAGCCATTAAAAGCCAGCGCCCAGCGTGTAAGTTAATCGGGTATCGTGTAAGCCACGCACCTGCAACGATGGCCCCTAATGCAGGTGCGCCACGTAATATCCCCAGCCCTTCTGGCCCCATTAAATAAATATCATGAATAAAGGCTGGCAACATGGCAACTGCACCACCAAATAGTACTGCAAACATATCCAATGACATGGCGCCTAACACGATTTGATTGTTAAAAACAAACCGCAAACCCTGGGCAATGCTGGTGAATACTGGAATGGTGTGTGTTTTCTCTGGCTCTTTTATTTTTAAAGCAAGCATGGCAATGGCGGCGCCTAAGCATAGTATCGTTGTTACGGTATAAGCCAAGGTCTTGCTACCGTAGCCTACCAGTAATCCACCCATCGCTGGGCCTAATACCAAGCCAATTTGAAAGGTGGCGGTGCCGATGCCTGCTGCGCGTGCAAATTGGTTGCGTGGCAGAATAATGGCAAATAAAGTGTTGTAGCTAGGCGCAATGAAGGCGCGCGCAATGCCGGTAAAAGCAATGGAACCATATATCCATAAAGTGATATTACCGTCAAGCCAGCCTGCAGCGAGTGATGTAAGAGTAAGCGCATTGATCATCAGTAACGTTGCAGCAAGCAAGGCAAATAACCTGCGTGTGTATAGATGGTCAACCGCATGCCCTGCAAACAAAGCACATGCAAAGTAAGGAATCACTTCTGCCAGGCCAATTAACCCAAGGGAGAGCGGGTCGCGCGTGATTTCATAGATATGCCAACCAACGGTAACGGCCATCATCTGATATGCCAACACCATGAGAATGCGAAATGCCAATAATTTGGCGAAAGCATAATTGTGAAACTTCAAAAGATCCATGTGTGATATTTCTTGTTTAAAATAATAAATTAGCCACCGAAAAACGATTAGATTACAATCATGCTGTTGGTGCAGAGAATAAGGCAGTAAGCGGGTGTTAAAGCCTGCCGATGAGTCGCCATTGACCTAGTGTGGTTCTGCCGAAATAGATTAGGCGCACTAACCATGAAATTACCAGAAATGTTCTAAATATCTATTGAGGGACGTGCCATAAATACCAACTGGCAACAGTGCGGTAAGGTTGCCACGCAGCTCCAATTTCGGCCATTATTTTTGGTTTGGGCGCGGTGTCAAGTTTCTTCAGTCTTTTGTATCCTTGTAAAATACCCAGGTCATTTGCAGGCAAAATATCCATGCGATGCAAGGTAAATATCAGCATCATTTCCACTGTCCACTGACCGATGCCCTTGATGGTGATTAAACGTTCAATCAATGCTTCATCGCTCATGGTTTCTGCAACTTCGCGCGAGGGAATAAATCGACTCAAGGCACCTTCGGCAATACCTTTGAGCGTTTCAATTTTCCTGCCAGAAAAACCTATGGCACGCAACGCATCAAATTGAGCATCAAGTAATTGTTCTGGTTGGGGAAAACCTGAAAAATGTGCGAGCAATTTTCTTAAGATCGCATCGCCCGCCTGCGTACTAAGCTGCTGGTAGGCAACAGCACGCACCAGCGCCTCATACGGCTCACGTTCAGGTTTAACTATCAACTGGCAGCCCCCTACGTTGGCAATCAATGATTGCCAGTCACTGTCTATACCACTTAAAAACTGCGTGGCCTGCTGATGGCTTGGGTTCAAATTAGCGTGTTAGTGCCAGTTTAATTCGGCGGTAAATTTGACCAAGTTTCGAGCCGTCAAGGTGATAGTGTTTGTGCAAAGGCTGCTTTACTTCCCAGCTGGCAGTCATACCTGCAGGAAAAGTGACTAAATCTCCCTTGCCAAAGCTTACTGGGCTGCCGCCTGCGGGAGTAATGATGCATTCGCCTTCTAATATGTAAGCGATTTCCTGTTCAGGGAATGTCCATGGAAATACTGATACCTCTTTTTGCCAGGTTGGCCATTTTTTGACATTTAATGCGTCTAGTCTTTGCTGGCTTGGGGCTTTTTCAACGGTAATTTGTGACATTTGTTTTCCTTATCAAAAAAGGCATTTTATCCCATCCGCATATAAAGCCGAAATTTTCAAATGATGGTAGTCGCCGTTTAACGTAGTAAAATGAGATTTTGAGACTTAACAGAAACATCATGCGCATAAGCTTAGAGCAGGCCATTGTCAGGCTAAAACAAGGGGAGGTAGTCGCGATTCCTACCGAAACGGTTTATGGGCTGGCTGCAGACGCGACTAATGATAGCGCACTGAAAAAAATATTTGAAATCAAGCAGCGCCCTGCCGACCATCCTTTAATCGTTCATATTGGCGATATTAACCAAGCAGAAAACTGGGTAACGTGCTTTCCAGAAACCGCACGCAAGTTGGTAGAGCGCTACTGGCCAGGCCCCTTAACCATCGTATTGCCAGCAAAAGAGCATGTATCACGCGTGGTGCGCGGTGGGGAATCTACCGTTGCCTTGAGAGTACCTAATCACCCCGTTACATTAGCATTGCTTCAGCAAAGTGCGCTAAGTTTAGCCGCGCCATCGGCTAATTTATTTACACAATTAAGCCCAACGACAGTCGAGCATGTAGAAAAAGGGTTGGGGGATGTAATCCCAGTGTTGGATGGCGGTGCCTGCCAAGTGGGTATTGAATCTACCATTGTCAATGTCACGGCCAGTGGTCAGTGGCAAGTGCTCAGACCTGGTGTCATTAGCGAAGCGGAAATTGCCGAAGTGCTAAATCAGTTAAGTCCTCATCAGTTGAAGTTGGGTCAAAACCAGAAAGTGCAAAAAGTACCTGCAACGGTTGGCGAGCTGGCACCCAGAGTGCCAGGTCAGCACGCTTTACATTATTCTCCGCGCACGCCATTATTACTATTTAAAGAGCGGGATGCGTTAATTCAGTGCAGCAAGGCTTTAACGGAAGCGCATTTAACTTATGCCACGCTACTCATAGGTGAGGGTTTGCAGCCTCAAGGGAAGGTGATCAGCTTGCCAAATCAGCCAGATAAAGTAGCCGCGCAGTTGTATGACGCCTTACATCGCTTAGATGCTTTAAAATTAGATCGGCTACTGGTCGCATTGCCCCCAGCGCAAGCAGAGTGGGTAGCAGTGAATGATAGGTTGAGCCGAGCAGGCACCATTGAGCAAGTGCAAGCTTGAATGGTTTATTTTTATAATGAAGTCACTAGAGCAAAAAATATGATTGAAAAAATTCGTCAAGTGCCCTTAATTTTGGTTTTATTGTTGAGCTTACCTTCGTGTAGTTCGCTTAGTTTCAGCAATCCGTTTGGTTCGGAGAGTAAGGCGCAGGCGGGGGTTCCGCAAAACGCTACTGAATACATCTGCGAAGGTGATAAGCGTTTTTATGTCAGAATGTTAAATCAGGGGGCAGATGCGTGGCTTATTTACCCGCAGCATGAAGTGAATCTGGCTAAAGTAACCGCAGTTGGCAACCGATATACTAGTGGTACGATTACATTAGAACTTGATAATGACAATACCAGTTTGGTTGATGGTGAAAAAATAGCTTACACGTCTTGTAAGCCACAGTTAAAAAACAAATAAAGAAAAAAGTGATTGAAAAAGCTGGACAATCAACACGCCATCTCTTGGCATCAATTCATTTCGAATTATGATAGGATGGCTTAGTCTAGGCCAGCTATTCCATATGCAAAAGAAAATTTCTACAATTTGGCGTATTTTATTGCCCGCTTTCATGTTGTTTGCGGTCGCGCCATTTGTATTTACCTTGCAGCAGGCATCCCAACAGCTTGATAACATTCACACGAGTGCGCAGCAGCAGGCGCTCACGCTGGTGCGATTACTTAATGTGACCGATAATCTAGTGGGTGAGCAGGCACTTACTGCAATACAGCTTTTGCGTCAACGCACTAAAGCCTTAGGGCAGCCAGAGTTGGATGACAAAGTGAGCATCGGCGCTCAGCGCTTGCCTAGCCTTCAAATGGGTGAAACCCAGATAGCCAACAATGTAGAATTGGTGGATGGGGTAACTCAGTTATTTGGCGGCACAGCCACCATCTTTGCAAGGCAAGGTAATGATTTTATTCGCATTACCACTAACGTGGTAGGTAGTGACGGGCAGCGCGCTATTGGCACAAAACTTGACCCAGATGGGGATGTTATCCTTGCCTTGCATCACGGGCGCACATTCCAGGGTGTGGTAGATATTCTGGGCGAACCCTATATCACCATCTACTCACCAATGTTTAATAAAAACAATCAGGTGATTGGTGCGTATTACGTAGGTTACAAAGTGGATATGAAAGTGCTGCGCGAGGCAGTTGAAAACGCGCGTCATCTTAAAACGGGCTTTGTGGCAGTGCAGGGCCATGCAAACAAGATACGCTTTTTATCTGCACATATTAATGTTGATCAAGCCTCTGCGCTTCTGAAATCCAAACCTGCATCATGGGTTTTTGTGTCAGAAGCGGTGCCAGAGTGGGGCTTTAATGTTGTGGTCGCTTACCCGCTCAGTGAAGCGCGCACCTTAAGTTTTGCAAACTCCTGGTTGGTAGTTACAGCAGAGTTATTGTTCGGTGTTATTCTGATTGCATTAATTTTGTGGCAATTCAGACGGTTAATTTTTGATCCTATTGGCAGTGACCCAGCCTTAGCGATTGATGTGGTGCAGCGCATGGCTTCTGGCGACCTAGCCCAGGATGGGATACAGGCAAAGCCGCATACACTCATGGCAAATGTATTAGATATGCGTCAGAAGTTGCGTGAAACCATCGAGGTTTTACATCAAAATACAGCTCGTATGAGCTTGTCAGCCAGCGTGTTTGAGCACGCGCGCGACGGCATTTTTATTACCGATGCTCAAGGCCATGTGGTTGAGGTCAACCCTGCATTTACTGCCATTACAGGGCACACCCGTGAAGAAGTATTGGGTTTCCGGCCAGAAGAATTGGGATTTTGCACCTACGACGAAGATTTGCTACCTACATTATGGCGCTCATCAGAGAGCAATCATGAATGGCGTGGCGAAACCTGGAGCAGGCGCAAAAATGATGAAGTATATGCTTCATGGCTGGATATATTTACCGTGCATGATGAGCAGCAAAACATACGTAACTTTGTCGGGCTGTTTTCAGACATCACTACAGCCAAGGAGCAACAGCAGAATTTAGAGCGTATGGCTTATCATGATCCGCTTACACAACTACCTAACCGGGCATTGCTTTCGGATCGTTTGCAGCAGGCGTTGGCGCGCACCGAGCGCTCAGGCGAATTGTTAGCGGTCTGCGTGCTCGACCTGGATGGATTTAAGCCTGTTAATGATACTTTAGGCCACGAAGCGGGGGATTACCTGCTGGTGCAGTTGGCAGTGCGTATGAATGCCTGCCTGCGTGACAGTGATACGGTTGCCCGCCTGGGTGGGGATGAGTTTGCAATTTTGTTAAGTGGTTTGCAGAGCATTGATGAATGTAAACAAACCTTGGCGCGTTTGCTGCACGTGATTAAAATGCCTTATCAAATTAGTGAGAAATCGGTCACTGTCTCTTCCAGCATTGGTTATACCATTTTCCCAGATGACAGCAGTGAACCAGACACCTTGCTACGCCATGCTGATCATGCCATGTATCAGGCCAAGGTTAACGGTGGAAGCCGTATTCAGCAGTTTGACGCTGCGCATGAGCGCAATTTTAAAGGGCTCAGGCAAGATAGGGTGAGAATAGAGCAGGCGTTAGCAAGCGAGGAGTTTTGCCTGTTTTATCAACCTAAAGTTGACATCCGCGAAGGCAAAATCGTTGGCATGGAGGCTTTAATTCGCTGGCAGCACCCTGAGTTAGGGTTGCGTTCTCCCGCAACCTTTTTATCGATTATCGAAGAAACGGATTTTTCGATTGTGCTGGGTGAGTGGGTAGTGCGAACTGCATTGCAGCAAATTGGCGTATGGCAAAAACTTGGATTGGAGTTCCAAGTAAGCGTTAATATTTCGGCAAGGCATATAGTACAAAGTAACTTTACGGAACGTTTAAGTTTGATACTGGCAGAGTTTCCTCAAGTTGCACCACAAAAACTCGAGCTGGAAATTACCGAGACTGCCGCCATTGAAGATGTGTCTGGCGTGGCGCAGACAATACAGGGTTGTAAGCAACTAGGAGTGAGTTTTGCTTTGGATGATTTTGGTGTGGGCTATTCATCTTTAACCTATTTGCGCCGTTTACCTGTTGAGACGATTAAAATTGATCAGTCATTTGTAAGGGATATGTTGCAGGATGTGGATGATTTGGCCGTGGTGGCTGGTGTAATCAGCCTGAGCCGCGACTTTAAACGCAAAGTAGTTGCTGAAGGGGTGGAGACTTCCGAGCAAGGGGTATGGTTGTTAAGAATGGGTTGCTCGGTGATACAAGGCTATGGCATTGCAAGGCCAATGCCCGCAGATGATGTGCTGAGCTGGGCCGTAAAATATCAGCAAGACCCAAGCTGGACGCAAGGGCTAGTGTAAATTTAGACCGCCTATGAGTTATTTGAGCAAGCATTAATACTTGCTCAATCTGTCAAAAGAGCGTAATTTTGTCAACATAGCATGTTACTTAAGTATATGGAGTTTGCTATGGATAATAAATATGGATTAGGCAGTACAAAAGTTGCAACTGAGCATCATCGCACACACCATAAAGACGATGATCAGCATCGTCGATGCAAGTTCTGCGGAGGTGCTCACCTGGTGCTAAGCCCCACGATGCATGATCATAGCTGTGCAGATTGCGGAGAGTGGCAGAATGATCTCCCCACTGGATACTCTACAGGCAGAAGCAGTGATTATTAATACGTTTTAAGCGTGTTTAATTATGCTGGCGGCGTTCTATAACGCATTCAGGGTGAGTGTTATATCAATAGCAAGGTTTGATTTTTTGCCTTTAACCTGAAATTCAGTGCAGCGAATGATAATGCAGTGGTTTTGGGGGCAAACCCATGGTTAAAGTAGATTAAAGTACAATATATCAAAATAAATCTGCCATTGAGGATAGAAAATCAGCTTTTTCTATCGTAAAAAGTTCTATAATCTTGCGTACAAAAAAATTTCCATTAAACAACTCCAAAAGAGAAGATAAATGACTACGAAAAATGCTGATATTGGCCTAGTAGGCCTAGCTGTTATGGGCCAGAACCTGGCGCTCAATATTGCCGATCACGGCTACACCATTGCGGTTTACAATCGCGATCCTAAAAAAATGGTGAACTTCATTGAAGAATGCAAGACAAAAGAACCTTCTCATGCCAATGTGGTTGGTCATGCAGATTTGGCCTCATTTGTATTAAGCATTAAGCGCCCACGTAAAATCATTCTGCTGGTAAAAGCTGGTAGCGCAACTGACGTTACCATCAATGCTTTGCTGCCATTTCTGGAGCAAGGCGATATCATCATTGATGGCGGTAATGCGCTGTGGACAGACACGATCCGTCGTGAAAAAGAATTGGCCGCTAAAGGCATTGATTTCATTGGTTCTGGTGTATCAGGCGGTGAAACAGGCGCACGTTTTGGCCCTTCACTAATGCCATCAGGCACCCGTAAGGCATGGTCTAGCCTAGAGCCAATCTGGCGTGATATTGCCGCTAAAGTTGACCCTGTGACAGGTGAACCGCTAGAGGGTGGCAAACCTGGTAAACCAGTTGAAGGTGGTTTTTCATGTGCAGAATACATCGGCCCAGATGGTGCAGGTCACTATGTGAAAATGGTGCACAACGGTATTGAATACATCGACATGCAGTTGATTTGCGAAGCTTACTGGTTGATGAAAAATCTGTTGGGTATGCCAGCAGATGAAATCGGCAAAGTATTTGCAGAGTGGAACAAAGGCGAGTTATCAAGTTTCCTTATCGAGATTACAGCCGATATTCTGCAACAAAAAGACCCTGTAGGTCCTGGTTTCTTAGTGGATAAAATATTGGACACTGCTGGTCAAAAAGGTACTGGTCAATGGACGGCAGCCAATGCGCTTGAATTAGGCGCGCCAGCTAATGCAATTGCAGCTGCGGTTTATGCGCGGGCATTATCAAGCTTAAAAGAGGAGCGCGTGGCAGCAAGTAAAATTCTAAAAGGCCCAGAACTCAAAGTAGAAGGCGACAAAAAGGCAATTATTGAAGCCATTAAAAACGCTTTGTATTGCTCAAAAATCTGCGCATATGCACAAGGTTTCCAACTGATTGATAAAGCACAAGTAGCTTACAACTGGAAATTGAACTTTGGTGAAATTGCACAAATCTGGCGCGGTGGTTGTATTATTCGCGCGCGCTTCCTGCAAAAAATTACCGATGCTTATGCATTAAACTCACGTTTAAAAAATCTGATGCTAGACCCATACTTCACCAATGCAATGAATGAAGGCCAAGCTGGCTGGCGTAAAGTGATTGCACTTGCTGTGACTAATGGTATTCCTGCACAAGGTTTTGCAGCAGCATTGGCATATTATGATGGCTACCGTAGCGCAGATTTGCCTGCTAACTTGTTACAAGGTCAACGTGATTATTTCGGCGCTCATACATATGAGCGTAAGGATCAGCCACGCGGCCAATTCTTCCACTTGGACTGGCCAGAGGCGGGTCGTCCACAATTGGAAATTTAGGCATTTAGTCATAACAAAAAACCCGCTTAAAAGCGGGTTTTTTGTTTTTCTGAGCGTTGAGCTTGGATTTTTAATTAAGCAGATTTTCATCCAATCAGGTATTGCTCATCTAATTATGCATGATATTGTCGGCTAAATTCCCTGACCGCGCTTAGCATACATGCTGCGTTTTCTGGTGGCGTCCACTGTGTGATGCCATGCCCTAAGTTGAACACATGCCCATGCCCTTTGCCATAGCTAGCCAATACTTTTGCAACTTCCCTTTCAATTGCCTCTGGTGTTGATAACAAAATAGCTGGGTCTAAATTGCCTTGCAGGGCGACTTTGTCGCCCACACGTTGTCGTGCGCTGCCAATGTCCACTGCCCAATCCAAGCCCAATGCATCCGCGCCAATGTCAGCTTGCGCTTCAAGCCATAATGCGCCACCTTTAGTAAACACAATGCTCGGCACTTTTTTGCCTTCAGCATTTTTAGTAAGGCCAGCCACAATTTTTTGCATGTAGTTGAGTGAAAATTCAGTATAAGCATGGTGTGAAAGCGCACCGCCCCATGAGTCAAATATCATCACCGCTTGTGCGCCTGCCGCAATCTGCGCATTGAGATATTGAATGACTGTTTGTGCAGTCGTTTCCAAGATATGGTGTAGTAAATCTGGGCGCGCATAGGCCAATTTTTTAGTGGTTAAAAAGTCGGTGCCTCCTTTACCTTCCACCATGTAAGTGGCAAGTGTCCATGGGCTGCCTGAAAAACCAATTAGTGGCACGCGGCCATTTAAGGCTTTACGGATGCTAGCAACCGCATCAAACACATATTGCAGCTTCGCCATGTCTGGCACCACTAATTTTTGAATATCCGCTTCATGCTGCAAGGTGCGCTCAAACTTTGGGCCTTCGCCTTCTTCAAAATACAGCCCTAAGCCCATGGCATCTGGTACAGTAAGAATATCTGAAAATAAAATTGCCGCGTCAATGAGTGGGTAGCGGTCTAGGGGCTGCAAGGTCACATCCGTAGCAAACTGCGCATTCTTACAAAGCTGTAAAAAACTACCCGCATTTTTACGCGTTTCACGATACTCTGGTAAATAACGCCCCGCTTGGCGCATCATCCAAACGGGCGTGTAATCGGTAGGCTGGCGCATCAAAGCGCGAAGAAAAGTGTCGTTTTGTAATGTTGTCATGAACTTACTCAAAAAATATGGGGATGCACATTATGTGCATCCCCAGCTATTTTACTAGAATTAACGCGACTTAGCGCGGCAATACCGATGCGCCCATTAAAAATGCATCGATTGCTTGCGCGGCTTGGCGGCCTTCACGAATCGCCCATACCACCAACGATTGACCACGACGCACATCACCTGCGGCAAATACTTTAGCTTTGCTGGTTTGGTAACTTGTAGCACCTTCGGTCGTTGCTTTCGCATTACCGCGTTGGTCTTTTTCTACACCAAATACTTCGAGCAATTTTTGCACAGGTGACACAAAGCCCATGGCTAAAAATACTAAATCGGCAGGAATTGTAAATTCTGAGCCAGCTATTTCAGTCATTTTGCCGTCTTTCCACTCAACACGCGCACCTTTAAGCGCTACCACTTTACCATTTTCACCCATCAGTTCTTTGGTGGTAATTGACCAATCGCGGCTTGCGCCTTCTTCATGTGAGCTTGAAGTGCGCATTTTGAGCGGCCAATTAGGCCAAACAAGGGCTCTATTTTCTTTTTCAGGCGGCTGTGGCATTAGTTCAAACTGCGTAATACTTGTCGCGCCATGACGGTTGCTAGTGCCCACGCAGTCAGACCCAGTATCACCACCGCCAATCACGATGACGTGCTTGCCTGTGGCATTAATCTGATTAGGGATCACATCCCCAGCATTCACTTTATTTTGCGGCGTTAAAAAATCCATCGCAAAATGTACGCCTTCTAGTTCGCGCCCTTTAACGGGTAAATCACGCGGCTGTTCTGCACCTGCGGCCAATAATACCGCATCAAATTCTGCCACCAAGTCGTCAGCTTTCACATTGTCACCTACGTGCTGATTGACGCGAAATTCCACGCCTTCGGCAGTCATTTGTGCCATGCGGCGGTCAATGTGCGACTTTTCCATTTTAAAATCTGGAATGCCGTAACGTAACAAGCCACCAATGCGGCTATTTTTTTCCAACACCACTACAGCGTGACCTGCACGGGCTAATTGCTGCGCCGCAGCCAAACCTGCTGGGCCTGAGCCGACAATCGCCACTTTTTTGCCTGTTTTGTTAGGATTGACTTGCGGTTGCACCCAATCGTTTTCCCAAGCTTTATCAATAATCGCATGCTCAATGGATTTAATGCCAACTGCATCATCATTGATATTTAAAGTACAGGCAGCCTCGCACGGTGCAGGGCAGATACGGCCTGTGAACTCAGGAAAATTATTGGTTGAATGCAACACATCAATCGCTGTTCGCCAATCTTGGTGATACACCAAGTCATTCCAATCAGGAATAATATTGTTGATAGGGCAGCCCGTAGTGCAAAATGGTATGCCGCAATCCATACAGCGCGCACCTTGGGTTTTGGCTTGCTCATCTGTGAGATGCAGCACGAATTCTTTGTAATTTTTAACGCGCTCCAGTACTGGCAAGTTTGCTTCAGTGAGGCGGTTATACTCCATAAATCCAGTTACTTTACCCATTATACGGCCTCCAGCACTTTATCTTCAGCGAGCTCTATCAACGCACGCTTGTATTCATTTGGCATCACTTTAACAAATTTTTCACGATGCTCATCCCAATATTGCACAATGGTTTTTGCACGTTCACTATTAGTATAAGCAATGTGTTTAGCCAGTAGGCCAAGCAATATCGTTTCGTCAGGTGTGTCTAAGTGGTGAATTGCATCTGCGCTTACTTGGCTGACATGCTGGACTTTTTCTAATGAAACCATCCCCATATTACAACGTTTGGCAAATTGGCCGTCTTCATCATACACATAAGCCACTCCACCGCTCATGCCTGCGGCAAAGTTTTGCCCAGTGAGGCCTAACACCACTACCGTGCCGCCTGTCATGTATTCGCAACCGTGATTACCTACGCCCTCGACCACCGCCGATGCGCCAGAATTACGCACACAAAAACGCTCGCCCGCCACGCCGCTAAAGTAGCTTTCTCCAGTGGTAGCACCGTACATCACGGTGTTGCCGACTATGATGTTTTCATGCGAAACACCGCGGAATGCAGCGGGCGGTTTAATCACAATTCGGCCACCACATAGGCCTTTACCTACGTAATCGTTGCCTTCACCCGTGAGTTCAAAGCTAATGCCTTGCGCTAAAAATGCCGCAAAACTTTGGCCTGAAGTACCGGTAAATTTCACTTGTATAGTGTCATCTGGCAGGCCTGCCTGACCGTAGCGTTTGGCGATTTGGTGCGACAACATCGTGCCGACAGTACGGTTTGTATTGGAAATAGGCAAATCTAACACCACCTGCTCGCGTCTTTCTAACGCTGGTTTTGCGAGTTTAACCAATTTGTTATCCAGCGCGTTAGCCAAGCCATGGTCTTGCACATCATTGTGCTTGCGTGACACACTGGCAGGCATTTCTGGCTGGTGAAATACTTTGCTGAAATTCAAGCCTTGGAGTTTCCAATGATCAATGCCCGCTTGCATATCCAGCAAATCGGCACGGCCAATTAAATCATCAAACTTTTCAATGCCCATGCTGGCCATCAGTTCGCGCACTTCTTCAGCCACAAAAAAGAAATAATTCACCACATGTTCAGGCTGGCCTGTAAAGCGTTTACGCAGTTCAGGGTCTTGCGTGGCAACGCCTACTGGGCAGGTGTTGAGATGACACTTACGCATCATGATGCAGCCTTCAACAACCAAGGGCGCGGTGGCAAAACCAAACTCATCGGCACCCAGCAATGCGCCAATCAGCACATCGCGGCCCGTTTTAATTTGGCCATCCACTTGCAGCACAACGCGGCCACGCAATTGGTTCAAGACCAGTGTCTGCTGGGTTTCAGAAAGCCCCAACTCCCACGGCGTACCCGTATGTTTTACCGATGAAATAGGCGATGCGCCGGTGCCGCCATCATGCCCAGCAACCACAATGTGGTCTGCTTTTGCTTTAGCTACACCTGCCGCTACGGTGCCGATGCCTGTTTCTGACACCAACTTCACTGAAATCGTGGCACTTGGGTTGGCATTTTTTAAATCATGAATCAGCTGTGCTAAATCTTCAATTGAATATATATCATGGTGCGGCGGCGGCGAAATCAAGCCCACACCTGGCACAGAAAAACGTAGTTGTGCAATATACGGGCTGACCTTATGGCCTGGTAGTTGCCCGCCTTCACCCGGTTTTGCACCTTGCGCCATTTTGATTTGGATTTGGTCGGCATTGGATAAATACTCTGCCGTCACACCAAAGCGCCCAGAAGCCACTTGTTTAATTGCAGAGCGCATGGAATCGCCCACATTGAGCGGAATGTCGGTTTCAATTAAGTGTCGCCCAATGACGGCGGCCACGCTGGTGCCACTGGTTACAGGGATAAAGCGTTTTGGGTCTTCACCGCCTTCACCCGTGTTCGATTTGCCGCCAATGCGGTTCATGGCAATCGCCAGCGTTGCATGGGCTTCGGTTGAAATTGAGCCCAGCGACATCGCGCCAGTGGCAAAACGTTTCACAATTTCTTTGGCAGATTCAACGCGATAAAGCGGAATCGGCAAATTGGCGGGTTTAATTTCAAACAAGCCACGCAAGGTCATATGGCGGCGTGATTGGTCGTTAATCAACTTGGCATATTCTTTATACGTTTCATATTGGCCGGTGCGCGTTGCGTGTTGCAGCTTGGCGATGGAGTCTGGCGTCCAGGTATGTTCTTCACCGCGCACGCGGAACGCGTATTCACCGCCTGCATCCAAGTTATTCGCTAGCAATGGGTCTGCACCAAAGGCTGCGCTATGTAAGCGTAGCGTTTCTTCGGCTACTTGGTCTAAGCCAATGCCTTCAATATGCGTGGCTGTGCCTGTAAAGTATTGCGCTACGAATGCACTGTTTAAGCCAATTGCTTCAAAAATTTGCGCACCACAGTACGATTGATAAGTCGAAATGCCCATTTTAGACATGACTTTATACAAGCCTTTGCCAATCGCTTTTACAAACTTCTTGGCAGCTTCATCTGTGTTTTTGTTCTCTAGGTGTTTGATGGTTTCAAACGCCAGCCACGGGCAAACGGCTTCTGCCCCATAGCCGCCCAACAGCGCAAAATGATGCACCTCGCGTGCCGAGCCTGTGTCTACCACCAAACCAGTGCTGGTTCTTAAGCCCGCTTGTACCAAATGTTTATGCGTTGCTGAACAAGCCAGCAAGGCAGGAATCGCCAAGCGCGCTTCACTCACGTTTCTATCTGAAAGAATAAGAATATTGAAACCATCTTTAACTGCTTGCTCTG